>JAAENB010001140.1 GCA_024224995.1 bacterium | reverse complement strand
CGCGATACGGGATGCCGTTTCCCGTGTTAGTGACCTGCCAAATACTATTTCGGGAAAACCTGTTATAAAAGAACACACGTCCGCCAGTCTTCCGGTTCTGGAAATTGCCTTAAGCGGAAATGTTCCTGAATTGGAACTTCGCAAATACGCAAAAGAGCTGGAATCACAGATGAAAGAGATCAGCGGGGTGAGCAGTATTCCCATGGTGGGTTACCGGAAACGGGAAATTAAAATAAATGTTGATATTAAAGAACTTAAAGAAGAAAAAATTTCTTTCGCTGAAATTTTGCACGCCATTAAATCAAGGAATGTCCGTAGTACCGGCGGTACCATTGAATCATTTGTTTCCGAAAAAAAAATCGTTACCCTTGCTGAATATGAAAAACCCCTGGACGTTAAAAATGCCATTATTCGTTCAAATTTCCTGGGAAATAGTGTCCGGATCTCCAAACTTGCCTCCATTACCCCGGGCTTTAAAGATCCTCAAATTTTATACCACGGAAACGCCAAACCGGGCATATCACTTATGGTTTTCAAACAGGAAAGCGCCGATATCCTTGACGTAAGTGATGAACTCAAAACATGTCTTAGCAACTTTAAAAAAACACTTCCCAAATCAGTAGAAGCCTCCCTCATATACGACTATTCCGTTCTTACGGAAATTATGCTCGATATGGTTCTAAAAAACGGGCTTATGGGTTTTGTCCTGGTTTTGCTCGTTATGTTCCTGTTTCTCGATATCCGAAGCGCTTTCTGGTGCGCTTTTGGAATCCCCTTTTCCATATTCGGTGCCCTTATTCTTTTTCGCCCTTTTGGAATAAATCTTAATATGATTACCCTTACTTCAATGATCCTTGTACTGGGTATTATTGTTGATGATGCCATTGTTATTACTGAAAAAATATACAGCCTGAAACAAGAAGGGATGAGTCCGCTGAAAGCGTCTCTGGAAGGGGTAAAAAGTATGCTCATGCCTGTTTCCGCGGCAGTGGGCACGACTATTATGGCCTTTGGCAGCCTGCTGTTCATTCCCGGTGTTATGGGAAAATTCACCTATTCCATTCCTATGGTTATTACCATTCTCCTTCTTTTCTCTCTTGGAGAGGCTCTGTTCTTTATTCCTGTTCACCTGCTTAACGCGAACCCTCATGCGGAACCTCATGCGAAACCTCCCTGGCGCATACGATGGCTTAATTCGGTAAAAGAATGGTATCACCGGACAATTCTTGCTGCTCTGGAAAAACGCTTTCTGGTGCTTGAAACGGCAAAAGCATGGTATCACCGGACAATTTTTGCTGCTCTGAAAAAACGCTCCCTGGTTCTTGCAGGCTACCTGCTGCTTCTTTTAACTGTTCTGATATTTTCGTATAATTTTATGCGCTTTATGCTCGATGAGGATATTGATCCCGATTTCTTTGGCATTATTATTGAAACTCCCCAGGGAACCTCCCTGGCTCGAACTGCTAAAATGACCGGAGATATTGAAAAAGAAGTTTCCAAAACCATTCCCAAAAATGCCTTACAAAGTTTTACCAGCCACGTTGGGCATCATGATGTTGCGCTCATGGGTACGGGCGGCGGTCAGTACAGTAACTGGGCCGTTATTAAGGTCTTTCTTATTCCCGCAGCGCACCGGTCCATTACTTCGGAAAAAATTATGGATATGCTTAAACCAAAACTTAAAATCCTGAAAAAAGAAAAAGGCTTTCACCGCTTAAACGTTGAGCAAATGCCGGGTCTGCCCGTGGGTAAAGCAATCCATGTCATCTACACCACAAACAACGACTCTATTCGGAAAAAATTCGAAGATGAGACCCTAAAATTTCTTCGTGAGCGAAACAAAAAACTCATGAAAAAACCGGGTTCCAAAAAAGATGTCATCAGCTCTATTGAAACCAGCAATATTCCCGGAAAAGAAGAATTACAACTCAAACTCGATTATTCCAAATTGGCCCGTATGGGGCTCACCTCCATGGAGGTGGCTCAAACAGTACGCACGGCCTTTGACGGCGCTGTAGCCACTTCCATCAGGTTCGAAGGTGAAGATATAGATTTCCGGGTTCGGCTGAAAGCCCCCAAAAAATACCGGGCTCACGGCATCCTGGAACTTCCCGTGGCGAACCGGGAAGGCCGACTGATTGCGCTTAAACATTTTGCCGAGTTTGATCCGGGTACGGGACCGGCGGTAATCAACCATTACCGGGGGAAACGCTCCGTGGCAATTACCGCGAATGTTAACAGCAAAATAATTACTCCCTCTGAAGTGAACGCCCTTATCCGTAAGGAATTCGAAAAAAAGGCCGCTGCTATTCCCGGGCTTACCATGAAACTGGCCGGTCAGGAGGAAGAAGCCTCCATGAGTATGGGCGGTTTATTTCTGGCCGGCCTGGTTATCCTTGTTGCCATCTATTTTCTGCTGGTAATTCTTTTTAACTCATATTTACAACCGGCTCTTATTATGTCCATTATCCCCTACGCGGTGATGGGTGTATTTCTTACCTTAATTATTCATAACCGTCCGCTTATTCTTATCTCTCTTATGGGGCTCCTGGGCCTTATTGGGATTGTTGTTAACGATACGATTGTGATGATATCCCATATCAATTCCGTTTGTAAAGAACAGGGTAAGTCAATACAGGCCATTGCCAATGCCTGTGTCGACCGTTTTCGTCCGGTTATTTTAACAACCCTTACCACCTTTGCCGGCCTCCTTCCCACGGCCTATGGTTTCGGCGGGGATATCCCCTCGCTCCGTCCCATGGTCCTTACCCTGGCCTGGGGCCTGGTATTTTCCACGACCGTTACCCTGGGATTTATTCCCATACTCTATTCGTTTATTACGGTTCGTTCCGTAAAGGAGGAAAATGATCCGGTATAACAACTTATAAGCTGCGAAGTCGCTCCAGTAAATTAGGAAATGATTCCAGTGACACAACCAGGCTGTCTACTTCGAAATTATTTGCCTGCTCATATACTGTTCCTCCCCACTGCCGGAGCATGTCCAGCCCATACTGTTCTCCCAGGTTCCGGACCGCTTCTCCGATCTCTTTAATATCGTCAATTAAAATAGTCGACCGCAATCGTTTGACCGGTTCAAGATAGTTTTTTTCAAGGATCGCGATTACTTCGGGGATTTTTTCCTTTATTCCCGGTTCCACCTCCCCCGGTTCTTTGCGTTTCGTCTGCTCGGCTGCGGGAATCCTGGAATGCGGCAGGAACCGGGCCAGCTCTTCAATAATTTGCCATCGCGTTGCCGGTTTCCTTAGAAACCCGTCACAGCCCGATCTCTTTATTACGGCAATATCCTTTCCCGTGGCGGACGCGGTATACACAATTACGGGTATCGCTTTTAACCGGTCATCCCCTTTTAAGATCTTTAACGCTTCATACCCGTCCATTACCGGCATCTTTAGATCCAGGATAATAAGCCCGGGGGGATCCTTTTCTACCAGGTCCAGAAGCTCTTTTCCGTTTTCCGCTTCAAGGATCTCCAGCTCAGGTGAATCGAGAATTCCCTTAAGCAGCATCCGGTTAAAGGCATTATCATCTGTTGCTATTATAGTCGCTTGTTCAAATTGTATATAATCCGCGTCATTAACGGCGTGATGTTCTGTCTCTTCCGTCGGCCATTCTATCTTTACCTTTTTGAGTCCAATACTAAAAACAGCCCCTATTCCCTCTTCACTTTCAACAACGATCTCTCCCCCCATAACAGTTACCAGCTTTTTTGATATTGCAAGTCCAAGCCCGGTACCTCCGTACCTGGATACGGACTGTCCAGCCTTCTGTTGAAAAGCTTCAAATATCCGCTCATGCTCATCTTCCGGAACCCCAACTCCCGTATCCTGTACCGATATGATCATATCAATCAGGTCGGGATCGGCAGTATCGGTACCGTCCGAAACTGCCAGTACATTCATTATTATTTTTACAAAACCTGAATCCGTGAATTTTACCGCGTTGCTCACCAGGTTAAACAACACCTGCCGGAGCCGGACTTCATCGAGCAGCAGCCCGCCGGGAACTCCGGGATCGATATCCGCGATAAAAGAAATTCCCTTTTCTTTCATTTTGTGAGAAAATATCTGCTCTATTTCGGAAACCAGGTGCCGCATATCCATTGCCGTATACTGCAGCTCCATTTTTCCCGCTTCTATTTTTGACAGGTCGAGAATATCATTTATCAAAGAGAGCAGCGTTTTCCCGCTTCCGGAGATTGCTTCCAAATACTGTTTATATCGTCCTTCTGTTTCTCTATCTTCCAGTAATTCCGCGAATCCCAGGATAGCGTTCATTGGTGTCCGTATCTCGTGGCTCATGTTTGCCAGGAAAACGCTCTTTGCCTGGTTCGCTGCCTCTGCCGCCTCTTTCGCCTTTTCCAGCTCAATTGTTTTATTCTTTACCTGTACCTTTAAAATAACAATGTGAAGTACCAACGCCGCGATGAGTATCCCGGTAATAATAGCAATAAACAGTTTGATAACCCACTCCGGGAACCCGCTCTTTTCGGTTAACCACCTGGCATGGATCTGTTCCAGTTCCTCTTCAGTGATCCTGCTCATGCCCCTGTTTACCAGGTCCAGAAACTCCGTATCCCCTTTCCGCACTGCAGCCCGCAGCTTTGAAGAATAGAGAGTCTCATATTTTCTCGATTTTCCCAGGATAGCGAATTTTGACATATAATACTGGGCTACTGGATCATCTGTCACGAAACCTTTTATTTCATCGTTCTTAAAACTCTTAAAAATTTCACTATTCCCCTTAAAAATTTTCAATTTCACACCGGGATAACTTTTTCTCATCATTTCATGGGCTGCCGAACTTTTGCTTACCCCTAGCCGGTAATCTTCCATGTCGTTTATATCAGCCAAATCAAGAGAGTGTAACAAGAATACGGATGTTTTTATCTCCGAATAATCACCGGTAAAATCGAGATACTGCTCTCTTTCTTCCGTTTGGAATAATCCTCCCTGTACATACCCGGAACGGTCCCTTGCCAGCTCCAGGCTCCGGTGCCAGGTTACCAGCTCAAAACGTATTTTTATATTATTCTTTTTACTCCAGAGTCTCCAGTAATCGATTATAATTCCGCCCAGCTTTCCACTTTCATCGATATAGGAATAGGGGGGAAAAGTTGTGGAATTTGTTATGGTAATAACAGGCTTTCCACTCTTTTCCTTATGAGCCGCACTCTCCGGCAGCAGGTCTGCCGGAATAAACAGCAAAAATATGAGGATAATTTTTATTGTTACTCTATATATCAATTTTATATTCCCGCTTTATAACGTATGCAGTATATTAAGTATACATTTTTTCAAAAGAAAAATCAAGCCCATATTATAATTTTTACATGAAAGAAACTTGACAAAGTATCTTTCATGCTCTATTATAGATACACTGCGAGGTGATTGTTATGAAAATTATCGATTTATCGAATGAATATGAATCTCTCTATTGCAAGTGCCTTGAAGATTGGTCCGACGAAATTAAAGAAGGCGAAGCGCATAAAAAAACATGGTATAACGCTATGCAGGAAAATGGACTCCGGGTGAAACTGGCTCTTGATGATGAAGGTTCTGTGGGCGGTATGATCCAGTACCTTCCTGCGGAACATTCTTTTATTTCCGGTTCCGGCCTTTACCTGGTCTACTGCATCTGGGTTCATGGCCATCCGGAAGGCAGGGGGAGTTTTCAAAAAAAAGGGATGGGGAAAGCTCTTCTGAAAGCTGCTGAGGATGATGTTATTTCCCTGGGGGGAAAAGGGCTGGCTGCCTGGGGGCTTTCTCTTCCCTTCTGGATGAAAGCCTCGTGGTTTAAAAAACAGGGCTATAAAAAAGCCGATAAATCCGGGATCCAGGTTCTTCTCTGGAAATCCTTTTCTAATGACGCGGTTCCCCCGGCGCTCATTAAACAAAAGAAAAAACCCGGTTCTACGCCCGGCTGTGTTACGGTTACCGCTTTTCTCAATGGCTGGTGCCCGGCGCAGAACATGAGCTACGAACGGGCGAAACAGGCTGTTGCCGAACTGAACAAGACTTATGATAATAAAATTATTTTTCAGGAAATTAATACACTGAATAGAGAAACCTTTCTTGAATGGGGAATCGTTGACGGCCTGTTTATCGACGGAAAAACCGTAAGGACCGGTCCCCCGCCGACCTATGAAACGATCAAAAAAAAGGTCGAAAAACGGGTGAAGAAAATCTAAGAAAGGGCTTCAAGTTCTTTGATATAGCGGCGGCAGAGCAATAAGGGGAGGATACCAAAGACTCCGAAAGAGCAGTCTATTAATCTCCAGTAAAAGGGAATTTCCCGTATTGATCCTGCGATAAGCGCCAGGGGTAGTACCATAACACAGGCTATCATGCCGAATTCGATTACCCAGATGTTCTTCACCGGATCCCGCAGGGGGCCAATAAATGCCACGCCTATGACAATATGGGCAAATGCCAGCCAGTCCGTTCCATAAGCCACAAAGGGATATTTTTGATTTATTTCGGCAAGCCCTGTATAAACCCGGCTAAGCCACTCCTGAAGCGGCCCTTCAATTCCCAGTTTCCCTACCCAGTAATTAAGAATAGACATTTCCCACTCCAGGGGAAAGGCCGTTATTCCGCTCAGTATGAGGGCGGCAATAAAAAACAGGAGCAGGTATTTGATCCTTTTTTGCAATTGTTCTTTTGTCTTCATTTTAATCCTTTTGACTCCCTTTCCCTTCTTCGTCAACTACTTTTCCTGTCCCGAAAAGTGTTTGCAATAAAAGTTATTTGTGGTAAAGTTATCCCCATGAGAAAATATCTATGTCCATTAATCGCTCTTTTGTTCATTATTGGAACATCTCTATTTAAGCCTTCCATGGTTAACGCAGACCTGAAGGACTTTAAAAAAGATGTGGAACGTGAAGAAAAAACGAATAAATCCTCTTCCGATTCTTCCGGGTCTTCCTGCGGCGCAGGCTGCGTGAGTGATTTTTTTTCGGGCTGTTTTGAATTGTTTACTCAAGCTGCCGCTACCATCTGGGTAGACATGAACATGGCTGTCCATTATTCCGATTACCCCTACAAAGCAGGCGAAGAAAATAATTTTATTCAATACGATCCAAAATATTTACAAAAAAAAGATGATGCCGCAAAACCGGCACCGGACATCACTGTGGAACGAAGCGGTACGGGCTGGATAGACCCCCAAACAGATATTCACGAAGATGAAGATGTTGATGAATCATCAATAGAGATCGACACTATTAAAAATTATTTTTATACGATTGAAGCCGGCGGTCAATGGGCCCGGGACTACGGCGGCGCCTACTCCGCTGCCATTGGGGGCCGCTTCTGGAAATTTATTGGTCCGGAAATGGAGTTTAAACATACCTGGGACGGTTCGAATCATCTTGTCTATATTGCCGCAGGGATCAATATTCCCATTATTCAGCATGACTATTGCACTCCCGACATATATGTTCAGGGATCTTTCATGCGGGGCATTATTAGCAAAAATGGTGTGGCCTTTGGCCTTATCTTTCGTTCGTACCCGGTAAAACCCTTATCCCTGATGTTTCGATTGGGTACCCGGGAATACGGCAGTATCAGCTTTATTGACCTGGAAGGCCGGGTTGGGGTGATTCTTAACCGGGTTGAGATATTCGCCGGGTACCGGCACATCACCTCAAAAGAAGCTTCTATTGGCGGTCCTCTCGGAGGAATTAAAGTATTTTTTTAATATTCAGGAGAATTACAATGAACTATACGCGCAATATTCCACAACTCAGTTTCCGGGCTATTTCAATCCTGCTATTCGTTTCTATTCTGTTCATATGCGGGTGTAAAAAAGGTACCGGAGATACGGATAATTATTTTGTGAAGGCCAGAACCGGTCTTGTTTTACGAAGCAAAGCCACTACCAGTTCGAAAAAAATCACGACCATTCCTTATAAGGCCGCTGTTACGGTTGTTGAATATTCCGGTAAAGAAGAGACCATTGGCGGTGTTTCCGCTCCCTGGGCCAGAGTAAAATACGGGAATAAAACCGGGTGGGTCTTTAGCGGCTTCTTATCGAACGGTGAGCTCGCTTCCGGCAAGGGAGCCGCTCCCGCTCCGGACAACACAAAGAAATTTCATAAAAATGTCGTGAGCTTTATTAACAATCCTTTCGCGTTTCGTTTTGTAAATAAATTTATATCGGCAAATCTTAAAAACGAGATTATTTCTGTTCTTAAAAAGCCCCTGAAAGTGGAAACCGAAAATATTGAAAACATGCACGATCCCGGTATACAGGACAGCATTTATACTATCAAATATACGGGTCTTGAAATGAAGCTCTATCACGCGAAAGCGGGTAAAAAACAAATGCTGAATATGATGACAATCACCAATCCCTCGTTCCGGCTTAAGCACGATCTTAAAAAAGGGATTAGTCTATCCCGCATAAAATCGATCTTTGGTGAGCCCGCGTCAAAAAGCGGGAACACCTACGTATACCCCGATGACAGTTCCGGCAACTCCCTTGAGTTCCATGTCAAAGGGAACAAGCTAAGCCAGATCGTGGTTATTTACCCGGCCGGTTTGTAGGGCAGCTGGGTCGTGTCTTAATATACCGAAAAACGTAATTCGGAATGTAAATTATGCCTGGAGTGATGCCTCGGCAGGTTGTGAGGCTGTTTGAGCGGAGCGAGTTCCGAACGTTCTGCGGAGGTATTGCTCCAGGCATAGTTTACATTCCGGGTTGATACACCTTATTTTTAACGCATAATTTCTATTTCGGTATATTAAGACACAACCTGACGTTGTTATCAAACCCGGTTTATATTATTATTGACAAAAAGAAGAGTCTTTTTTATATAAGAGCTCAAGTAAAGTGAAAAACATGAAAAGTTACCAAATGTATATATTTGATTTTGATGATACTCTTGCGAATACCTTTCAGGTGGTATCAACGAATCATTACCCGGAATTGGCACGGGAACTGAACCTGAAAGTTCCTCCAATTGAAACAATTAAAAAAAACTGGAAAGGTAATTTGCGGAATTCCTTAAGAGCTATTTTTGGGGAAACCATTTCTTCTGACCTTTTAATAGATCATTTAAATATACTCTTGACCCTTAAGCCTGTTCCGGCCGTTCCCGATGCTCTTAAAATATTAAACATTTTAAAAGAACACAAAAAGTATATTGCAATTGTAAGTTCACGAAGTAAGGAATTTTTAATACAGGGAATTAAAGACAGTCTGGGGCTGGAGCCCGGTTTTTTTGATATTCTGTATTCAACTATCGACAATAATATGGATAAACCCTGTCCCGGAATTATTCCCCTTTTACGGAAAGAATATGAACGGAAAACAGGGAGCCCAATTGAAAATTCCGATATGGTATATATTGGCGATTCACTTGGTGATTATCTCACCGTGAAAAACATTCCCCTCGATTTTGCTGCCGTTACCAATGGCGTCTGCTCAAAAGACGATTTTATTTCTGCCGGACTAAGCGAAGATTGGATCTTCTCAAATTTAAAACAGGTTTTTGTTCCCCTGGAAAGTCATGGCGTTGTGGCTTTGATTCGCAACCATGAAGGTGAATACCTTATGATTCAGGAGGGGCGAGAAAATAATAAATTCTACGGAGCATGGTCCGGGCCCCACGGACGCTGCAAGGATGACGATATCCTGGAAGAAGAGTCGGTTGTGAGAGAAACCCTGGAAGAGTGCGGTATTTCCGTGTTCCCGGTGAAAAAAGTTTATACCCGTTCCGCAGATACCAAGATCAAAACCGTCGCTTTCTGGGAGACACAGGCCATAGATAGAAACCTGCTGGAGAAATCAAAGCTCGATTCAAGAGAGGTCTCCGATGCCGGGTGGTTTTCTCTGGAAGAGATAAAAAGCGGAAAAATTCCTTTGTATGACGGGACAAAGGATTTTTTTGATAATCACCGGTAATTCGAAAAAAAGGAGAATATGGTATGGCATATACAAACTGGAAGGATTCACCGTTATCCGCGAAATTGAGCGAGTCAAAAATAAGTAATATAGATAAAATATGGAAACATGCGAATGAGATATACCCCCCGTCCCTGTGGGATGGCTGGGTTGATCATGGCGCAATCCATGCGTTAAGAGTATTGCGGAACCTGGACCGGCTTATCCCCAAAAATGTTTATGACGACATTAAAGAAGAAGAAGCATTTATACTTATAGTTTCCGTCCTTCTTCACGATATAGGTATGGTTCTGGATGTAAGTCGAAAAGACGATGTAAATTACCTGGTAGAATTAAGAAAAAAACATGGAAAAAAAGGAGCGAGTATAATAAGAAATACCGGTGAAATTAAAGGGCAAATTGATGGTGATTTATTACCGTTAATTTGTGATATTGTCGAGAATCATCATGGTGATTTTCTGGCTAAACGAAAAAAAGCCAGGAATGTGCCGAACTCCAGGACCGATGCTCTCTGGGTACGGCTGGCAGACGGACTCGACTTTGGTCCGGGCAGAGCTCCAACCTGGCTTTTTAAGTATATTAATCCCGATGAAGAACAGTTAGAACATTGGAAAATGCACAATAAACTTCATGAACCCATTATTGATACAAATCTTTTTAGAATTGAAATACATGGAGAGGTCGAAAATGATGCATTTATCCAGAATCTCCAGGACAATTTTGAAAATGATGCGCACCAGGATCTGCAGGAAATATTCTTAGGACGAGGCACAAACGATAATAATCCCAAAACTTTTATAATCTGGGACAAAACAGTAAAAACAAAAATTGTGGGGGATGACAGCAAAGAAACTGATTCCCGTCCTTCGATTTTCAGAGAGGATAAATTTCTCGATTCAGCGCGCTACCTGTATAATATCGCGAAATATGACACAGCAATGGAGCTTTTCGATAAAGGAGTGGAAGGATTTCCAAAAAACTGGGTTGATGCGGTTCCCAGTTCCTTTTTTTATCATTATCTTCAATGTTTTAATAAACTCGGTGATTATGAGAAAGCGTTAAAAATTTCCCAAAATCATGATCATGAAAAATTTTCCCCCGAAATTGAAGCATCAATTGCCATTTCACAGTCCATATCGAATTGGAAATTAAGTCGTTATACCGCTGCATTAGATAACTTAAGAAAAGCGGAAGTGATGTATCATGGATTATCATTTAATAACCCAAAACACTTTAGAAATGAAGCCGACAGCTGGGTATTATACAGTATTGTTCATCTTGAAAAAGGGAGAAAAAAGCATAACGATGTGAATATTGATATGCCCGCAGTTAAGGATATAGAGAAAATAATAGATGAGTGCAATGATAAAGCAATGGAATTATATTCCATGTACAATAATCATAATACGGAAATTGGTAAAAAAGAACCCGAATCCCATTACATGGGACGCTACTATGGATTAAAAGCCTTTCATACACTATTTGCTATCGATCTTTCGCTTAGCGGGGAAAACAAAATTAGTACTGATGCATGGGATGAAGCACAGGATTGGGCAGCACAAGCCTATGGCGGTGATAGTATGGAAAAAAGGGTTCCTTTTGGAATTATGAGCGGGAAGTATTGCGAAGCGGCAGTCCTGTTTCATAAATATTGCAATTATGCTGATACTGAAGCCAAACAAAAAGCGCTGGAAAAAAGCGCCGATTCCATTACCTATACCCTGGAATCGTACAAAAAGATTTATGACAACAAAACAATACCACACACGCTCCCGAAGATCTATTCTCTCTGCAAAAAAATAATACAGGCTTTAGAAAAAGAAGAAAACTCGGGGAAAGCAGAAAGAATCAATACAATATTATCGAGCCTGGGAAATCCCGAGGAGCCATGCTCCGGAGAATTGGAGATATATACACCGCTTAATTAAGCACACACACTATGAAAACATTCACCAATCAATCAAACTTTGAAACCTACGGTCTCTGGAACAACCTGGCCGTTTATGACCGGAGCGGGGACAAAAACGAGCTCCTCGCCGCCATTCCCGCTCATGACGGAGATTTTTTCCCCGAAAGCCCCCTGGATTATGTGGAAGCCTTACGAAACGCGGGTTCTGACCTTGCTTCACTATGGCCGGTTCGAGTCGACATAGACATAAACCAGGCATGTACTTCGGACTGTTATTTCTGCTATTCCCGGCAATACGCCCGCGATCCTGAGTACCACAACGCTGCAATAGATCCCGGGCTTTTTGAGACTCTCCTGGACCAGTTACAAGAAGGGGGCACCAGGACGATCCGGTTCACCGGAGGGGGCGAGCCCCTGGTTCACAAGGATATTCGAAAAATGCTTCCCCTGCCCCGGGAGAAGGGGCTTTATTCCTGTCTCATTACCAATGGCGATCTTTTAGTGCCGGAACTTTCTCGATTTTGCGTTCAAACCATTGATCACCTGAGAGTCAGTGTCAATGCCGCGACCCAGGAAGTGCGCAACAAAACCCATGGGGCTTCGGGGTTTCCTCACTCTATAGACACTATATTTCAAAACCTGAAAGAAATGGTACGGGCCCGGGAACAGCTCCACCCGGGCGAGCGCCGGCCGTCGATCTGGGCCACCTTCCTGGTGCTGCCGGAGAACTATTCTGAGATTTACGCCATAACCCGCATCATGAAAGATATTGGCGTCGACAGCATCTCGTTCCGCCCCCTGTATCATGACCTGGCGAAAAAGCTGGGAGCTGAAGAGTTTGCCGCAATAGCAAAGGAATTTGAAAAGGCCCGGGAATTAGAGGAGCGGCCGCGTTTCCTGGTATTCACGCCCAAAAGGGATGTCGCCCGGGTCTGGGATGTTAATCCCCGGGAAAATTTTCCCCACTGTCTTTCTAACAGGCTCCGGACGGTCCTGGAATCGACAAACAATGGATTATACGTAAAAATATGCGGACTGCACCGCGGCGCAAAAGGGATTGTGCTGGGAAAGCAGGATTCATCGGAACGCTTTGAACAACTCTGGTATAGTCCCGGAGTTGTTAATCTATGCCGCACAATTCCGGAAGCTTGCGGCCGCTGTATTGACATTAGCATGAACGTTGCGTTGAATAAAATTTTTGATATTCTGCAAAAAAACCCGGACGCGGTTTTTGAGAAGGTTTATATTTCTTAAGGGACTAAATTCCAAACCGGGCCTGTTCCCGGAGATATTTGCCAGGAGCATGGTTCCTACGAGACGTTGCGTGCAACGCCTTTACGGCTTTATCTTAACCGATCACCTTACCCCTCCTGGTGGTCGAGTATAATTTTAACAGCCTTCTCTTTCCCTTTTGAAACAAAGGTTTTAACCGCTTCGCGGTACTCAGCCATTGGATAACGATGAGTAATGAGCCCGCTGGTATCTATTTTTTTCTCTTTCATGAGCTTTGCCGCGACATCAAAAGAGTTTTCCCGTGCCGATTCATTGGCATGGGCGTTAATCCCGGTGAGGCGGATCTCCTGGTTCCATATTGGAGTATAATCAATGCTTCCGGGCATAAAATTGATCCCCAACAGCACAACCGCCCCTCCCCCTTTTACCAGGCGAAGCGAGTCTGTAACAGTACTGTCGTTCCCAATGCAGTCATAGATTATATCAAAACCGCCAAGGAGAATTTCATTGCCAAAGTATCCTTTATTATAGGCAGCGCCGGTTTTCAGGGCTGCTTCTTCATACAGCTTGCTGCCCGAATACAATATTTCATCGGCTCCCATTTTGCGTGCCAGTTCTGCCTGGTGCTCGTAGCGAACCAGGGCATAGACAACAGCTTGCGGTTCCACTGCCTTTGCCACCGCTACTGAAAGCAGCCCAATGGTACCGCATCCCACCACAAGCACTTTCTCATGTTTAGCGGGAATATTTTTATAAACCCCGTGAACCGCGCAAGCAAGGGGCTCCAGCAAATTGGCTTCATCATCGCTCATTGAGTCCGGGATCTTGTAGAACTGGCTTTTGTGCATAACCATGCAGGGGGAAAATCCCCCCCCAGTATCCTGCAGGGGCAGCTCTTTTTTTCCGCTGTTCTCACATAACATGTAATTACCCGAGGCGCACTGGCCGCAGGGAGGCTCTATTTCAAGCTGGCTGCAGGAAGGCCAGTCAATGCGCATGGTAACGCGGTCGCCCTGTTTAACTCCCTTTACCCCGGCCCCGGTTTCCATTACCGTTCCCAGGAGCTCATGGCCTAAAAATTTCCGTGCCACTCCGGGGAGTGCCGCGGGAAAGGCTCCTGTTGCAATATCAAAGTACATAAAATGAAGATCGGTCCCGCACAAACCGCAGCTCTTATTTTGTATCTTCAGCCAGTTCACCCCCGGCAGCTGGGGCTCAGGAATCTCCCCATACTTAACCGGGGAAAAAAAACTGTTCCCCGCGTTCCTGTAAATTTTCGACACGGCCTGGTACAGACCGATGTTTGTGAGCTTATTATCGAAATATAGTGCTTTCATAAGGGTCTCCTCTACTTAAGAAACTGGAATTTAAACAGGGGCTTCTTTCTTCATAACGAGGGGCTGGAAGCCCCACGCTATGAGAAATACCCATCATCCTGGGAAACTAATTTATAAACAGAGCCTGTTCTCGAAGATATTATCCGGGGTTATGCTCTGCTGCCCTTTGGGGTTAAAACCCCGGGCTAAAATTGACTCATTTTCAAAAACTTTTGCGCCCTTGCCGGAATCTCCATAGCCCTGACCTGAAACCAGCCAGTAAAGGCGTTGCACTGCAACGTCTCTCAGAACCAAACCTTTGCCCGGAGCATCTTCGCAAAATTGACTCCGGTATCACCACAGTTTCTTCCGTATTTTTTCCCTGCTAAACCGGGTCGGTCGTGTCTTAATATACAGAAAAACGTAATTCGGAATGTAAACGATGCCTGCCTGGAGTGATGCCTCGGCAGGTTGTGTCCCGATTCCTTAAAATCGTTAATATGAATCGGGACTGAGCGGAGCGAGTTCCGAACGTTCTGCAGAGGTATTGCTCCAGGCAGACATCGTTTACATTCCGGGTTGATATACCTTATCACCTTCCCCCTACAAGGTCAGCTGCTTTTGATACGATAATTAATATATCATCGACATCTTCCCTGTTAATAGTGAGCGGAGGCCGGAGAACAACGCTGTTTTTGGCAGCTTCACCAGGCGAGCACAGAAGACCGTTTTCCGCGGCCGCGCGGCAAAAAGCCCGGGCTTTTTCTTCGTTCTCAAGCTCAAGGGAAAGAAGAAGTCCTTTGCCGCCAATGGAGCGGATAGTGCCATTGGAATTTTTCTGTATGGTTTCGAGTCCCGCTTCGAGCGCGTCGCCAAGGAGGGCGGCATTTTCCCAGGGCCTGGTTTTTTCATAGACATCAAGCGCCCGCAGGGCGACCCTGCATCCCAGGTCGGAGCCGCCGAAAGTAGAAAGGTGAATCATGGGATGGGCGTTCATAAAACGGTTCAGTTTTTGCGTAAATATAGCAGCGGCAATGGGAAAGATCCCCGCGCCAAGAGCCTCGCCAATGATGAGCATGTCGGGCTCAATGCCGGAATATTCATAAAAGAATTTTTTTCCGGTCCGCCCCATGCCCGATTGCGTTTCATCACAAACCAACAAGGCGCCCTTTTTTTTACAGAACTTGCGTAGCGAGCGAAGAAACGCTTCGTTATAGCGGCAGAGGTATTCCGCCTGCACAGGCTCAATAAACACGGCGGCTGTTTTCCGGGTAATGGCGTTTTTTGCCGCGTCCAAATCTCCGTAAGGAATAGTCGTTATAGCGGGAATAAGCGGCCCATACCGGTCTTTGTCCTCACGGTCCGACAGGCTCAAGGCAAAACCGGTTTGCCCAAACCATGAACCCGATACCGCAACAAATTCTTTTCTTTTCGTATAGCCGCGCGCCAGCTTACAGGCAAAATCAATACTCTCGCCCCGGATAACACTAAACACCGTACACTCGAGTTTTCCCGGAACAAAAGAAGCCAGTTTTTCCGCCAGCAGTCCCTTTTCTATTGATATCATGGGAAAATTTCCCTGGTCTGTTTCATGAAGGGCATCCCGGAGCCCCGTAATAACATCCGGGTTTCTTCTGCCAAGATTATAAACCGATGAAGAACTGAAACAATCAATATAGCTGTTTCCTTCGGCGTCAAACACCCGGGACCCATCCCGTTTTTCCTCTATAAAATCATGCCCCAGAGATTTATTATACTCAAGCATGCCTGAAGAAAAATACTTCGCGAATTCATTAAGTTCACTGCTATTTCGATTCATTTTCCTGCCCCTTTTTTTTAGATCTGCCCATTTTCTTCACCAGGTCTTCCAGCGACCGTATCCAATTAAATAATGCCGTTTGTATCCGCTCATTGTTCAGGAGCTTCAGCACTCCCGGGATCTTTGCCGCCGGCAGGGCAAGGGGCAAAAGCGCCTTCATGGAGAGCACCGCTTTCCGTATGGAATTAACAACCAGGTCTACATCGTCTTCCGTTGCAACAATAGGAAGCATAAAACGCATTACCTGCGGCGCGTTCCCGGAGTAGGCAGCAAACACGCCGTTCTTTGCCAGGGCGTCGGACATCATAGGGCCCATGAATTCATGGAGATACTCGATTCCCACCATGAGTCCCCTGCCCCGTACCTCTTTAATAATGCCGGGATTTTCCTTCATTATTTCTTCAAGAGCCTTTTTAAAACGCGCCCCTGACCGCTCCGAATTCTCCACCAGTTTCTTCTCTTCAATATATTCAATAACCCGGAGAGAAACATAACAGCCAATATCCGATCCACCGCTGCAGCTGGGATGAAAATTCGGATTTTTGCCGATAAACGTAAACAAGGGCGTTTTTTCACGGTAGAGCACGGCACCATTGGGAAACATACCACCGCCAATTGATTTGGCCAGCGCAAGGATATCGGGAACAACCCCGGAGTGTTCACAGGCAAAAAACCTGCCGGTTCGGCCAAACCCGGTTTGTACTTCATCAAAAATAAGAATAATACCCAGCTCATCCGCCAGGCGGCGCAGCCCTTCCAGGTAACTATCATCACCCACAAATATCCCCGCTTCTCCCTGTATGGGCTCAACAATTATGGCGGCAGTCTCTTTGGTGGCGATTTTCCGCACTGCTTCCAGGTCATTATAGGGAACAAACCTGAACCCGGGCATAAGCGGCTCAAAATACTTACGATAGTGCTCTTTTCCATTCGCGGAAATGGCAAAACCCGTATGCCCGTGATATGCTTTTATTGTGGCAATTACGTCTTTTCGTCCTGTTGCTCCCCGGGCCATTTTTATGGCACAATCAATGGCATCGCCTCCGCCGGAAGCGAGCACAACACGGTTAAGGTCTCCCGGTGCAATTGAGACAAGCTTCTTCGCGAGCGCCACCTTCTGCTTTGAGACCAGGGAATGGCTGCCCATGTCGAGTTCCTTCAGAGCCTCTTTAAGAGCCCGCAATACAACAGGGTTTCTCCTGCCCACATTAAAGCATCCGGCCGACGTAAAGCAATCTATCATCTCCTTTCCCGTTACGGGATCACGAAAACGAATATATTCACGCTCAGTTTCCAGCACATCAAGATGCCCGGCCTTTAAATACTTTACCTGGCCCTTATTAATATACCGGGAAAAACGAGCTACAATCTCAGTTTTTTCTTTTTCTGAGATCTCAGGGACTTTTAATTCAGCGTCTACCATTTGCATATAACCTCCAAACAAACTAAACAGCGTTAATATTAACATTGTTTAGTTTAAGGGCAAAATTGTCAAGTACTTTTTTAGAAATTATTGATCAAAACAGATAAATATTCCCAGGGAGAAACGTAATTCGGAATGTAAATTATGCCTCATACTAAGACGTGACCACAGGGTCGGCACTCTTAAGTACCTTCAAATCAGGATTGGGACCGGGACAGGGACCGTGTAACCAGGAACATTACATCATCAATGACTCTTTCGTACAGTTTTGAGGGATCTTCGTTTACATAATTGACAATTTTGCTGTTGTAAAGGGTAATCATTCCGTGAAGCATGCTCCATATCTCCATAAAATAGACTTTTTCCGCATCTTCCGCTTGCCGTTTTAAGCCCGCAGTTACTGCTGCCACTGTTTCATAGGCTATTTTCATGACTTTCATGGAGATATTCATTTCAATTGTTGCCAGCTTCTCTAGAGGTGTGCCTACATAGTCATTATATTTGGGTGTGGCCCGGGTGAACATGATATCGTAATAATAACTATTCTCCAGGCCAAAAGCAAGATAGCCCCGTACCAGGGCTTCCCCTTTTTTCACCGGCTCGGTCTGCTCCTCATCGATTTTCCGGAACATGTTATACAAAATCTCAAATCCTTTAATCACCAGGGCCAGGTATATCTCATCTTTATTGGAAAAATAATTATAGAGGTTGGTTGCGGACATGGAATTCTGTGCCGCGATTTTCCTCATGGTACAACTTTCGAACCCCTCCTTTATGATAATACTCAAAGCACTTTCGAGGATCTGTTCTTTGATCTTTTCAACTTCTTTTATATCTCTGGAGGGTTTCGTCATCCTGTGGCCTCTTCTTAAAATTATCCGGATCGAAATAAAAATCTGCTGGACAAACTCTACTGTCAAGGATTTATTAAATATATTATTGTAAGTGCTCATAAACGAAGAGAAAACCTTATTCGCAGTACCCCCGGAAAAGAGCGCAGCTAACGCTGCGCTAAGCAGGAGGGGGTTGAGGGGGTGCAACCCCCTCAACCCCCTCCTCTTGCGCGGCGCGCAAGCGCCGCGCTCCCGTTTTTGAGCACTTACCTATTATCTATTAAAAAAGAGGACAGCAATATGGAAGGGCCAAAACCAAAAGGTACATGGAGAAATCCAAGTCCAACGTACGAGATCTTTCACCGGAACTGGACATTCAGTGTAATTAAAGAATTCAAGGATTATGAAGGAGATCTGCACAAAATTGGAGAAAAATGGGTTTTCCTGGGTTTTCACTTCTTTGGAAAAGATGCTGAGTTGAGCCTGTTTGTGAGCCTTGACGGTGAAAATGAATGGCGCTTTAAGCTGCAAAACAAAAAAAACAGCCAGGGAGAGATATTTTCCGCTTTTCATGAATATTTCGAAAGGATCGTTACGGCAAAACCGTCAAAATACTACACGAGAGCCCTCAAGCAGGAAGAAGCAGCCCGGGCTGCGGCAGCTGAAGCTGAACCGGCTGCGGAATTAAAATCCGGACCTGTGCCCAAACCCGAAACAGACACAAAGCCGGAACCGGTAAAGGATCCCGAAAAAAAAGAATAACTTTTTACAGATCCTCTATACTGCGAATAATCTGGTCAACGACCTGGATATCGGTCTTGGGATTAAAGAAGACCGCTTTCCAGCCCGGAATGGGGATGCCCTGGGGCATAAACCCCATTGATGTGGTAAAGCTCAAGCGGGCATCCTTGCGGGGATCTGCTCCTGCTCTACGCTTATCGAACAGACGCTTTACTTCATGAAAATACCGCTCATAATCCTTTTGCTGAATATTTCCCTTTACCAGCTCTTCGTAGATCTTTTTCGCGTCCCTGCCTTTGGGCAGAACCCACCAGACAACACTGGGCCCACTACAGCCCATATTCAAGACCTTACAATATTCAAGCTCTTCGATCTTGCGCTTGAGCGTAAGAGTCAGTTCCAGAGCGCGCGCCACCAGGAGCTGGTAGCCCTTTAAGCCCATGCCGTTAAGACTGGCCATTACAGAATACGGACCTATTGCCGGACGTGAACATTCCAGGGTAAACAAAGCAGGATCATGGCGATAATCTGCTTCGGAAAAATAAGGCAGCTGCTCCTTGGTCCTGAGCAGGTAGGTAAGATCATCCCTGTTGTAAACTATAAAGGCGCTGGCCGGGTAATGGCCCCACCCCATTTTGTGAAAATCGATAGTTATGGAATCGGCATGATGCATTCCCATGGCCTGTTTGTTTATCGTCCTCACTGTTCCAAGAAGTTCCGTGCTCAGTTTAAAAGGATTATTCTTGCAGTCATATTCATCCAGGAGGCATAAGGACCATCCCGCAGCAGCATCAACATGCAGATGGGGCCGGGTTACCTTATACTTTTTCGCCTTATCTTCTATAATGTTCCGGATTTCCGCTACATCGTCTATTCCAAAGGCATCGGTACTCCCAAAAGTGGCGATAACAAACGCTACCTTTTTTTTGGCCTGGTATAACTCTTCCATTTTTTCCGCCAGGGCTGCACAATCCATTGAACAGGCCTCATTTACCGGCAGGGAAAGGAGCTGATCCGTTCCCATTCCAAGCCATCCGGCCAGGGTGGCATTTGAATAATGCGCTGCCTGTGACACGATCCCATACACTTCCGAACCGGCCAGGCCCTTTTTCATTGCTCCCGGCACAACCTTTTCTATACCTATTTTGCCGCCATAAAGGTTGGATATGGTCCCTCCCATTGTAAAAACCCCCCAGGGATTTTCAGTATGATAAAAGACCAGGTTCGCAAGAGAGGTTATGGCTTTGAGTTCCAGCTCATTGGACCGTTCACTATAGGTATCTACACACAAATTCGGATTTTTCAGCATAGCAGCCATAGTACCGATAAATGACGCGTAATTTGCCGGACCCTTCACATTTTCCAGGTGGAGTTTGGAATCCCAGCCATCGGTTCCCCAGAAATAGGGAAAAATGGCGTCCCTGGCATCCCGTAAATTGCCCGGGATACAATGGATCTCCGGGTTTGATTGGGCTGTTTCATAATTCCTGCTCATAATCTCCCGTGTTGGAACGGTCTCCTCCGCTATGACCGTATCCAGGAACTCATTAAAGATTTGCATTAATTCTTCTTTGTTGCAGGTAAAAAAACGCTGTACGAGATCTTCGAGCTTAAAATCATCCATTGTATTCTCCTGTTCTCTTTAGTATTACAGAAAATGGTAATGAATACAAGTGTTAAAATTCAAAAAAGTTATATTTTAAAAAAAATAAACAAAAAACTTCTTGCGCTTTTGTATTATTCAATACTAGATGGCTGCATAGTATGTCTACAATGTTAATAAAAATAGTATATCTATTTAGATAAAAGTTGTAGTTGTATATTAATATTATATTTTAATTAAGAGGTTGTTATGCCAACAGGTAAAGTTAAATGGTTTAATCCAACAAAAGGTTTCGGATTTATTGAGCAAGAAGGTGGCAAAGACTTATTTGTTCATAAGAATGAAGTACAAGATTATATAGATGAAGGCGACACCGTCGAATTCGAAATAGGCCAGGGAGAAAAAGGACCTTTTGCAACTAACGTTAAAAAGGTTTAAGTTGTTCGATTAAATATTTTTCTAACAACAATAATTCAGCCCATTTTGATCTGCCTGAGCCTTCCCGGCATTGGCAGATCTATGGGCTTTTTTCATTCCCCAAAAACCTGCAATCTCCCTTCTTAACAAAAAAACTAAAAAATTTGGAATAAAATACTGTTTGATCTCTCTATATTATATGACTATAAAAAATAAGGAGAAATAGTATGATCAAACGTATGCTTATTATTGGAATGACTGTAACTTTTATCGCGGCAATGGGAATGGCCGCAATGGCCGAGACACTGCCTTTTGACTTAAGCATTAAAGGTAAAACTTTTGATGTTGAAAAATCACTTGAGATTAGTGACATTGGCGAAGGAAAGACCGAAATTGCTTTTGATTTCGAAGACTCCGATGGAAAAGTATATTCTTTTAGCCTCAACTATAAGGAATTACCCGGCAATCGTTCATATCCCACCAACCTGGATATCACCATAAAGGATTCTGAAGATAATAAACTTGGATATTTGTTTTTTGCCATCAATAGAGTTAAATTCTTAAAGAAAATGGGTGTTTTTGGGCTCATTATTGATATTAACGGTGATCCTGTTGATATTCAATTTATCTTTAAAAAAAATAAAAGAGGCCATTTGAGCATTGCCCGCCTTGGCAGGGAACGCTTTGTTCAGGATACCCTGGTTTCAAATTTCAACTTCCAGATGATCCGGCCGGTTATTCTCCCCCGGGTTGGTCATGATGAGCGGTCAATCACCTATGCGCTTGATGACCACCCCTATGCAGTGAATTACACTATACTGAATTTAGAAAACGGACTGGTTCAGTTTCAGCATAACCTGTATCAACTTGAAGATGACAAAAAACAGCTTCTCGAAAGAATTTACTTTAACGCTGCCAACCTGAAAATACTGAGAGAGGCCATGTACGCGGGCAAGTACTTTCATAAAGATGATGGTGTTTTCAAACTGGTTTTTTATCCGGCTATGGGACAAACGGAACCAGGGAAGTAGTACTTCGTTAGTCCGAAGCCTCACTTCATTTAAAAAGGGGAACTTATCCGCCCCCTCCCCTTTTTACCGCAAAAAAAGTATTGATTTTTTCTCATTTTTCATATACTATTACCAAGGCTATGACTGAAAAAAAACAAAGATATTCCTGTTGTTTTCTTATCCAGCCATACTGAACCTGAAGTTGTAGACAAAACAGAAAAGATAACATCCTATGGATATGTAGTAAAAAATTCTGAAACCACTGTTCTTGATGTATCAATAAAAATGGCCTTCAAACTGTTTGAGGAAAAACAGAATGTCCGGGAACACCAGCATGAGCTGCAAGCAGCCAATCAAGAACTTGAAGTATCTTACGAAGAGATGGGGCAGACGAATGAAGAACTGATCCAAACAAACGAACAGCTTGAAGAATCACAACAGGAAATAATTAAACGTGAAGAAGCCTTGCAGAAAAGCGAAGAGAAATACAAATCCCTGTTTGAAAACATGGAGAATGGGTTTGCTCTTCATGAGATGGTCTTTGATGAAGCGGGTATGCCTGTGGATTACATTTTCCTTGATGTAAACAAAGCATTTGAAAAGCAAACAACTCTCAGGAGGGAAAACTAAATAGGAAAAAAGGTCACCGAGGCGCTGCCGGGAATTGAAGACGACCCCGCCAACTGGATAGAAAAAATACTAAAAAAAACCCTTCCGGAGAAAAAAGACCTGTTCAGAGAATTGCAGCACCGGACAAAAAACAGCTTTCTTATGATAAGCAATATGATTAGCCTCATGGCTGATACGAGCGCCTTCGATGAAGCCAAAAGAGCTCTTTCTGAAATCGGCTTTCGGGTATCTGCTGTGTCTGAGCTGTATGACCTGCTCTATTCAACTGATTCAATCATTGAGGTGCGGCTCGACAAATATCTCACCAAAATAGTTTCTTCTTTAATAAATATTTCAACAAACATTTCTCTTACAAAAACATGTGACGCCGTTACAATACCGGTCAAAGATGCCATTCCTATTGGAATAATCACCACTGAATTAATAACAAATTCCATTAAACACGCTTTTCCCGGCAAAAAGAGCGGAACCATTGAGCTGTCACTGAAAAAACCGATTCCGGAGCAACCGTCAAAGTCGAAGATGGCGGCATAGGGCTCCCGAAAGGATTTGACTGGTCGGCAGTTGATTCCCTTGGATTAAAACTTATTCACGCTCTTACCAGCCAGATTAAGGGTTCCTTTAACATTGAAAGCACAGACGGCACCTGTTGTGTGCTGGAATTTCCAATAGAAAAAACTATTCCCCGGTAATACCGATTCCCAAATTTAATCAAATTTAACGCATTTTTTGCGAATACACGCGAAATCATCCTCATTGACCGGCCTGCCTTCTCTTTCTTCTCTTTAAGAACTCTCTTCTCCATAAGAGCTTTTTAAGCTCCCTCCTGTCTGCTGCCATGTCAAATGGTGTTTTTTTCATGTTATTTTTTATTGTTGTTGAGGCCCCCTTTTCTATAAGCAGCTTAATAATATCTTTTGTTCCGCGCATTACCGCGTAATGCAGCGGTGTATCTCCCCGGTTATCCTGTACCGACGGATTTGCTTCTCGCGCGATCAATTGCCCGGCAAAGGATCTATTATTCTCAAAAACGGCAATATGCAGGGGAGTAAACCCCGTAAATATACTCCGGCTATTTACATCCGCTCCCCTGTCAAGAAGGAGCTGAAGGATCTTTTCTCTCTTAAAGCTCACGGCGTAATGCAGGGGCCTGTCAAGACGGGAGTCAACCGGGATATCGATCCCATAGATATAAGGTCCCGGCGCGTTAATATCCGCTCCCTTATTGAGTAAGGTCTTAACCTCTTCAATATTCCCCTTACTAATCGCACGGCACAGCTCTTTGCGGAATTTCCCTGCCGTGGTTCGATCCTCCAGGAGCTGCCGAACTTTCGTATTACCGGCAGCAAGCTCATACGCCAGCGTGCCAAACCTGCCGTATCTATTGGGATCTGCTTTTTTACGTAAAAGAAATCCCACAAGCTCTTGATTATTTGATTTAGCAGCATAATGCAGCAGCGGATACCGGAAATCTTCCTCCGGTCGATAATTGATCTCCGCTCCATTTTCAATAAAAACTTTTATGAGCCAGCTGTTTGGTTTCTTTTTATTGAGTGTGGCAAAGACCGGGGTAACTCCCCTCTTCGTCTTTGCGTTAACATCCGCTCCATTTTTTATGAGTAAAGAGGCAAGCTCCTCATTGCTCGCGTAATGGAGTGCCGTATAACCACGATTATACCTTTTCTTAACAGGCCCGCCCTTTTTTAGTAGAACTTCCACCGGGCCAACATCGCCCAATCGCATCGCATACAACAGCGTCTTTTGGGTATCATCCCGGGACCAGTCTATTGCCGGCATTCTTGACAGCATCCATAGCGAAGACTTCCGGCTCCCGGATTGAAGCAAAAAATTCAGCACCCGGTACTTGTTCTTTTCATCGGAATGATAGCTGTTCATCTTAAGATTTTGCAGCAGCAAAGAGTCATTAAAGTGCTGCCAATATTCCCGGCGAATGTTCCGTATTGCCTGCTTGAACGGTAATCTTTCAGATACTAAATTCGCTCCCTTCTTTATGAGGAGCTGAGCCAGGGGGAAATTTTTCTTTTTCAGTGCCGTGGTAAGCGGTGAATACCCGTCTTTTCCGTGCAAATTAATATCAGCTCCATGTTTTATAAGCATCCGGATTATATAGGTATTTTTTCGTTCTATGGCGGCTGTTAACGGTGTTGCGTTAGCATAGAGCACATCAATCTCCGCTCCTTTTTCTATTAGAAAGCGGGATACCCGGTCCTGGCCATACTGAATAGAGCAGAGTAATGGGCTATCTCCCCTGTTGCGCGCCGCTTGAATCGCTGCCCCTCTTTTAATAAGCTCTATTGCAAACCGGTCTTTTTTATGTTTGATAGAAAAAATCAGCGGATCGGGAAACGGGTAATCCAATTTTCCGGATTTAAGAGAAGCGCCATGATCAAGGAGATATAAAAACATATCCCATGAAGCAATATAGAGTGGGCGCATCCCTCTTATATCCCTGGCGTTTACATTCGCGCCATGCTGAATTAAAAATCTCGCGACTAATTCATTCTTCCCCATAAGCGCATAATGAAGAGGCGTCCCCTGCCTGTTGTCTGTGATATTAACATTGGCTCCATTTTCTATTAGAATTTTAACCGGTCCGTAATGCCCCTTATACGAGGCGGCATGGAGAGGAACAATGCCGTTATGCGTTCTCGCCGTCATTGACGCTCCTTTTTGTATTAACAACCTGGTTATGGAAAGAGAGCTTGCCAGGTGCAGCGGGGTCGCGTCATTGTATTGCCGCGCATTGGGATTGGACCCGTATTTAAGAAGAAGCTTCACGGAAATTATATCATCCTGCATGGCCGCGATATGCAGGGAAGACGATCCGTCAATCATTCGCGCGTCTGTTCCGGCTCCATTTTCCAGGAGTGAACGAATCTCCCCATGGTTTTTATTCCGGACTGCTTTGAGCAGGCCGTTCTTAATATCAGCATGGGCATTAACACTATATAGAATAATAATTAACGCGAGAAGCTTTTTCATCTTTTATGGATCTCTTTAATAAAATAGATCTGCCGCTCAAGGGAATGAGAAAGAGACAGGTAGATAAAAAAATAGGCAGGGTACGCTTTCCGTGCTTTTTTCAGCATTGGAAAGAAGTAATTCTCTATTTCCACGATATATTCTTTTTGCCGCTGAATAGAAAGCCCCTCTATCATGGTTTGAAGATTATGTATACGGTCCACCCCTTTGACAATTACCGCTTCGGGAATTTCTCCGATTGCGTCAAAATATTTTGTCAGCTCATCTTCATTGTTTTTGTCAAACCCTTCCCACTTGGTAAGAGCCTTTACGATATTGTATACCCTGGGGGTGAAGCTTATTTCCAGGTCCAAAAAAGAATACTTATCCGGATAATCTTCTACCAGGTCATGGAGGAACGCTGCCGCGATAATCACATCCACATCTTCAACAGAGAGTTTTCCCTCCAGCACCTGGTTCAAATAGCCCGCTATTTCAAACTGGTGAGACACTTCCTCCTGCCCGTCCTTGCGCTCTCCTACATGGTATTGTATGGCAAGCTCCAGGGCTTTCAGGCTCTGGTACATGCCGCTGCCGTGAAAATATCCGCGGTAAAATAGTTTTTGTTTTTCCAGTCGTGTCATAATGAATTCCGAACCTCGTTATATTCCTGTTCTATTTCAGGATTTTTTTGTTTCACGAACAAATTTACAATTAGAATAACCAGGGTGTTCGCGATGAAGCCGGGTACGATTTCGTAGAGGGTTGCTCCCAGGCCCGTGAGTTTCCATATTACCAGGACTGTTGTTCCCGTGAGCATTCCTGCAAGGGCCGACTGCCAGGTTGTCCTTCTTGAAAAAAGAGCAAACAGTACCAGGGGACCGAATGCCGCACCGAACCCGCCCCAGGCATAGGATACAAGATCAAGGATGCTGCTTTTGGGATCATAGGCCAGGAACATGGCAATAATAGATATAATAATTACGCATAACCTGCCGACAAAAACCACTTCCTTTTCCGAGGCTTCTTTCCGGATTATCTTCCGGTAAAAGTCTTCCGTAAGTGCCGACGACGAAACCAGGAGCTGGGAATCGATTGTGGACATGATTGCTGAAAGTATGGCCGCGAGAAGAATTCCCCCTATCCAGGGATTAAAGAGCTTGCTTATCATATAGATAAAGACTTTTTCCGCTTCCATGCCGCCCTGGTTCGCGAACATCGGTATGGCAACGAGTCCCACGATGACCGCTCCTGCAAGGGATATGAGCACCCAGGTAAGGGCTATCATCATTGCCCGGGGAAGCTCTTTTGCCGAGCGTATCCCCATGAACCGTGCCAGAATATGGGGCTGGCCGAAATATCCAAGCCCCCAGGCCAGTGTTGATATCACACTGATTGCCGTAATGTCCTTTCCCGAGAAGAGGCTGCCCGCGATATTCTTCGCTGCCATTTCTGTTCGTACGGCATCAATTCCCCCTACCATGCTCAGCGCCATAACAGGCACCACCACTATGGCAACGACCATTAATGCTCCCTGAACAAGGTCGGTCCATGAGACCGCCTGAAAACCGCCCAGAAAGGTATAGACCACGATCACCAGGGTTCCCAGGCTCACTGCCAGGCGGTAATCCATTCCAAACATTGACTCAAACAGCATTCCGGCTCCTTTTAAGCCCGATGACGCGTAAAGGGTAAAAAATATCAAAATTATTATGGCTGAAAATATTCGTAAAAAACCTGTTGGATCTTTAAAACGGTTCTCGAAAAATGTGGATAGGGTTAGCGCGTTGGTCTTCCCCGTATAGACTCTGAGCCGCCTGGATACGAATCCCCAATTGCACGCGGTACCAAGAAACAGGCCTATGGCGATCCATGCCTGGGGCATCCCTTTGCTGTAAACCGCTCCGGGCAGAGCCATTAGCAGCCAGGCGCTCATGTCACTGGCCTGGGCGGAAATAGCCGTGACCCATTTTCCCATATTTCTTCCTCCCAGAAGATAATCCTCCAGGCTGCCGGTCTTTTTAAAAAAATATATGCCGATTGCCGTGAGGAAGAGGAAGTATATTATAAATGTTATTAGTGAGGGAAGTTCTATCATGATATGCCGTCTCGTTATTAAATTTGATCTGGTTTAACAGGAGACACATGCTGTTTTTTTGTCAAGGATTGTTTGGGTGTACCGAATCCCCTCGCAGGGTCCGCACTCTCAAGAAACTAAATTGTGCAAGTGAGCGGGCCTGGAAGCATCCCTCTTCTAAATGCTGCGGAACTCGCTCCGCTCAAACAGTCCTCACATTTAGAAGAGGGATACTTCCAGGCCAGATGCAGAT
>JAAENB010001139.1 GCA_024224995.1 bacterium | reverse complement strand
TTGCGAGCTGCATCTGGCCTGGAAGTAGTATGGGCTCTTTGGGTTGTGAGGACTGTTTGAGCGGAGCGAGTTCCGGAGCAATCCAAAGAGCCCATACTACTTCAAGGCCCGCGCACAAGCAAAATTTAGTTTCTTGAGAGGGATTTACGCAAGGAGTATACGTATGGAGAGAGAGCAATATGAGGCTTTAGATATTCTTACGACAAACCGGAAAAGCTCCAGGATCTTTTCCGGGGAACCGGTGCCGGAAGACTCTATTGAAAAAATAAAAACAATCGCCTACCGGTCTCCCTATGCTTCGGGTAAAAAAAACTGGGAGATTAAAGTTGTCGATAATAAGACAATAATAGGAGACATTGCCGCGGCAGTAAAAAAGAAAACCGGAGAACTGGCTCTGCGCATGCGTGATGATTTCAGGGACGGGTTTGAACAGTACGGAAAGAATTTTTCCGCGTTTGAATCGGCCCCGCTGTTAATGGTCCCCGTATTTAGAATACAGCCTTCAATGAGCCTCATGCTGCCGGAACGGGAACCGGCGATAGAAGAATACGAGCGGGATAATTTTGTTAAGTCAATATCCTGCGCGGCAATGCTCATTCTCCTGGCAGCCGAAAGCCTGGGCCTGGGAAGCTGTTATATGACCGGGCCTCTTGTGGCGGAAGAGGAGATTGGGCGGATATTGAAGATTAAGAAGAAGCAGAGAGTTGGTGCGGTTATTCCCATAGGATTTGTTAATAATTGAATTAAAGAGCAGCTGACCCTGCGGAGCAGGGAAAAAATACGGAAGGAACTGCGGTTGAACCGGGGTCTGTTTCTGTACAGGTTCCGGGGAGAATCAGCCGAAGATTCTTTCTGAAAGCGACGTTACGTAACGTCGCTTTCAAGGTGCAGGTTCCGGGTAAGATCCCCGAAAAAGACCCTGTTTAAAAAGAGTTTCTTGAGAGAGGAGGAGACATATGGAAGTAACGGATAAATTGCAGGAAGTGGAAGAGCGGCTCAGGGTGATATTACTTCCTGTTTTTGGGCTTGATACAGTAGATGAGGTCTTACCTGGGCACTCATTTGTGGGAGATATCGGGGCCGATAGTATTGATTTTGTAGAGATCATTTACCTGGTAGAGCAGCATTTTGGAGTAATATTAAAAATAAACGAGATTTTTGTCGGCGGCGTTGCTTTAGATCCCGATGAGATGTTTATAGACGGGGAACTGACAGAAGAAAACGCAGAGACCTTAAAGAAAAGTTTTCCCGAAAGCGGACACCTTATTGCGGCCGGAATGAGCAAAATGGATTTTTTTACGCTTCTCACGGTACGGGACCTGTCAAAGATCATAGAGGCAAAAATGCCCGAAGACTTTGTAATGCCCGATCTTCCGGAAGGATCGGATGAATTGGAAGGAATAGAATAATGCTGGAAGGAAAAACAGTTTTTGTCACCGGGGGAACCGGGTATATTGGCGCTGAAATTTGCCGCAAATTCAGCAGTTATGGAGCCAGGGTTATATTTTCATATAATAATAACAGTGAAAAGGCAGAAGAACTCCTTGGACAGCTGGAGAACGGTAAGGCAATACAAATGGACCTTACCAGGGTTCCCGATATAAACGCGAAAGTAGGGGAGCTTTTCAAAGAAGGGGAACTCATCGATATCCTGGTAAATAACGCAAGCATCAGCCAGGTAATGCCCCTGCCCATGCTTGAGGAAGAAGATGTTGATCTTGTAATGAACGTAAACCTCAAAGGGACCATCTTTGTTACCAGGGCCGTTATTAAAGGAATGATCCGGAAACGAAAAGGGGTCATTGTTAATATGGGATCAATTGCCGGACACCGGCTTCTTGATGTACCCATTACCTATGCCATGACCAAAGCGGCAATGTCGGGATTTACTTTTTCACTGGCAGTAGAAATGAAAAAATTTAATATCCGGGTTAATAATATTGTACCGGGAATGCTTGAAGGGGGCGTTGCTCTCAAAGTGCCCGATGATGAGCGGGAAGATTATATCTCTCACTGCGCGGCAGCCCGTCCCGGCACAGCAGAAGAAGTGGCGGAAACAGTCTGTTTTGTCGCATCCGACCGTGCCTCGTATATTAATGGGCAGAACATTCATGTAGACGGCGGCATATAAAAGCAGGAGAGAAAAAGATGAATGATAAGGCTCCACAAAATGCGCCCTCATGCGGAATTCCGGGCACGGCACACAAGTCCCCGGAGATATTTATAAATGCCACGCTTGCCTATTGTACCGATTGCGGCAAAACCGAAACAGCCCGCATAATCGCCCGGGATAGCGGTGTTTATATGGAGCGGATGTGCCCGGCAGGCGGCGTCCGGAGTGTGAAAATAGCAGCCCGGTATTCCTGGTATATGGACCGGGTTGTAAAACCCCAGACCGTATCGCAGCCCAAAAAAATCAAAGAATCAAAAAAGGGATGCCCTGAGGATTGCGGCTTATGCGGGTGGCATACCGCGTCGATCCAGCTTCCGGTTTTTTCCATAACCAATGCCTGCAATATGGACTGTCCAATATGCTTTACCTACAACAGGAAAGATCAACAATATTTCAAATCCCTTGAAGATACCAACCGTATACTGGATGCCATCTTTGAAAATGCCGGGGATGTTCAGCTTATAAATATGACCGGAGGAGAGCCTACGCTTCATCCCGGCTTACCGGACCTGGTTGCGGCTGCTTATAAAAGGGGGATCAAACGGGTTACGGTAAATACAAACGGGCTAAAACTTGCAGAAGACAAAGAACTTGCCCAAAAGATCAAAGAATCGGGCGCCCATATGGTACTTTCTCTTGATACAATGGACCCGGAAAAGAGTATTATTATTCATGGAATGGATGTAACGGAGCAGAAAAGAAAAGCCCTTGAAGTGCTGGAAACGTATAATATTCCCACTACCATTTTATCGGTATGTATTAAAGGGGTGAATGAAGAGGATGTACGGGAAATTGCGGATGAATATATTGGCAAAAATTTTGTCCGCAGTGTGACCATTCAGAATATGACCTATACCGGGGAGCAGGGCCGGGATTTTACTCCCCGGGATCATATCACCATTGATGAAGTGGAGAGCCTGCTGGCGCGAAATGAAAAATTCGAAGAGGAAGACTTTTTCTCGCTGGGGTCATATCACCCTCTTTGCTATTCCGTAGCATATTATATTGTATATGAAAATAAAACCTATTCTCTAACAAAAGTTCTGGACCCGGAAACGCTGAGCGGTTTTACTGCAGATAACTATTTTCTCGATCCAAACAGGGATTTTTCAAGGGATTTCAGGGACGGGATTAACCGGCTCTGGGCCGAAGGGGAAGATGAAGATTATTTGAAAGTGCTTCGAAAGATCCTGGAGCAGTTTTATCCCCATGACAAAATCATTTCGCGGGAAGAGCGGAACCGTCTTGGTGAAGAGATGGTAAAGATGGTATATATCCATCCCCATATGGATGAAGATAATTTCGACATAGACCGGGTAAGCCGCTGCGGAGACGTGGTGCCCGATGAGTCGGGGCAGATGGTACCGGCGTGCTCGTATAACCTGTTGTACCGTCAGCGGGATGAACGGTTTTGGAAATGAAGGCGAGGTTACGCAACCTCGCTTTCCAAGAAAAGGATGGGGGGAGAAGAAGGTGATGAAGGTTTATTCGCATACAATGGCGCTCTGTGCGGAGTGTTCGGAGAAGATACAGGCGAAGATCATTGAAAAAGATGATAAAATATTTATGAAGAAGTTTTGTCCGGAGCATGGGGTTTCCGAAGTGCTTATAAGCTCTGACGCGGAGTGGTACCGCGAAAGCAGGTTTTATATCAAACCGAAACAGGATCCCCTTGAAACCTGTGTAACTGAATTTAAGGGCTGCCCCGATTCCTGTGGTTCCTGTCCCGAGCACTTGCAGCACGCATGTCTACCGGTAATTGAGATCAATAATGCCTGTAATCTGAACTGCCCGGTATGCCTGAAAAATCTCGATAGTTCTTTTCTTTTGTCGCGGGATGAATTTAAGCATATTCTTGATTCTCTCATAAAATACGAAGGAACCCCGGATGTGGTAAACCTGAGCGGCGGAGAGCCCACACTTCATCCGTTTTTTGAAGAGTTTATTGAAATGACAGTGCAAAAAGGGATTCCCGTAGTGTCGGTATCCACAAACGGGCTTCCCCTGCTGGAAGACAAAAAATTGAGGGATATTTTTAAAAAGAACGGGGCTATTGCCGCGCTCCAGTTCGACGGGTTTAAATCATCAACTTACCAGGCTCTGCGGGGCAGGGATCTTTCATCGGAAAAACAGGAGCTCATTCGTATCCTTGAAGAGGAAGAGATTCCCTATTCTCTGACGGCAACTATTGCCGCAGGGATCAATGAAAACGAAGTTACCGCTATTACGGATTTTTTCTTTCAAAGCAAAGCGCTCAGCCTCATGTTCCAGCCCGTGGCTTTTACCGGCTCTGCTGCAGCAATGGATGTTCATAACAAGCGGCTCACTATTCCCGATGTCGTAAGAGAGATCGAAAGATCGGACCTGGTGTCGCCCGGAGATTTTAACCCGCTTCCCTGTTCTCATTTTTCCTGTTTTGCTCTTTCCTATTATATCAGTGTTGAAGATGCTTTTGTAAGCCTTAAGGAATTCCTGGGAAGAGATAAATTCCTGGAAATAATCGCAAACAGGTCATTGCCCGGAGTAGATCAAAATTCCTATTCCATTTTAAAAGAAAGGATCTATGAGCTCTGGTCCGCGAAAGACTGCTGCATTAGCCATGAAAAAATAATTGAACGGATACGGGAAGTATTGCGGGAGATGAGCACAACGGGATTTACTTCAAAGAATGCCCTGTCCATGGGATTCGATTCCATGAAGGCAATATATATCCATCATTTTATGGATATTCATAACTTCGATTTTGGCAGGCTCATGAAGTGCTGTAATCCCTATCCCCAGGCAGACGGCAGGCTCATGCCCATGTGTGCCCAGAATGTCTTTTTTCAGTAAATATTGTTGACATTCCGTTGATATTGCAGTAGAAAACAGTACATTTGAATCGGAGGATTATTAAAATGAAAAAAACATTTATGATATTTTTAAGTATATGCTGCCTGGCTCTTTTTGCTGCGGGATGCAAAAGTGAAGAAGACCAAAAAGAAGCGGATACGGATGTAGGGAAACTCCTGGCTGAAAAGAAAACAAGAATGATGAAAGGAATCGGAGAAGTCTTAAAAGGGGAAGGCGAGGACGCCGGTGATGCCCTGGGAGAAGGGATTGCCGATGTTTTTAAAGGCGGCGCCAAGGGAATTGACAAGAGTCTTAGCGAAGTAAAAGTGAATCTCGACGCAAATATAGCGGAAAAAGGACTGAAAACAGGCAGAACTGCCAAACTTGAAACGGGAAAGAACGGTATTACGGTTTATATTATATTTGACAAAGCCTATAACGGAAAATTTCTCATGAAAGCCTTTGACGCCGCAGGAAAAGAGGTTGGAAGAACCACCGCCACAGCCAGAGGAGCTGTTGATGATGCCAAATATGTTGATTTTGTCTTTGACGAGCGCACTCCAATTACGATCGTTGATAATTATATTATGAAGGCGAAGAATTAAAGCTCTATAAAAAAGGCAGGGCTCCGGTTTATTCGGGCCCTGCGTACTCATCATTTTCCCACCGTCCTTCTCTTTTGGCAAAGGACATCACCCCATGACCGTGGCGGTTATTGTCCAGAAACTCTCCTTCGTAGATGTTCCCGTTCTTGAAATAATAGATACCGTTCCCGTTCATTTTATCGTCCCGCCACTGGCCTTCATAGCGATCGCCCTCAACAAGCTGGAAAATCCCCTGGCCGTGCCGATTGTCGTCCTTCCATTCACCTTCGTAGATATCCCCATTGGTAGTGGAAAAAATGCCCTTGCCGTGCATGAGGCCGTCTTTTAATTCGCCTTCGTATTTATCACCGTTTTCATAATAAAGGGTGCCGTAGCCGTGCATCTTATTGTCTTTCCATTCACCCTCGTATATTTTATCGCCCCTGAGGTCGTACAGAACCCCGTAACCGTTCCAATTGTCGTCCTGCCAGTCTCCTTCGAATTTTTTCTGGTTCCTGGTATAATAGAGGGTTCCATGACCGTGTTTGTAATCATTGTCCCAGTGCCCCTTATAGATACTGTCGTCATCGGCCCAGGTCATGGTTCCTTCACCGTGTCTGTGGTCATTTTCCCAGGTACCGGAGTATTTACTGCCATCGGGCCAGGTATAGCTGCCTTCTCCGTGCATCATATCGTTTTTATATTCACCCTGGAAACGTTTGTTTCCCCGGCCATCGTACCAGGAGCCCTGGCCGTTCATGTGATCTTCTTTCCAGTCGCCCTTATACCGGCTTCCGTTCTGAAAAAACAGGGTTCCCTGACCGTGTTTTTTCCCGTTTTTGAACTCACCGGTATATTTATCCCCGTTAGCGTAATAATAGGTGCCCTGACCGTCGGGTTGACCGTCCTTTATATCACCTTCATATTTATCGCTTTGTATACTCATCTTTTCCTCAGCTGATATCACAATGTACTCTCTAGTTAAATTTTTTATATTCTTTTATATTCTTTTATATTTTTCAATAGCCTGGTCTTTCATAATAATTCTTTTACCGGGCTTGATAATCCGTAACAGCATGGTATCCCTGTCGAGATCGAGAACTTCAAACACAAAAAGATATTCCTCAATGCCGGGATAGCAAATCTTGAGATAGCGGTCTCCCAGGTATTTATACGTTACCGAATCCTCACCCGTAGCGATAATAAACTCATCATGGTTGGTAAAAGTGAGGGTGGTATCCGATTCAATCGGGTTACAGGTGCCGCATTCACCGCATTCACGGCCAATAAGCTGCCATTTTCCAATAAGAAAATCACCCGAACCACAGGAAGAAAACAGCAGCAGGAGTACTATCACATATATTTTATTAAATTTTAACAGTTTTTTCATAGCTCATATAAAAGTATAGTTAAGCAGCTCATGCTTGTCAATATCAATTTTCACCTCAATTGGAACGAATTGGTACATAATACATCATTTCATAATATCGGTTAATAGCTTACCCGGGTAAAGCAGTTTCTTTGCTTATTTTTTATCTTGACTTTTTTGCTCATATTATTGATATTTTGGTGAATAAATACACTCCGGGGAGAAAGAATGGCAACGATACAGGAAGAATTAACGGCTTTTGTAAATGAAATTTTTTTAGAAGGAGCGGACACCGGAAATATTACGCCGGAAGCATCCTTTATGAACACCGGAATCATTGATGTAGGGGAATCCTTTGGAACAGCAACAGGAATACTGGAACTGGTCATGTTCCTGGAAGAAAAGTATAGCACTCTTGCAGTATCCGATGAAGAGATTGTACCTGAAAATTTCGACTCAATAAGCGGCATTATATCGTTTTTACGATCAAAGGGAATAAAGACCATATAATGTTCTATAAGATAGGGGGACGGAATCTCCTATACCTGCTCCTGGACAGCATTGCAATAAGCGGTTCCTATGGAATTGCCTATATCCTGGGAGAGAACCCTTCGTTTTTATCGATAAGGCATTTTCTCATCCTCACGGTTTCGTTTTTAATCCCGCTTTATTTTTTCCAGGTATATCGAATAATCTGGGAATACGCGAACATAAAAAATATGTACCGGCTTTTTGGCGCGGCTGTTTCGGGATCACTGTTGTTCTTATTCGCGCTGTTCCTTACGGATCTTTCCGTAACCAGGGTCCATTTTACCCTAAGCTTTTTCTTGATCATAATAATACTTGTTTCCTACCGGGTACTTTTAAGAGACTATGCTGCCGGAAAAACACTGCTGCCGGGAGCAAAACCCGACCGGGACGCCGTACGAAATATTCTAATCGCAGGCGCGGGAGAAGCAGGAAGGATGATACTCTCCGATTTTACCAGGCAGGGATTGGGAAAAGCGGTAACGGGCTTTGTTGATGATGATACCTATAAAATAGGAAAAGTCTTTAACGGGAAGCAGGTACTTGGAGCGATTGACTCAATTCAGGAGCTGGTAGATCAATACGATATTACTGAAATAATTCTTGCTATGCCCTCGGTTGAAACAAGCAGGATCAATGCTGTTTTATCGGGAATTCGGCGGAAAAACAGGGAAGTGACAATCCGGTTCCTTCCTCCCATAACCAGGATCTTCGACAATATCCCGCTCATTTCGGATTTGGAAGATATCCGTATATCGGACTTGTTGGGAAGAGAGGAGTTCGACATTGACGCGTCCCTTATTGAGAATTCTTTATCGGGTAAAACCATACTGGTGACCGGGGCCGGGGGAAGTATTGGTTCGGAGATATGCAGACAAATCCTGAAATTTAATATCAAAACGCTTATCGCGGTAGGCCGGGGAGAAAATTCTATCTACAACCTGGTAAAGTCCCTTAATGAATATATTGATCTGCTTGAGAACAGGCCCGAAGTAGTCTATAAAATTGCCGATATAAAAGACAGCGCCTTGCTGGGATCAATATTTGAAGAATATAAACCTGGTGTGGTTTTTCACGCGGCAGCGCATAAACATGTTCCCTTAATGGAATATAATGAAATTGAAGCATTGCAGAATAATGTAATGGGAACCAAAAACATCCTGGAGCAGTCCGTATTAAACGGAGTAAAAGAATTTGTACTCATATCAACGGACAAAGCGGTAAACCCGGTCAATATTATGGGAGCATCCAAGCGGATAGCGGAGCTGGTTACGCTTTATTATCATAAAGAGCATGGATTGAAAACTTCGATTGTCCGATTCGGCAATGTTATTGGCAGCAGGGGATCGGTAATTCCGCTATTCAGAGAGCAGATAAAAAAAGGCGGGCCCATAACAGTAACCCATCCGGAAATAACCCGGTATTTTATGAGTATCCCTGAAGCATCGTTATTGGTGATTAATGCGGCCTCTTTTTCCGGAGGAGGAGAGATTTTTGTCCTGGATATGGAAAAACAGTTCAAGATCAGAGAAATTGCCGAAAACCTCATCCGTCTTTACGGAGTTGAGCCCCATAAAGATATAAAAATTACCTATACAGGACTTCGTCCCGGAGAAAAACTCTACGAAGAACTCTTTTACGAGAAAGAGGACCTGGCAAAAACCCCCAATGACAAAATATTTATTTTCGGGACCGGCAGTTCCCTGAACAAAGAAACCATAGACAAATTAGAATCATTTTTTAATCTCCTCCGGGGAAGAAGACCCTCGGACAGGCAAACTGCCACTATTTTTCAGTATGATACGGAAAAAATCAGGGAAGCGATCCAATCCCTGGTTCCGGAGTATGATTACAGCAGCTATAACAAAGAATCGAGATTGTTTCATAAGATGGTTAATTGAAGAGAGTTTAAAGTTGACCCGGGTCTTCGGCTCCGCTCAGACACCGGATGGCCGGGAAAAAATACGGAAGAAACTGTGGTTATACCGGGGTCAATTTTGCGAAGATGCTCCGGGCAATATCTTTGGGAAAAGGCCCGTAGAGGCGTTGCACTGCAACGTCTCCAAAACCAAACCCCGGGCAATATCTTCGGAAACAAGCCCTGTTTAAATTTTAGTTTCTTGAGAGTAGCGGACCCCACTGAGCGGGAAAAAAATACGTCAGAAACTAAATAGCATTACGAGCTGTATCTGGCCTGAAAGTATCCCCTCTTCTAAATGTGAGGACTGTTTGAGCAACGCGAGTTCCGCAGCATTTAGAAGAGGGGATACTTTCAGGCCTGCGCACAAGTTAGATTTAGTTTCTTGAGAGCACCTGACCCCGCCCCGGCGGGGAAAAAATAGGTCAGAAACTTAATACTACTTCAAGGCCCGCGCACAATCAAAATTAAGTTTCTTGAGAGCAGGAAGAAGGATATTTATAAGATGCATATTCGTTTTCACAGACCATACATTACAGAAGATGAGATAGAGTCTGTAGTTGATTCGCTCAGGCAAGGGTGGATAACTATGGGGAAGAAGACTATTGATTTTGAGAAGCGGTTTTCCGAGTATATAGGAGAAGGGCAGAGTGTTGCTCTGAATTCGGGAACAGCAGCGCTGCACCTGGCGCTGAAGTGCATCGGCCTGGAAGCCGGGGATGAGGTAATAATTCCGGCAACGACCTTTACGGCAACAGGAGAGGTTGTTCGATATTTTGACGCACAAATACAAATGGTCGATATAGAACGGGAAACACATTGTATTGACGCTGCAAAAATAGCCGAAAAAATTACCGGTAAAACAAAGGCCATAATCCCGGTCCATTTCGCGGGCCAGCCCGCGGATATGGACGAGATACTGGCTCTCGCGCGGGAACATGATCTTTATGTGATAGAGGACGCAGCCCATGCCCTGCCGTCGAGCTATAAGGGAAAGCCTATTGGAACTCTGGGGGATATAACCTGTTTTAGTTTTTACGCAACCAAGACCCTGGCAGCAGGGGAAGGCGGAATGGCAGTAACTTCCAATGAAGAATGGGCCGATCTAATACGAATACTCCGGCTCCACGGGATATCAAAAGACGCGTGGAAACGCTACTCAGGAGAGGGAACCTGGCAATATGACGTGCTCCATGCCGGGTATAAATATAATACCACGGATCTAAATTCGGCAATAGCTCTTGAACAGTTAAAAAAGCTGGATCAAATGAACAAGCAGCGCGCTGATATTGCGAAACGCTATAATAGAGCTTTTTCCGGTAAAGAAAGCCTCATTCTGTACCGGGTCAAAGAAGACCGGGAAACATCCTGGCATCTCTATCCATTGAAATTAAACCTTGAAGCTCTGACGATTAACAGGGATGAGTTTATAGAAGAGTTAAAAGCCCGCAATATTGAAACCAGTGTCCATTTTATCCCTCTTTACCGGTTTTCTTATTATAAAAGCCTGGGATTCCGGGCAGAAGATTACCCCGAAAGCGAATGGGTGTTTAACAGGATTATATCATTACCCATATATCCGGGAATGACCGCACAGGAAACCGATTATGTAATTGAAAATGTGCTGGAAATTCTAAAAAAGAACCGCAGATGAAAAAATTATGTCTCTATAAAATATATAATTGACAAAAAAATTATATATCTACTCAAATCTAATTATCAAATCAGGACTCCGGGAAAAAAATGAACACCATGAACAGTATGAATAATCTGAGCAAAAAGAATACATCAAGCAGTATTTATAGTGATATCGTTCTCACTGTTGATTCGAAAAATTGGAAAGGGAAGGGTTCTTTTAACGCGGAAGTCCTGGATTTTGACAACTTCGACAACTGGATCAAAATGGCATCGGGAAAATTCAAGATGGTTGTTGCCCGGTATGAAGAGATGCAGCGGAGCGGTGACACCAGCGATTATCTTGAGCGAACACTGATGCTCCATGACCTGAACCGCTTTTTAAATTGTCTTATCGCCCTCAGGTTTCATGTATTGGACAAATACAGCAATTTTGGAGTGGAGAACAAGGAATACGGATTTGCCTTTTCCATAAAGAATATTGAAGACAGGTGGGAAGGAGAAGGCAGTTTTACTAAAAAGTACCGTTTTAAGATAGAAAAAATAGGCAGATGGTACGAAAAATTTCTCAGTACAAAAATGGAAACGTTGAGAACGTTGTATAATAGCATATATGGAGAGAGCAGCAAAACCGAAGAGGGCAGCAAAGAAAAGCTCTATGAACTCTGGAAAACTATCGACCTGTTGATCTTTCATATTTTGATAGTGCGCCATAATATCGCTAATTGATTTACTAAATATACGTTTATTTGGAAAAAAATAATGAAAATTGATTATTTTAGCTTTCACAACAAAGCTACGGGCTGGGAGTTGAAACCCGTTAAGTTTGAAACCTGGCTCTTAAGGGCTGTAAACTGCAAATAATAGTACAGCATCGCTGTTTTGAAACATGGTTTTTAGGAAATAGTAAGGTATACCCAGGACAGCCAGCCGGAGAAAATTTTATAAAATATTCCCGGTTTTATAATGTATTAACCGATGATCCGGAGCTAATGGGGTTTTCCCCTGATTTTTCAAATCATGCTCTTTTTCATTATGAATATTTAAAAGAGATGTTATTAGAAAGAAATATACGATACACAAAAGCAAATCCCCTGGAAGTGGCAAAAGAGTCGTATCTAAATGAGATAATAAAAAGAATAGAGGTTAACTCCGGTCACCTGGAAAGTTTTCGGACTTTTTATAACTTTTGCCGGACAATAGCATAGGAGTAATATTCCGTGAAGATCCTTTTTGTATTTGGAACCAGGCCTGAGGCAATCAAGCTGGCTCCGTTGATAGCGGCATTCCAAAAAAGAAGCGGGCAATTTGATGCGCGGGTGTGTGTAACCGGGCAGCACCGGGAAATGCTTCACCAGGTCCTTGACTTTTTTGGTATAGAGCCCCGGTACAACCTGGATATCATGCGGCAGGGACAAAGCCTGGTTGATATCACCGTAGCGTCGCTTCAGGGACTTGCGGGGGTTCTTACGGAATTTGAGCCCCAATTGATAATTGTACAGGGAGACACCACAGCAGTACTTACGGGAGCCCTTGCCGGGTTTTATCATACTATTCCTGTAGCTCATGTGGAAGCCGGGCTCAGGAGCGGGAACAAACAATCGCCCTTTCCCGAGGAGATGAACCGGGTGCTCACGGGCCATATGGCGGAATATCATTTCGCGCCAACCCCGAAAGCAGAGGAGAACCTGAACAGGGAAGGGATAACAAAAAATATATGGGTAATTGGAAATACGGTAATAGACGCGCTTTACCTGGGGCTGGATATCATACAAAAAGAAGGTGAGGATAAATACAGAAAAATTTTCAGTTATCTTGATTTTAACAAAAAAATACTTCTTGTAACAGGACACCGGAGAGAGAGTTTAGGACTTCCCTTTGAGAATATGTGCAAAGCCCTGCACGATATAATCGAGCGCAATAGCGATGTGGAGATCATTTACCCGGTACACCTGAACCCACGGGTACGGGAGCCCGTAGAGCGGCTTCTGGGAACAAATAAACGAATACACCTGGTAGAGCCCCTGGAATATCCCAGCATGATCTGGCTCATGCAACAGGCATACCTGGTAATTACCGATTCCGGCGGAATACAGGAAGAAGCCCCGGCCCTGGGCAAACCCGTTTTAGTAACCAGGGAAGTTACTGAACGGGTAGAAGGAATAGACGCGGGCACGGCAATACTCGTGGGCACAGACCGCGAAAAGATTGTCACAGAAACAGAAAGACTCTTGAACAATAAACAAGACTATGATAAAATGGCCCGCGCAGTTAACCCTTACGGAGACGGAAAAACGTCTGAACGGATTGTTGAAGTTATAGAAAAGTTCTGAAAGCGAAGTTACGTAACTTCGCTTTCAAGGGATAGGTTCCGTTGAATAAAAAACATAAAAAAGTAATAGTCATGGGGCTGGGATACATTGGTCTACCCACGGCAGCATTAATCGCGGGGAAAAAAATTTCAGTATTGGGGATCGATATAGATCCCGTAATTGTAGAGACCATCAATAAAGGGCTCATTCATATAGTAGAACCGGACCTGGAAGACCTGGTAAAAGAGGCAGTAGAGGGAGGATATTTACAGGCAGGTTTTGAAGCAGTGCAGGGAGATGTTTTTCTCATCGCAGTGCCCACACCGCTGAAAGGGGAAAACCAGCCCGATATATCGTATGTAGCAGCGGCAATAGAGACCATAACTCCATACCTGGAAGAAGGCAACCTGGTAGTAATAGAGTCGACCTGTCCCGCAGGAACAACAGCAGAAATGGCAGAGCTGATCTATGGGGAACGGCCGGAACTGGTTGGGAAAATAGACCTGGCATACTGCCCGGAGCGGGTATTGCCGGGCCGGATAATTTACGAAGTAGAGCACAATGACCGGGTTATTGGCGGACTTGATGACCGTTCAGCAGAAGCAGCAGCCTGTTTTTACTCACTCTTTGTAAAGGGCAGCCTGCACAAAACCGATGCCGGAACTGCGGAAATGTGTAAACTGGTAGAAAACGCATACCGGGACGTAAACATCGCGTTCGCGAATGAGCTATCCATAATCGCGGACAAAGCAGGGATTAATGTACTGGACCTCATAGAACTTGCCAATAAACATCCCCGGGTAAATATATTACAGCCCGGACCTGGAGTCGGCGGCCATTGTATAGCCATAGATCCCTGGTTTTTGATCTCTTCTTTTAAAGATGAGACACGGATAATACGAACAGCGCGGGAAGTAAACCGGTATAAAACAGGATGGGTTTTAGGCCGCATACGGGAACAGGTGTCGACCTTTGAGGTGACAAATAAAAAGAAGGCGAAAATAGCCTGCATGGGGCTGGCATATAAACCGGATATAGATGATATGAGGGAATCTCCCGCCAAATTTATTACTGAAAAGCTCATCAACGAAGGATACGCGGTTCTTCCGGTAGAGCCGAACCTGAAAAAATTTGGAGCCATTGAGCTGGTAGAATACGAAGAAGCAGTAGAAAAGGCGGATATAATAATATTTTTAGTAGGGCACAAGGAATTTACGGGGCTTCAAATAAACCGGGAAAAAGTAGTGCTTGATTTTTGCGGAGTAGAACCCGGTCACTATCCGGGTCTTAAGGAAACGAAAAACGATGACAGATAAAAATAAAAAAACAATTCTTTTTACTCTTCCCGATTTGTACGGCGGAGGAGCACAGAAAGTAATTATAAATATAATACGAAACTTAGACCGGGAAAAGTATAACATAAAACTTTTATTGATTAATCCTGTAGGTGATTTTTTAGACCTGGTTCCGGAACACGTGAAAATGGTAGACCTGGGAATAAAACGGACCAGGTATGCCCTGTTTGGGATAATCCGGGCCTTAAAGAGAAAAAAACCCGACATAGTATTCTCCACCCTTAACAGGATGAATATCCTGATACTGTTTGCTTCATTGTTTATTCGGCATAACATGAAGATCATAGTACGGGAACCGAATATGCCCGGGTTTCAAATAAAAAATAAAACAATCCCCGGGTGGTATCATACCTGTATACGATGGTTATACCCCAGGGCTTATATGGTAGTGGCCCAGACCGATGAGATGAAGGACGAAATTATACAATACTATAAGATCAAACCCGAGAAGATAGAGGTAATATTCAATCCCCTGGATGTTTATTATATTGCAGAAAGTGTAAAAGGGCAAAAAAATCCGTATGAAAATTCAGCAATAAATATTGTAGCTTCCGGCAGGCTTTCGCATCAAAAAGGATTTGATATTTTGATCGAAGCTTTTAATATTGTTCTAAAAAAGAGCAAAAACTCGCGAAAATACAAATTGAGCATATTAGGCAGGGAAACAGATTATAAGTATAAAGAATTCCTGGTTAAACTGGTAAAAAAACTGGGAATAGAGAAGGATGTTGATTTCCTTGGATTTCAGAAAAATCCATATACCTGGTATAAATATGCTGATATTTTTGTATTATCCTCCAGGTGGGAAGGATTTCCCAATGTATTGCTGGAGGCATTATTTCTCAAGACCCCGGTAATCGCGGTTCAATCGGTACCGGTAATCGGCAGGCTCATAGATGACGGAGGAAACGGTTACCTGGTGGAGAATGGGAATATTGACGCATTGGCGCAAAAGATGCTGGATTATAATAAATCCAGAAATAAAACATTTATATTTTCAGAAAAAGTAAACTTTTGCGAATTTTTGGACCGGTTATAATGGTAAAAAAGAAAACAAAAGCTAAAGTCATAAGTAAGATCCCCCGAAAAGAAGTGGATCCCTCTATTTTTGGTGACCCCAAGGAAAGTGGAATAGACCTGATCGGGATACTCATGACCCTGTGGAAGGGAAAGCAGTTTATTGTAATTATATTCTTTACTTTTGTAACGGCAACAGCAATCCGAAGCTTTGTGATGACCCCGGTTTATAAGGCAACGACCCTTGCAATGCCTATTGCTTCAAGTCCCAATGTCCCGATCCTGGGAGTAAACCCTTCACAAGGATGGCGTCAGGCCGACAATGACAAGAAAATATTAACCATATTACAGAGCAGAACCATAAAAGATTATGTAATTAAGAATTTAAACCTTATGGATGAGTTTTTTGAGGGCTATAAACGGGAACGAGCCTTAATGACCGATGCCCGGAAAAAGCTGGAAAAAATTGTCCATATAGATTATGACGCCGGCATGAGCCAGTTCCGTATTGACGCTTATTATAAAGATCCTACTGTGGCGCGGGATATTGTAAACGGGTACGTGAAAGAGGCTCAAAAGATCCTGAAGGAAAAATCGCTCACCGCAACAAAGTTTCACCGGAGGCAAATAGAAGAACGCCTGCAATTTGAAAAGGAGCGCCTGGAAAAGACACAGGAGGAGCTTGGCACTTTCAGGAAACAGAACCGGATCATTGACCAGGAGTATATTCGTTCCCGGAATAATCTTGTGTACCCGGAGTTGTTAAAGGCCCGGATACAGCTTGAAGGAGAGTTGCGCTCCCTGGCAGCGACTCTGGGTAATGGTCATCCGAGAATTATATCTATTAAGCAGCAAATACGAAGTCTTAACCGTGAAATAGCAAAACTGACCCGGCTTCTGCCGTCGCAAAAACTATCACCGGAAAAAGCCAGGAAATTCACGGATTTGAATATGAATATTCAGAATTCCCAGGTAATTATGGGAATCTTAAAAAAGTCCCTGGAACAGGCAAAATATGAAGAGGCCAGGGATCATCTTTATTTACAGGTCATAGATCCGGCAATAGTACCGGAACAGCGATTTTCCCCCAAGAGAAAAAAAATGATAATCATAGCAGCTTTTTTCTCTATTTTTTTTGGCATATTAATTGTATTCCTCATAGATTGGGTTGAGAATGCCTGGGGATATAAGTTCAGGTTTGACCTGGAAGTGATCCGGATAATAATACTGCTGGAGATCAACAAACGAAAAAATAAATTTTTTACAATATTCAGGTTCAAAAAAGGAGACCGGAAAAAAGAGTGAAGTAACGGGAAGTCGGCACGGTGAATGAGGTAGATAGTAACACCAGTAAATGGAACCTGACAGGGATATTGCTGATCATGCTGGCAGCAATTATTGCGGCAATTGCTTTTAATATCCTGGCAGAAAGCAACCGGCGATGGGCCATGTATATATTTGGCGCACCGATTGTTATTGTATTCTTACTTCGAATAAAAGATTCGGTATACCTGGTATCATCAGTAGTTTTTGTACTGCTCTTTTTTGAAAAGACCCTCATCAGCAGACGGTGGGCGTCCCCTTTTTTCGGAGTTGGAATTTCGCTCATATTTGCCTGTATTGTGTGGGCGACCCTGTTGCGGAACCGGGCCGGGTGGGCAGGAGTGCGGTTCTATTATAAGCCATTTTTTTTATTTATATTGGCCCTTATACCCTCAATGGGGTTTGGCTCATATGAATCATCCGCGCTGCTGAACCATAACCTGAAAGTTTTTATTCAGTATTACCTGGAATTTTTCCTCTTTTTTTGCATCGGCTGCCTTGCTTTTCAAAATATTAAAGAGATAAAACGCTTCTTTTTTGTGCTCATATTGTTTGGGATTTTACTTGCCCTTGGTCACCTGCTTTCCATTTCGTTTGAAGTGAGTATAGAATCACTGCGGCGGGCAGCGGCAGTGCGGGAAGAGTTTAATATCGGGGGGGCAAACTGGCGATACGGAGGTTTTTTTTATAACTTTAACAACCTGGCCGCGTTCTATGTAATGTTTATTCCAATGGCATTTCTTTATTTATATTATGAGAAACGGATGTTGTATAAAACAATAATTGCCGGCGCTCTTATTCTCATGTCAATCTCTCTTTTGCTGGGGGGAAGCAGGGCGGGGATAGTGTTTGCCCTGATTAATATATTGATAGCTCTTTATTTTTTGGGTGTTGATTTAAAAAAGATCATTATCATCTTTATATTAATTCTGCTCTTTGCCATGATCATCAGTTTTGTGCTCCAGGAATTCTTTCCTGAGTTGTTTGACCGGTCATTTGGAAGAATGCTGGTAAAAGGCTTATCCTCACCCCGGTATAAGCTCTGGAAGGGAACTATCAGGCTGTTATTTGATAACCCTCTGGGCATTGGACTTTCATCGATTAATTATCTGTATGCCATAGGACAGTATAGTCCCTATCACTACGCCAATCCTCATAATATATACCTTGAGTTTGCCACGCATGGCGGGTTTGCGGGAATGATAATAGCTCTCTGGGTATTGGTAAAATCCTATCTCCTTAATTTTAACACCTACAAAAGGAGCATACATCCCGACGAGAAAAAAGTGGTAAGCTTTTTCCTGGTAACCATAGCAGGGTTTATGCTCATGGGCATAACAGAACCCATATTTATAAATTCAATAAAACTGAATCATCTGGCAGCACTGATCCTGGGAATCTCGGCAACCTTTAGCAGCGGCCGCGAAAAAGATCTTGCAATTTAAGATCATTCCTATTAGATTTGTTTTACTTTAAAAGAGGGAGGACGCTGAAATGAGTTCCATACCGGAAGAATTAAAATATACGCAAGCTCATGAGTGGATCAAGACGGAAGATGACTTTACCGGGGTATGTGGTATTACGGACCATGCCCAGGAGATGTTAACCGATATAGTTTTTGTTGAGTTGCCGGAAGTAGACACTGAAGTAAACAAAGGAGACCAGATCGCTGTAGTAGAGTCGGTCAAGGCCGTTTCTGACATGTTTGCCCCTGTATCGGGCAGGATAACTGAGGTAAATACCGAGCTTGAGGATGCTCCTGAGCTTATAAACAGTGATCCTTATGAGCAAGGCTGGATCTTTAAGATCGATATAAAGCATAAAAGCGAACTTGACGAATTAATGGATGCCGAAGCCTACACCGCGCATGTAGAATCGGAGCAATAGTATGTCATTTATTGGCATTACGGAAAAAGAGAAGCAGGAGATGCTCCAAACCATTGGAGTTTCGAGCGTTGACGATCTTTTTGCGGATATACCTGCGTCAATACAGCTCAAGGTGCATCCGGATTTGCCCAAACCTGTGTCGGAGCAGGAGATTTCAGATGAGTTTACTGCAATAGGAGAAAAAAATAGTATAAAAACGTCATTTCTCGGGGCAGGGGTATACGGACATTATATCCCTGCTGTAGTAAATGAGCTGGCTTCCCGGTCGGAATTTTATACTGCTTATACGCCATACCAGCCTGAGGTCAGCCAGGGAACCTTAACTGCCATATTTGAATTCCAGACAATGCTTTGCTCTCTTACGGGAATGGATATGACCAATGCCAGTATGTATGACGGAGCAACTGCTATGGCAGAAGCAGCCCTCATGTCGTCACGGATCAGAAAAAAAGACAAAATCCTGGTAAGCAGGGCAGTACACCCTCATTACCGGGAAGTCCTTAAGACCTATGCCTGGGCATCGGGTATGGAAATTGAGGAGATAGCCCTTGAAAATGGAAAAACTCCTCCCGGGAAAACAGACCAGCTTCTTGATGAGACCGTATGCGGGGTAATTGTTCAAAACCCGAATTTTTTCGGATCACTTGAAGACCTGAAAGCTCTTTCGGAAGTAGTACACCGGAAAAAGGCCCACCTGGTAGTTACTATAACAGAGCCATTAAGTCTGGGCATGCTGAAGTCCCCCGGAGAATTTGAAGCGGATATTGTATGCGGAGAAGCAGCGAGTTTCGGCAATGGTGTTGGTTTTGGCGGACCAATGCTTGGTTTTATATCGGCAGCGGAAAAATTTACCCGGAAAGTGCCGGGCAGGCTTGTTGGAAAAACCACGGACCTTGATGGAAATGAGGCGTATGTTCTAACCCTTCAAACACGGGAACAGCACATTCGAAGGGAGCGGGCCACATCAAATATTTGCACGAATGAAGGGCTTCTTGCGCTTCGCGCGGTTTTATACCTGGGCATGTATGGAAAGCGGCTCAAAGAACTGGCCGAACTGAATCACCGTACAGCAGGATACTTAAAAAAACAGCTCGAAAGCAAGGGCCTGGAACCGGTTTTTTCCGGCCCATACTTTAATGAGTTTGTGCTTAAAACAAAAAAAGCGCAGGAACTGCTCGCGCAGCTCAAAGAAAAGGGCATCCTTGGAGGGCTTGCCCTGGAAACTTATTACCCTGAATATTCCGATTGTATTCTATTTTGCGCAACAGAATTAAACACAAAAGAAGAAATCGATACTTTTGTTACGATAGTAGAAAAACTACTTTCTTAAGAGTGCGGACCCGGGTCTTCGGCTCCGCTCAGACACCGGATGGCCGGGAAAAAATAGGTCAGAAACTGTTTTTAAAAAATGGATCGGTTTCTGCGAGGGGGTGCGACCCCTGCGAGGGGTGCGACCCCTGCGAGGGGTGCGACCCCTGCGAGGGGATTTAGCATGGAGCTCTGCTCTGGCCACACGGGGTTGAAACCCCGAGCTACATAATCACGACCCTCGGGGGCTGCACTCCAGCCTTCGGCGGAGTAAAGAAGAGGTCCGTTTTAAAATTAGGTTACTTGAGAGCAGTTGCCCCTTGTAGCGGGGAAAAAATACGAAAGAAACAAAATACTATTGCGAGCTGTATCTGGCCTTGAAGTAGAATGGGCTCTTTGGGTTGTGAGGACTGTTTGCGCGGAGCGCGTTCCGGCGCGCTCCATAGAGCCCATACTACTCCAAGGCCCGCGCACAAGCAAAATTAAGTTCCTTGAGAGTGCGGACCCTGCGAAACAGGGAAAAAATAGGTCAGAAACTGTGTTGATACCGGGGTCTATTTTGCGAAGATGCTCCGGGCAAAGGGTTGGTTCTGAGAGACGTTGCAG
>JAAENB010001138.1 GCA_024224995.1 bacterium | reverse complement strand
TCTATTTGGTTTGATCTTCAATAATACTGATAATTTCTTCGGCAGAACCGGAATTGATAATGCTTTCTTTAACGTCTTCTTTCTTAAGGATGGCCATAATATTCGCCAAAAGACGGAGATATTCTTTATGCTGCTTTTCTCCGGCAGCAACAAGTAATACCAGATGAACCGGCTCTCCATCCATGGAATCAAAATCAATACCGTCTTTGGAAACCCCAATAGCAAAAGCCATTTTTTTGACACACTCGATCTTGGCGTGTGGAATAGCAATCCCAACCCCGATCCCGGTACTCATTATCTCCTCTCGTTCTTTCAGGGATTTAATAAGGGCATCGATATTAGAGCAGACTCCTGAACTATCAAAAACACGAGCCAAATCATCAATAGCCTGGAATTTGTCTTTAACATTTAGTTCTTTGACAAATTTTTTGTCGGTGTAACTTATAACAGGGGACATTTTTTAACCTCATTTTTGACTTAATGCAAATGAATAATACCGTTTTTGGGCCGGAATCAACTTCTGTCAATAATAAATTAAAACAGTATGGTACAAATTAAAGATTTCTCATTGACAGAATTACGGTAAAAGTATATCAATAATAACTTTCAGTGTAAACCTTTTTATTTATCCCGTACATTTTGAGAATTAATGAGAAAAACCACTATATGAATATACAAAAAAAAATAATACAATCAATAATTGATCAGTCACGGAAAGCTGCTTTCCTGGTTGATAAAGCAAAAATGACAGAGCATTCTTTTACCATAATTGTAGCCCTCCTGATCGGAGCTCTGGCCGGCGGTGGAGCGCTTCTTATTCGTATTATGATAAAAGCAATATCGGACCTGGCGTTTGCCGGAAACGGAACACTTCTGGATAATATCATTGCAGCTCCCTGGTATATTAAAGTCTTTGTGCCTGCTATTGGAGGGCTTATTGTTGGCCCGTTGATCTATTTTTTCGCCAGGGAAGCAAAAGGGCATGGGGTACCTGAAGTAATGCAGTCAATACTTCTTAGAGGAGGGGTCATCAGGCCCCGGGTTGCTGCGGTAAAAGCCATAGCCTCTGCCGTAACAATTGGTACCGGCGGCGCTGTAGGCCGGGAAGGGCCGATTGTTCAAATCGGGTCCAGTATTGGATCGGCAGTAGGACAGTTTTTCAGGGTCTCAAATGTACGAATGAAAACTTTTGTGGGATGCGGGGCAGCTGCCGGGATCGCGGCAGCTTTTAACGCGCCCATTGCAGGAGCTCTTTTCGCGGTGGAGATAATACTCCAGGATTTTGCCGTATCCCAGTTTTCTCCCATAGTGGTATCGTCGGTTATGGCAACAGTTATATCTCATAAATTCGAGGGAGACCTGGCAGCATTCAAAATAGTAAACAGCGGTACTCAGCTGGAAGGTACCATTTCTCAATTAAAAAGCCCTGTTGAGCTGGTATTCTTTTTTATCCTGGCCTGCGTTTGTGGATTAGTGGGATATGCTTTTATAAAGGTTCTCTATTTCTCAGAAGATTTTTTTGATGATAAGTTCCGATTTCCCGAATATTTGAAACCGGTAATCGGTGGTTTGCTTATTGGTTCCATTGCGCTGGTTTTTCCCCAAATAATGGGAGTAGGATATGACTCAATAAGCGCAGCCCTGGTGAATGATCCATTATGGAGCAATGAATTAATATGGTATATTCCGCTGGTGCTGATGCTGGTGAAAATAGTGGCTTCCTCATTAACGCTCGGTTCCGGCGGATCGGGAGGGATATTCGCTCCATCTCTTTTTATTGGTTCAATGGGAGGGATCTTTTTTGGAAGGATCGTTCATAAGATCTTTCCAAACGTAACTTCAACACCCGAAACCTATGCAGTGGTGGCTATGGGAGGGTTGATCGCGGCAACAACATACGCGCCTATTACCGCGATCATAATGGTCTTTGAGCTAACAAAGAATACTCATATTATACTTCCTGTAATGATGACCTGTATTATTAGTACAATTATCGCGTCAAAACTCTCCCGGGAGTCAATTTACACGTTAAAACTGGTGCGCCGGAATATCCACATGAAAGACGGGGCAGAAGCAAATATTATGAAGTCAATCTTTGTTAAAGATGTATATACAAAAACATATGAAACAATTGATTCCACAAACAGGTTTAACGAGGTCGCCAACCAGGTAATAGCCGGCCATGATCCCTATTTTCCAATGGTAAACAAAAAAGGACAACTCGAAGGAATGATCTCCCTGCACGATATAAAAGAACATTTGTATGATAAAGATATTCTTCAGGATCTCTTAATCGCCGAAGATATCGCGAATAAGTCGGTTGAATCAGTTAAACTTGAGGATAATTGCCATGAGGTGATTGAAAAATTACGGGAAGCAAAATTGCAGGGACTGCCCGTAGTTTCATCAAAAAAATCGGGCAAGCTTCTTGGAATGGTATGGCGTAAAGATATTCTTGATTCCTACAACAGGGAAGTTGAAAGAAGGGATATTACATCCTCATACGCGAGTAAAATAACCATGAAGAATATCGACAGTGATGTTCATTTTATGGAAGGATATGCCCTTACTGAAATCCCGGTTCCTAAAACTTTTGTAGGAAAATCGATAAAAGACCTGAATATACGTGCCGAATTCGGAGTAGATGTTTTATTGATCCGGAATAATACGGAACAGGGCTCAAAAATAAAAGCAATGCCCAGCCCGGTTTATGTTTTTTCATATGATGACTCAATTGTAATATCAGGGGAAATAGGGAAAATAAACCTTCTGAAAGCCATATAATATCTCCCCCTTCCGAAAGCGCGGTTGCGCAACCGCGCATTCCCATCCCTCATAACCGCATATTCCTTGAAAAAGGATTGACTAAATACCTTATTCTCTTAGTATAATCCAGTCGTAATACTTCAAATAGTCAGGGGTTGTATATGAAGGTTGTTCATGTCTTAAAGAAAATCGAAATGATTGATGAGGATGTAAAAGAGCTTAAAAAACTGGAAAAGTCGGTTGCCAGAAATAAGTCCTTTTCCACTCCAATATATATGTCAATAGAGAAACAGATTAATATCCTTCTGGGAGAACGAATAAAGCTTCTTGAACTGAAAGTCGACAATCCGCCTGATTACATGGTAGAAGAGATAGAAGGAAAACTGCCGGAAAAAGTAGTTCCCACACCGCCTCCAAAAACAAAAATAGTAAAAAAGAAAGCAAAGAAGCCGACAGCCAAAAAGGTTATACGTGACGATATAGATGATGATGATATTCCAATGCTAACCCAGGACGCGATTGACGCGAAATTGAACGCTATGGCATCGGGAGAGACTACAAAGGTAGAGAAAAAAGTTGAAAAGAAAGCAAAACCTGAACCTGAAATGGTGGAACCCGAAAGTCCGGATTACGAAGCCGCGGCTGCCGAAGCAGATGAGATAGATGATGTTGAAGATGATATGGAAAAAGATATAGATGATGATAGTGTAAAACTGCTCGATATCGCCCTTGAAAAGGGTACCCTGGTTAAAAAGAAAGTGGAAAGAGAAAAAAAGGTCCGCTTCTTCAGAGAAAATTTCCCCTCGGATTAGAGAAAAAAGGGGAAAGGAAAACAGGTGCAAGTCCCTTACTAAGAATCTTTTCTTTCACTTTTACCTTGCTCCTGCCTCACATCCTATCCAGGTTCATTTCCAGTACATATTTTTGCCGGTATAGAAGTGTAGTTCCCAGTTTGAGGTCGTTTTTTTTCAGGTCATTAAAGGTAATATCCTGGATAATATTCAGTTTTCCCGATTCCGTATTCACCACAGAACGCACTTTTTCAAGAAATGGTTTTCCCGGTAAAAATTCAGAATACTCATTGTCGGCCTTTTTTACGCTGTACATTGGCTCTTTAGCCATATATTTGGATATTTGTATATTTAAGGCATTATCAAGCTGATATTTGGAGAGAAGGATTTCCGGGAGAATGCCGGATTCGTTCTCAAAAGAACGGTTTCCGTGTTTATCCATTTTAAATCTAAAAACTGATATATTTTTGTTTATTTTCGGTAAATCATCAATATCGTTGACCTGTTGAATCACATTTTTGCTGAACGCGTAAGCATATACCAGAACTTCTTCTTTTTTTTTCTGAGGCCGTATAAAGGTAAATATATTCCCTTTTTCGTTTATAATATATAAAAAGACAAACTCTCCAATCTCCTCATAAACAATAGTAATTGAATTTTCCTTGCGGGAACTGTAGATCTGTTCCAGTATCTGGATTCGTTCGTCTTCTCCATAGAACTTATAATGAATGCTGCCTTTCGGCTTGAGTGAAAGAGAGATAAGCATATTAAAAAAGTTAGGGTGATGGTCGTTTGTCGTAACCATATCCCCGTCACGGCTAATAACAACATACTGGGTATTTATCCTGGTTATTAGCCTGAGAGATCGATTTTCCTGGTTTGTAACAATAAATTCATAGGTGTCGCGAAAAAGTTTTTCCATATTCTTATATATTTTTTTATGCGATTCCGGACTTACAATGGAACAATACTCTTCGAATTTCTTCTTTAATTTTGTCCCATCCTGGATAATCATTTCCAGGATCTGAACAATCGCGGCTTCCGATTTGTATTTTTTGATATATGCTTTCCCCCAGCTGTTCCGGTACAGGTGATAAACACTATGGATCACTTCGGCGTTTTCAAGGTTAAAGTTTATAATAACCATATTTACCAGGCTAAAAGCTTCATTTAAGAAATATTCATTTTTTTCCGGGTTTTTTTCTTCCGCGAAGATGTTATTTATTTCGGTTAACAACTCTTTTACCAGGTTCTGGTTTATACGGGTAAAACCGGATTTTATTTGCATCCTGCTAAACGTAGGATCAAATATTTTGTTGATAGAAGTCCAGGCAAGGAGCTTCACCAGGTCACTTTCGGTTTTTATATTGCTATAGTTAAGCCCGCCCTTTTCACTGGTGATGCTCTTGTTGAGCTTCCATTCAACCTCTTTGATCCCTATTTCTCTTGGTTCAATATAGAGGATGGACTGGTGCGGGGTATCGGTAAAAGTGATGTACCGGTCAATTTCATCCTCTTCTTCAATGAAGTTTGTTCTTATTTTTCTGTTTAATAATTTGAAATCGGAATCGGATATTTTATTCCTCAAATCAAATTTAGGAAATTCTTTTAATATCCGCTGATACCGTTCCAGCATGAATTTTTTTACCGGGTTCCAGAGCTGCTGCACTTTGTTATAATCCCAATTGTCGAAATTGTCAAGTGCCGCTATATATTCTGGCTTCCATCTCCATTCTTCGGTATATTGCTGCATAATCCGGACGCTATAGGGAAGAGAAGAACCGCCTGATGTTTTATTTAACATTCCTGAATATTTGCTTAATTGAGGATTGATCTTAAGATATATATTTTGCCGCAGCATATGCAGGAGGGTTTTATCTTTGGTAATTGGTTTATAGAACTGGTAAACTTCCGTAAACATCAGGATATACGAATCCGTGAGTGAATTGTCTATCTTTCCCCGGAGAATATTCGATTTTAATTTCTGGCTTAACAATGGAGAGTTGTCCGGAGCAAAAAGGTACTTTTCCAGAACTCCTATTTTGAGTATCGACTTAAAAGGGCTTCCCAGGGCTTTCACCAGCTGGAACAGCGCTGCTCCTAAAAAGTCTTCCCGTGAAATTTCATACAGATTGCCAAGGTCCACATATTCCTTTTCTTTCATTTCATCGCTTAAGGCGTCAAATATTTTTCTGTATTCATTATCCGGAACCCGGGGGACAACCCACCAGAGCGGGATCTTTCCCGCGATAATTATGGAACTCCGGTAAAATTCGTCTTTTAACAGGGCTCCCATGGTTGAGCCAAAGGCTTCTTCCTCATCTTCAGCAAAGATATTGTTTTTCAGGCTTTGAATATCATTGACGAAAAGGTGGACTTCCACTTTTGTTTCGGTCATTGCCCATTGCTGGATAATATCTATCTTTTCCTGGAAATTAGCGAGCATTTCCTTTGAAACTTTTCGCTTGTCTACACAGACCCAATAATCAAAGTCCGATTTTTTGGTATAGGCAATAGTGCCGACACTGCCCATCACTGCCAGCATTTCAACAAAAGGATCGGCTATTTCCAGCGTATCGATTGAAATACGGAATTTTGAGTGAATATATTTTTTTATTTCTTCCGATGGCTCATAATTAACAATGCCAAGAGGCACCTTCCCTTCAACATAGCCGGGAATTTTTTTATCATTCAGGCTCAGGAGAAGGGGAATTGAGTTTATGACTTTTTTTACCAGGTCTTTTGGGAAAAGACCCTGGAAACGCTCATATTTTGTATCATTAAATTTTACAAAATGTTCTTTATTCTTATTTATTGTTTCAAAAAATGACATTGTATTTATCAGATGCTATTATAAGCTATTTTTTTTACCAGTATTAACCGGTTTATATTGTCCTCATATGAATACCGGACATCATCCATTAATGTTCGGATAAAATAGATGCCAAGACCACGATTTTTCCCGGATTTAAAGTGCGTTGGTATATCCGGCAGTTCCGCTTCAATAATATTGAACCTGTCGCCAAAATTACAAATAGTTGTTTCTATTTTGCCGCTAAGAATTTTGCATTCTACCTCTATCTCCCTGTTATGGTATTCCTCCGGAGTATGATCAATAATATTGGCAATTACTTCATAGGTCGAAAGTTCAATATGAGAGATATATTCTTCATTAATGTTATTCATTGCCAGGAATCCGGCTATCTCTATTTTTGTTTCATCCAGCTCTTTCATAGTCGGATGAAACGAGAGGGATAGAATTTTAGATTTATCACCAGCCATTGCTATTCTCCAAAAGGAGACCAAAAATCTAAAATGAATCCAGGGCTTTTTCATCGGTATCATAAACCTTGAACAGGTTTGTAAATCCCAGGAGTTTGAATATCTTTTTTATTTTATCGTTCATGGCAGAGATTTTAATATCACCATTCTTTTTTTTCAGGGTTTCGTTCGCACTGATCAGTACTCCAAGCCCGGCACTGGCAATATATTCCAGGTTTTCCATGTTAACAAGAACTTTCATGGCTCCTTTTTTAATCTCCCCGGTCAATTTTTCGTTAAATTTGGGAGCTGTTTCCGCGTCAAGGTTTCCGCCAATGTTAATTACCATGACTTTTCCCTGTTTTGAAGAAGAATATCGTAATACACTCATAATAACTCCTCATGTTAATAGATAATCCAGCTAAAATAGTTTAGCATACCAGAGCTAAAATGTCAATTAAATTCAAAAGATTGGAGAAAAAGTGGCCGTTTAGGGGGTTTTTATTGTTTTATTGCGTGGTAGAAGCGGTTGAAACTGCTGCACTCTTTCTGCGTCAACATAGTTTTCGTCTTTAAAGCCCTCGACAACTCGCAGTAGCGATTATTTAGGTTCAATTTCAATTAACAAATTATTGATGATATTTTGCCTATATTCTAATCTTTTACTTTTTAACGTTTTTGATTTTAATTTTCTGTTTTTAGGAGGTTCAAATAGAATATTTTCATCTTCTTTCAGTTGACGTATTTCAGCATGTGAGTAATTTTCCAGTGGCTCTTTAATAGGGTCATGAACTGGAGTTGCTATTTTTTTATACCTTGATATTTCTACTGTAAATGAATAACAACCATCATTTCTATTCCCGTTTTCTCTGTAATGAATATGATCAGGCTTTGAAAATCGATCCCAATTGCATGAAAAGTCTGGAAACCGTATAGTATTTAAATCTAATTTATTATCTTCATCTAAATCTTTTTTGCTAAATCCATGATAAAGTTTATCAGTGTTTAAAAAGTCACTTGTTTTTAACTTTTTCCTCCCTGATATTTTTAATTCTTTTGGGTAATTAGTAAGATTTAAAAATTTTAGTAATTTTTTTAAAATCATTTGTATAGTCATTTGTGCTGCTGTCAAAGCTAAATATAATTTCTTTATTTTTGTTAATTAAAGCAGCAATATCTAAATCATTATAAATTTCAACTATTAGTTCTTTGTTATTGTCATAGTTGATATATTTAAGGAAGTATGCTGATTCAATACTTGGGGCTATACGGGTAGGTATTAAATGGTAATTTTCATATAAATTTAGTAAAACTTTTTCCGTTAATTTTTTACACTGAATATTGATAGGTTTGATTCCCTGGTTTACCCAATCACGAGGGTAACTGATGGAGTCAAGTCTGGCAAGTAATTGTTTTTTAATATATGAATCCGATATAGTCTCTTGAAAAGAGAATCTGTCCTGTGCTTTATCTATACTTATTGGAAAAGTCGATGTAGCTTTAAATGATTTATCTTCATAAGAATCTACGGGAGTGACTTCATAATAATCAAAAAGTTGATCGAAGTTATTGTTTGTTAAGTAATCAAAAGTTAATGTTGGATTTGCTGCCATGGTTAACTCACTAATTTTTTTATTATAGTATTCGAATATTGAACATTTTCTTCAAAAGAGTTAATGCTTTGAATGAGCATTTCAAAGCTATTAATGTCATAGTGAAAATTTAAGTTAATGATTTTGATTTCTCTTTCAATTTTATATTCAATATTTAATAGGTGCTTTTCTGCCGCGATTGAATGCTTGATATTTCTTGCTACTAACTCCTGATCCAGGTTAGTTTCATAAAAATTGTTTTCATTATTTAGAATTGCATCTGTGAATATCTTAATATTATGATCTTGAATATTATAGGCTATATTGTGCCCCACAGATATTATTGGAGTGTGAGGTAATAGTTCTATTATCCCTGTCGCAAGAGCTTTAATTTTTTTATAAGTAGGTTCTTCTCCACTCTTGGCTACAAATATCAGTCGATTGGCACTTGGAATAATTTTGATATTGTCTATATGGAATACAAAATTTGAGTTAATTCCAAATCCTGCCTCAATTTTTACGGTTTTATCATCAATGATATCGGGAAACTGTTCTTTAAGCCAATTTGGAGATAAAATGGCAGTATTCCAGGCGCCTAATATTATAATATTAGGGTTATCTTGCATTATTTCTATCATTATTTATACTTTAGAATATTTATTTTTTGAACATTATTGGTGTATATTAAGTAAGTGTCAATAATTTAATATTGTTACAAAAATATACGCTTTTCGCTTTCAAAACCGTGATATTCAAGCGACTTTTCTTCTAGGCTCTGACCTTAAACCACATAATCCCACAACCTCACCCCGGGCACCTTCTTAAAATGCTCATCATAAGTAACGAGCAAAGACCCCGTTTCAAGGGCATGGGACGCGATCCATACATCGTTAATGGGAATAGGGCTGCCGGATCGTTTCAGGGTAGATTTAACATGGGCGAAGATTTCAGCGGTTTCCGCTGAAGCGTCAATTATTTCAACAGTCGGTTTTTTGAGGAATTTTTGAAGCAGGTCTTTGTTCCAGGTCTCTTTTGACCCGCCTTTAAAGCCCGTGTATAATTCAGCCAGAACAATAATTGACATATACACAGTGTCCGCACCGGCAAGCATGTCATAAACCTTTTCATCATCCCGGAGAAAACCACTGTAGGCATTGGTATCCAGGAGAATTTTTTTCATTCCCAATCTCCGGGATGAACTTCACCAAGGTCTCTGGTTTTTTCCAAAAATTCTTTTTCGTCTTCTTCTGTCCAGGCACCAACAATGTCCATGAAATCACGCCGGTGATCATTTGGGCCATTTGGGTCCAGGCCAAGAGCCTGCCTGAGCAGCATTTTTATGGTTTTGCTTAAACTGATGCCCAGGTTTTCCGCCCGCTTTCGAATCATAAGATTGAGCGACTCTTCCAGGTTGTGAATAGTTATGGAACTTGTATTTTGCCTCATATTTTGAACCACTTTTAATCATTTTATGGTTCAAATTTAATAAATTTTTAGTTCATTTTCAAGCTTTTTTTTTTAAAAGGGGATAAAAAGATAAAAAAAGGGCCCGTTGCATAAAGCACCGACCCCTGATCCCTGGCCCTTGATCCCTGATTAACTCTTCGCAGGATACCCGGTAATATTTCTTATATCATCATACAGGGGTTTTAGTTTGTCATACATCTTGAGGTAGACATTTTCATAAAGACCTTTGTATATATCCCTGTTTTCGGGAATGGGCTCGAAAACATCTCCTACTCGAGTCATTTCTCCTATTGCCGATTCAAAATTTGGATATAATTTTAAACCAACTGCCGCGTCAATAGCCGCGCCAAGAGCTGATGTTTCAAAAGTGTGAGGCCGTTCCGCAGGCAGGTCGAATATATCGGCAGTTAACTGCATGGCAACAGTGCTTTGAGAACCGCCTCCCGAGACCCGTAATTTTTCTATTTTTACCCTGTTTTTCTTTTCTGTTTTAATTACTCCATCTTTAAGAGCATATGCCAGGCCTTCAAGTATGGCCCGGTAAATATGCGCCCTGGTGTGAACATCTCCAAACCCGATAATAGCTCCCTTTGCCTCCGGACCGGGTACTTTTACCCCGGGAGACCAGAAGGGCTGCAGGGTCAGTCCCATTGATCCGGGAGGAATCTCTTTAATCAGCTCGTCGAACAGCTGTTCCGGAGCCACTCCTTTCTTTTTAGCAAGCTGTTCTTCTCGCAAGCCGAATTCATTTTTGAACCAGCTTACCATCCAGTATCCCCGGTATATCATTACTTCCGTGTTGTAGGCTCCGGGAATGGCACTGGGGTATGGAGGGAAATGGGGCACTACTTCAACATATTTTTTTGTTGTGGTTTCAACTGTTGCTGTTGTTCCGTAACTGAGACAGGCTATTTCCGGAGAAATACAACCCGATCCTAAGACCTCGCATGCCTTGTCTGCCGCAGCTGCGATAACCGGCAGTCCTTTGGGAATACCCGTGGCTTTTGATGCTTCCTGGGTAATATACCCCATTATTTCCGTTGGATCAACAAGATCAGGCAGCATGGAAACATCTGCCGGGAATTGTTTGTGTTTCATATTGTTAGCAGGAGCCCATTCCTGGGCCTTATAATCAAAAGGAACATAACCAACAGTGCTTCCTTTGGAGTCGGTAAATTCTCCGGTTAATTTATAAGTAAAGTATCCGGAAAGAAAGAGATATTTATGGGTTTTTTCCCATATTTCGGGCTGGTTCTGCCGCAGCCAGTTTATTTCGCATTCTTTGATAGTATGAGTGAGCGCTTCGTACAGGTTTACTGCTTTTAGAGCCGCTTTTAATGGAAGCGTAGGCCATTTTCCCAGTTCAGCCTTTCTTTGATCCAGCCACACAATAGCAGGACGTAGAGGATTCCCATCGGCGTCCAGGTTAATTACAGTGCCTCTCTGGGTTGTTAGAGTTACCCCTTTTATAGCTCCTTTATGGAAAGAGCTCTCTTTCATCAATTTTTTACAGGTCTGGGTTAGAATTTTCCAGTAATATTCCGGATGCTGTTCAGCCCATCCCGGATTTACGGAAAAATACGGTTCAATCTCAGTTTTTACCATTTCGCAGATGTTCCCTTTCAGGTCTATCAGAGCTGCTCGAATGGATTGAGTCCCTGCGTCTATTGTGAATATACAATCTTCGGTCTTTTTTACTTTTTTTGCCATTTAGCAATCCTATTCTGAATAAATAATTAAAAAAGTATACACAGGGTATCCTGAAGAATTCTGCTATACTCTTGTATGCTTTGTAATGATGGAGTTAAATGATGAAGAATAACTGCTAAAAGTCTATACCAGGAGATCTAATTTTTTATTATTTCAGCAGCTTTCTGGTTGGTCTCAAATACTTGTACAAAATCAGTTATTCCTACAATATCCATCACCTTTTTAAAGTGATCTGACATACCAACAAAAGCAATTTCTCCGTTTCTTTCATTAACATCCTGGATAATATTTATCAATGTAGCAATTCCTGAAGAGTTGATAAATTTTGTTTGCTCAAAATTAATTATAATTTTATCCATTGAAAAATCATCTTTTAACTGGGAGTAGACCTTTTTTACATCTCGGTCTCCATCGGATGTCATATCACCTTCAATAATGATTATAGGGATATTGTCAATAACCTCAGATGAAATTTTGTGGTTGTACTTCATCGCTTTTCCTGGATATGGATTGTAATAATGTGTAAAATGCCTGCGACACTTTATAAATAATAAAATTTATATATATCGTAATGTGCCAAATACCTAAGAAATGTCAAGAGATTAATTTTAATTATTTGTTAGTGCTAAATAATTGCTAAATAAAGAGTTTTTTATATCAGCTTTCGGTTCTTGAGTTTACTTTTTCTTCATTTATCGAAAATATTCCCAGGATTATTAGCAATATTGCCAGGATTAGCAGAGACATATGGATACCTGCTGTATCTGCCAGGTATCCGCATATGGGTGCCAGGATAAGTATTCCTATGGTTTTGGCCTGTGATTCCAGTGACAGTATGGTTGCCTGCTCGTCTTTGTCCGCGAAATTATCATATTGGGATACCAGGATTGGGCGCCAGGTGTTCTGGAGTATATAGTATGATATAAATGCTATTATGGCCGCAATTTGCAGATTTAGCCAGACTCCTGCTGATGAGATCAGTACTATTATAAAAGCTATGAATATGAGCAAAATTGTCGCTTTTTTTTCGCTTTTGGCTTTTTCCGCGAATTTGTGAGAATTCCGTGAGGCCGATGCCGATACCAGGTACAGAATGAAATATACTATTCCTATGATTATTGCCGTACTCTCTTTTTCAGGCAGTACCAGGAACCCGGCCAGGAGAACTGCCTGGGCCTTGATTATGGGCTGTAAATAGTCCCGCGATACCCTGAATATTCCTTCAAAACCCATATTCTGGATTATGAGCCGCCGCATATTCCTGTTTCCTATGGCGTTTTTCAGGCTTCCAAAGAGATGAGAAAATATTTTTTTGATATTCACTTTCCCTTCCGCCTGTTTCGCGTTTAAATATGACGGATAATTTATCATATTCCAGATCCCCAGCAGGTAGGGGATTATCGAAAAAAGAAATATAAGGCGATATTCTTTCAGAAATATCACGATCAATGAGGAGATTATTACCGAGACAGCGCTCCCTATTTTGGACCAGGACCGGGTATATCCGTATATCCTGGTTTTTTCATGGAGCCGGTCATTCTGGCGGAGCCAGTCAAATATCATGGCTTTGTGGGTTCCCGTGCGGAATGCTTCTCCTATTGAGAAAAAGAGCATTGCCAAAAAAAGGAACTCAAACCGGCCCAAAAGGGCAAATATGACAAACGAGATTATATAGCTCATGAGTGAGACTATCATACTGGTTTTTCTTCCGTACAGGTCGGCTAAGGCCCCGCTGGGGATTTCCATTATATTCACGCATACGGAACGGAAAGAGATGAGGATGCCTATTTGAAAGAAGCTCAGGCCCAGATCCAGAAAGTAGAGGATGAGAAAGGGCTCAAAGAACTGCATGTTCTTTAAGAAGCCGTAGAGCGAGAACCGTGAGAGCATTTTCATGGGTGAGTTGTTCCTCTAAAGATCTTAATAATAATAAACAAAATTTTAGTCAAGAAAATATAAGGATTGTAAGTAAATCCTTAAACTTGAAACCGTTTCACTAAAATTATCTTGACTATAGATGTATATTGTTGTAGTATACATTTGTTTATGAAAAAATTAAAAGAGATTCCAAAATTCAAGAATGAAGATGAAGAGAGAGCGTTTTGGGCAAATCATGATTCTACTGAATACATGGATTGGGACGAAGCAGAATCATCATCTTTTCCAAAATTAAAACCTTCTTTAAAGACTATTTCATTGAGGCTGCCGGAATTTATGCTGAACGAGTTACGCGTAATAGCCCATAAGAGAGATGTGCCCTATCAATCTTTAATTAAAATGTTCTTGAAAGAACGAATTGATGAAGAACTGAAACGGTATGGTTGACGGCGACTTTATTTTTAAGGAAGTCATATAAATGAAAAAAGAATATCTGACATTAGCTCATATACGGCAACTGGGTACTGAAGTGCTTATGCGGGAGCTTGGTCCTGTAGGAATGATACGTTTTTTCCAACAATTTGAACTGGGTAGTGGTGATTATTCAAAGGATCGTAAGGAGATTCTTAAAGATGAAAGTGTTGAATCTTTGTCTGAGAAGATTATAAAACAGAGGAATTCATAAATATTTAAACTTGATCTTTCATTTGAGCTTTCCCAGCTCCGCAATATGCCCTTTAACCTCTTCCGCAAGGGGAGCCAGCTTTAACGCCCGGTTAAGATACTCTTCCGCAACATCGAGTCTGCCTTTTTTGAGATACACATAGCCCAGGGTATCGAGATAGGCGGGGTTATTTGTGTTGGATTCAAAAGCGGTTTTCGCGTATTTCAGGGCCTCGTCCAGGCTTCCGCCTGATTGCGCGAGAATAAAGGCCAGGGAATTATAAGCGGTATAATTATGGGTATCGATCTTGAGTACGGCCTGGTAAACCTTTACGGCATGGTCCAATTTCCCCTGTTTTTCAAGGCAGTATCCTTTCATGTTAAAAGCTGCTGCGTCCGATGGTGATACTTTTATTACGGCATTGATATTTTTCTCAGCTTCTTTGTAATCCTTTGTTTGAATGAGCGCGTAAGCAAGGAGCTTTCTTACGGTAAGAATCTCCACAAAGGCGGCTCGTAAATTGATGAGCCGTTCGAAGTATTCTATCGCGGTTTTATGCAGGCCCAGCCGGGAATAACTGACCCCGATATTATATAAAATTGCCGGGTTTTCTTTATCAAGAACCTCAGCTGCTTTTAATTCCCGGATCGCTTCATTGTAGTTCTTCTCAGAGAATCGTTCCAGTGCCGATTCCATGAATTTATTTAATTTTTCTAGCAGATCTATATCAGCCATAATTCTTTTTTTTGTTAAGATATGAATAGTCCGTAGAGTCAATAGTCAGGGGGGTGATAGAAATATAGCCCCTGGTCAGTTCCGTGATATCCGAGCCGTTGATCTCTACCGCGTCCAGGTCTCCTCTCAGGAGCAGGACCATTTCATTGCTGCCGGTTATTGTTTTTTCATAGGTGTCGCAGTAGATCCGTTTCCCTGTTGTGGTATATTTAACCCCTTTTACTTCACTCTTTGGAAGATCGGGATAATTGATGTTAAAAAGCATCGGTTTTTTCGCGGCTTCGTCCCGGATCTCTTCGATAAATGATATCAAAAATTCCGCAGCGTCATGAAAATAATCCGATGAGCTGCCGAAACAATCGAGCGATATTGCAATCCCTGTTTTGTTGAGACTGAAGGCAGTGCGGGCTCCGGCAACAGTGCCGGAATAGACCATATCGTCCCCGATATTGGGTCCGTGATTGATCCCGGAAACAACCATGTCTACTTCAGGAATGATATCTCCATTAATTCCGATAATGGCACAATCGGCAGGATATCCGGAAATGGCGTATAAATTTTCTTCTACCTTTTTGACATTAATTTCCGCTCTCAGGGTAAAGGCGTTGGAGCATGCGCTTCTTTCCCTGTCCGGGGCTATCATATAGACGGTATGGTGCTTTGAAAAGACCTCGTATAGGGCTTGTATGCCAGGGGCGGAATAGCCGTCGTCGTTTGTTAGTAAGATTTTCATGGTTTATAAGTGTGTGCAGCGGGGATTCGAGTAAGCCCTCTCTGGGTTGCTGCGGAACTCGCGTTGCTCAAACAGTCCTCACAACCCAAAAAGGGCTTACTCAAATCCCTGATTGCGTTTTGTGTCCCCTTTGTTAGTGATAATTTTTTTGTTTTACGAGTTAAAGATCCCGTTTAAATATTTTTCAAGGTTGTACCTGATAGGCATTAAATAGAGATCGAAATCTTCATCTTTACAGAATTGAATGACCTGTTTGGTGAAATCAAGGTTCCATTCCAGGGTTGGCTCAAAATAGGCCGGAAAATAGGCCCGGTTTCTTGATTCCCAGTAATTCCTGGTCCGTTCCGATACTACGGGGCTTAAACCCCAGAAAACGGTCGTGCCTTTGAGCTGTTCAGCGTATATTTCCAGGAGGCGCATGTCGAAAAAGGGCTGCGTAAGAAAGCCGTTCGCGCCGGAGTCGATTTTTTCCCGGATGTAGTCAAACTCTTCGCGGATACCGGACCGGTAGGGATCAATGGCCGCGTATATGGTGATATCATCAGTCGCTTTTCTTATTTTTCTAATGAGCTGTACCGATTTTGTGGGGTATGTTATGTGTCCCATATCCTGGGGCATATCCCCTTCGATAATGAGTATCTCTTTTATTCCGTTTTCCAGTAAATAATCAGTTAATGGAAAGTCTTCCACAATATCAAAATCAATAGCCCGGATGTGGGCAATAGTATCGGAATAATATTGTGTTGCTATTTTACAGCCTTCCCAGCCTCGAACATTAAATCTTAGAAGATCGGGTATATTTATAGCGGTTATATCTTTAAAGTTTTCTTTTACGTATTTAAGGTCGGCCTGCAGCGAATCCGCGTCCCGGGGAACCAGTTCCAGTGAAATTCGTGTCATTTTCTATTTCTCCTGTATAATATGTTAAATAATCATACTATTTCAGTTTTGATGTGTCAACAAGATTTATTTTCATGAGATAGCTGGCTGTCTATAAAAATTATTGACGTATTAAACCAAATGATGCAACAGTAACTAATGATTATTACACTTGAAACTATAGATTCTACCAATAATTATCTGAAAAAACATCCCGAACTGCTGGATGAGAATTTTTTCACTGTACAGGCCCTGATGCAGACAGGGGGAAGAGGCAGGTATGCCCGGAACTGGATCAGCAAACCGGGGCTCGATTTGACCTTTTCAACGGTTTTTATTCCAAATAATACGGAAAATCTTGCTACCATAACATTTTACGCGGGCCTGGCAGTATACCGGGCGCTTTTCCACTATGTTGACAGGAAATTGAAGCTGAAATGGCCAAATGATATATATTATAACGGCAGAAAGCTGGGCGGCATCCTGTGTGAGACCATTTTCCGGGGAGAGCCCAGAGTTATTGTGGGAGTGGGGATCAATATAAATAGCGATGATTATCCGCCGGAAATTGCTGAAAAAGCAATATCATTAAAAGAGATTACGGGAAAAGAATTTGAATTAAGTTCTATTCTTTCGGATATATTAGAACAACTGAAAATAGCCTTACAGAATTTTGTTGTACCTATTCCCGATGTTATTCTTCAGGAATGGACTGAAGTCTCAAACTCCGTAGGTGAGCGGGTTTTATATGAAGACAATGGCATAGAACGAACAGGCAGGATATCCGGACTTCATAATGATGGTACTGTTATTATTAAAGATTCCGTTAGTAATAAAACCTTCAACTACGCGGGGGAGCTTGTTTTTCAGAAAAATGAGGAGCAAGGAACAAGGGGCAAGGTGAAAGTTTCTCACTAAAAGTAGTATGCCCTTGTTGCCTCATCTCATCCGGGATCTCAGGGAATGGTAGAGAATTTAAAAATCATTTATTTAAGTAATTCATCACTTAAAACAATTATTAATCTCAAAGACCGGAAACAACTGGTATTAAATTGATGCTTACAATCTTTTTAAAACAAGCAGTGTGACGTCATCCGGTGTTTCAAAGGACTCAATTGAATCATTGATAATTTTATGAATTTCCGAAGCTTTTTTATCGCCATTATTCTTAATCATTTCTGCTAATTTATCGTCGCCATACATCTTTCCATTTTTGTCTACAGCCTCAGTCAGGCCATCGGTGTAGAGCAGCATGCAGTCTCCTTTATCAAGCTTCATATTTAACACATTATTCATATCCGATATATCAGTCTGAATACCCAGCCACATCCCTTGTGTCTCAATAATATCAAGTTTTTTAGTGTTTGAACGGTATACCAGGATATCCTGGTGAAGACCGGAGAATGTAAATGAACCATCTTTATGAACAGCAAGAACCGTCATGGTCATATATTTATCTTCCCCGAGCCTTGAAACATTATTTGAAATGATCTTATTAATAACGGTCAGAAGCTGCGAAGGAAGTATTCCGGGATTTTCGGTTAACACGGTATGTATAGCGGTCTGTGCCATCATCATAATAAGTCCGGCAGGCACTCCATGCCCGGATACATCTCCGATAATAATCCAGTTATAACCTCCCTCTGATATAACATCAAAGTAATCGCCGCCAACTTCATCCGCCGGGTAAAGGCTTGCGGCAATATCATACCCGATGATTTCCGGTTTCTGGGGTAAAAGAACAGTCTGAATTTTTTTCGCCAGTTCCATTTCTCCCCAGAGTTCCTCCATGGCATCTTTTAGCTGTTGTGTCCTCTTTTCCACAAGTCCTTCAAGGTTTTCCTGGTGAATGAGAAGTTCAGCGGACATCTCATTAAAGAAGTAGGCCAGTTTCCCAAGTTCATCAGTTGATTCAAACTCAACCTTATTCTTAAGATTACCGCTGCTGATCTCCTTAACGCCATCCATTAAAATATTCAAGGGGGTTACCAGGCTTCTAAACATTATAAAGGTCATAACAATAATTAGAATTAGAATAGAAACAACCATGAAGAGTACCAACTCTCTTGTAATATGCGTGGCAACAGCTTCCGCCTCTGATAGTGGCTTGACCGCAACAAATTTCCAGTATGAATCCGGTATCGAAAAAAGATATACGATTGATTTTTCTTTTGTTATAAAATCATTATCTATTGTAAAACTCTTAAATAATCTGGTTTTTGATATATCTGATTTCAATGGATCCGCAATAACTGCCGCAAGGTATTCGGCACCAGCCTTGTCGATCTGGTAACTATCTTTGTCAATCTTTTCAATAAGATCAGCTCGATATCCCGGCATTTTGCTTGCCCTGGCCAGGATCTCTTTATCCATTTGCTCAAGCTCTTTCGATATTGGAGCAAAGAGCGGCTCCTTCTTTGTAAAGTCCGATACAAAAATGAAATCTGTGGTTTTATTTCCTTTGCTGTCTTCTGTTGTTTTTTGCACAAGTTTTGTTTTAGGGAAAGTTAGAAACTTATTATTTCTATCAAGCAGGAATACATATCCGCCCATCTCTTTTTGCACCTCATCCATGAAAGCCTTTAATCCTTCCAGCTTAAGGTCTATTGTAACAGTACCTTTTATTTTGTCTCCTTCATAAGTGGCGACAGTACAGGTTACCATTGGCTGATAGGAATACGGATCAACATAGGATATGCTCCATGAGGGTCTTCCTGGTTTTAGATATCGCACGGTTACGTACCACTCTTCATTGTGATAACCGGGTCCGGGTTTATTATAATCATCATAATATTTGAATGTTCCATCTTTTTCCCTACCCCAGAAAAAGCTTCTTCTCTCCACATTCTTATGGAACTGGAATGGCTCGGGCCAGACACCACCGCCTGCAACAGCCAGGTCATTGTTAAAATCAAGCACATTCGGAAGAACTTTATGAAAAAAGGTTTCATCTTTCGGCAATTTTTCAGCTATGGCGCCTAGATTCCTTGTGAGAGACGCAATCTCACGGGATCTTATAGTAATATCTCCAATTGCCTTATTACCTGTTTTTTCTATCATTCTTGATGATTCTTTAATAATCAGCTTTTTTCCTCTTACATTCACAATTAATATTATAATCACAAAAAGACCGAGAGTGATTGTCGTAAGAGTTATTCCCCCCTTAAAAGCAAGACTCCTGAATTTTTTCATTTCTTTTTCCATTTCCATTTCCTTTTTATATATTCTATATCATTTTTTTTGTATAGTCAACTTTTTTAAATATTGAGGCAGGAAAAAAATACTGACAACTGCTATAAAAATAATAGTTAATAGAGTCATAACTTATCGAAGTACAACGGGTGTTTTTCTAAATAATGTTGTTGATGAAAATAACGGGAAATAAGATTTTCAGGATAGCGGTTTGAGTTTTTTCCTGCCTGGGCAGCTTTGTCGCGGCATTCATGTCTCTGAGGTCACGGGAAGAATAAGTTGTACCTATATACCGGAGAAGTTATTTTTAAGGTTAAGGAAACTTCTTTTTATATAGTGGAAAATTGAATTTTTCTTTTTTTTAAATCGTCCTGAATTGATTAATATCTCATCTATTCTCAAAATGTCCTTTTGGTTTTTATTCCCCATAATAAATATGAGATCCCAAATATCTTTTGTAATTGTTATGTTTCCATTTTTTGAGGAAAAATGAATCCAAATTTCATCATTCATCCATACATCATCTATGTCATCAAATATAAATTTATTTTTTTTCAATAATTGAATTAGTTCAGTTAAAAGCGTATCGGGATCATTAATTGCATCAAATTCAATTAATAATTCACTGGAACCATAACCTTGCCTTAGTTCATACGCGAATTCTTCTTCCATTTTAAAAATGCCTCCGTAACGTTTCAAGAATCAGAGAGTTAATTCAATATTCGTTTCCTGTCATCTTCATCATAGGTAATACTGTTTTCAATGGCAAATGTTATTTTTTCAATAACAGAATTCTTAACATTATTTGCTTTTACTGCATCGCCGTTAGAAAGTTTTTCCAATAGCTCGCTCTGTGTGATTTCTTCTAAGTGAGCGACATCACATTGTATGCACGTTTCTTTCAGACGATCTTCCGGAAAATAATCACGATATTCATCTTCTTCCAATTCGACAAGTGCGTCAATATCCTTCTTAAATAGAATTCGAGCTTTTTCAACTTTTGAAGTCATGAAGACATAATAAACCGTCTGCCCGTCTATTACATTAGAATTAATCACAATACAGATATGTGGAATTTTGGAATTGCCGGGGAAGATCCCACTAAAAGTGAAACCTCTTGTAATTTTTACTTCTTCTATTAAATCTTTTGGCAGCAGCATTTAGCAGCACAGGTTCGTTTCTAAAAAATTTTCTTTTCTTAAAGCCAAATACTCCGGATCTTCTTTGAAAGGGTCTTCTCCTAAAAACTGTTTAATAAATTCACTATCATTTAGGTTTGGATTTTTAAAAAAATCTCCATTGTGGATTACTTCCTGGTTAGTCAATTGACCATCAAACAACTGTTTATATCTTTTCCATTCCGGATAATCATGTGTTATATTCGCCAGATCAAATCTGTCAAAATTACCAAAGTTGTTTATAGAGAAATCTAATGCTTCGATTTTACTTTTAGCAAGAGAAGAAAATTCTTTTTCTTTTATTTCCAGATCATTTTCATTAATTTTATGAACTCTATCATTGATATAGTTCGCTTCATCTTCAGAGATATTATACAAATAATCAAAATCGAGCGCTAATACATTTTTTGATTGAGACCCAACAGGACCATATTTTAAAGCATAATAATTGTCAAAAGTCAAAAGGTTTCCATAATTTCTTAAATGGTATCGGTCTGCAAAAAAAAGCAATTTCAACAACTTCATGTGATTGGAACTATTGGAATTAGACTGGATATAAGAAGCAATTTGGATAAACTTATATATGTTAAACTTCTTTAAAGACATAGTTCCTTTCTCCTTTAGAATTAATTACATATATACAGATTGCTTTATACATGTATAGCATTTTTTTGTGTGTGCGGTAAATTTTGTTAAAAACAAAGCAAAAAACCCCTCGTTAAAGGGGTTTTTTTCTACTTGAGCCTTTTACCTTGATCCTTGAGCCTGTCTAAATCGCCCTGCACAATACTGTCTGGCTGGTATTGCCAATATCTCCGGTTTTGTTGATGGAAGTGACTGTTGGGGTTTCTTCTCTTCCTTTATTGATAAATTTAGCGTCATGATACTCCGGAATAGATTCCAGTTTGTTAAGGATCATTTTTTCGATATCTTCAATGTTTTTAGGCTGCAAGTCGATATACGGAGAAAGAAATGCTATTTCCGACAGGCTTTCAAGTACCGCGGCAACACATTTGCTGGAATATTCCACTTTTTCCGAGACCTGTTTTCCCTTCCGCTTCTGGATTTCCGTCCATTTGATTATTTCGGAGTTATGTTTGGCAATATGTTCTCCGATTAAGGCGGCAATATTCTGGGTAGCTTCGAGCATAACTCTCTCTTTTTCGCTTTCTACCTCTCTTTGATGCGACTTCAGAGTCGCTTTTTTGAGCCGCTGCCACAGAAACAGAATTGTAAGGGAAAAAATACTGTAAATACCGATTAAAGGGATCATGGAGATTGAGAAAAGATTGCTGATAAAATTGGTTTCAAAATTTAAATATAATGGCGTTTGTACGAAATAGACACCCAAAAGCATAACTGCAATATGTGCCAGCATGCTTCCTGCGAATATGATTGCGATTGCTTTTCCCACCTGGGAAAATGTGTAAATTAGTTGGTTTGATTTAATTGGCAAAGCTTTACTCCTTGTTTAGCCGGATAACTTATTTAAAGAAGATCTTACGCCTACGGGAATACAGTACATACTGTATAGTAATGTATACGTCCTGCTTTTTGCAATATGCATATTACTAATTAGAACAAAACTGAGAAAAGAGTTACACAAATAATTACTTTTTGTATTAAACATAGTGATCTGGTATACCGTTTATTTGAACATAAAGCCGGTATATTAATCAATATATATAAAAAATAAAGTTTATACAAGCTTTTTTTTAAGAGGGGTAAAAAAATCGAATGACTTCAGAAAAAGATCGTTAAACGCGGGGTGTTCGGAGAGTTCTATCACCCTTAAACTGTTTCTTAGTGTTTTTGCCGTTTCCCTGAAGGAAAAGTCATGGCACGCGAGTTCTGCTGCTTTTAAACTGGTATTTCCCAGGAAATGATATGACGCGTTCTTAAATTCCGGTATAAAGGCGAGCTTTTTGAAGTTATTTATATCAAGATTTTCTCCAAACGCTCCGGCTATTATGACCTGCTCTATTTCATCGGGATCGGTGCCCGATTCTTTCAGGAGTATGTTTGCTGCTGCCAGGCTGGCCCCTTTTGCCAGCTGGATATTGCGGATATCTTTTTGCGAGAGCGCGATATCCTCGTAGAGGTGTATGCTTTTTGTCTCGGCATTATAGTGTATATTTGAATATGCTGCTATTTCTTCCTGTAAGAGCTTCTTATTAAAGGCTCCTGTTGGTTGAACCAGATCTTTTTCAAGTAATAGAGCTATGGCGTCGATTATACCGGTGCCGCAGATCCCTACAGGATCGGTATTGCCAATTATAGAAAAATGCAGTTTGCCGGAGTTTTTATCGAACTGTATGTGGTTGATAGCTCCTTCATCAGCAGTCATTCCGTGGGAAATATTCATCCCTTCAAGAGCCGGCCCCATTGCGCAGGAAGTGGCATATATTTCATCGCTTTTATTCCGCAGAAATATCTCCCCGTTTGTGCCAATATCAATAAAAAAGGTCTTTTCTTTATAACCGAGCCTGTCCAAAAGCGCGAGTCCCCCTACCAGGTCGCCTCCCAAATATGATGAGGCTGCCGGAAGTGCGTAGATATCAGCATTATTCTTCAAATTAAAGCCTATATCGTTCCCGGTGTAGTTTTCATAGTCAATGTGTGATGCTGTGTATGGAAAAACTCCCAGTGGGGCCGGATCTAAGCCAAAAAGGAAATATGTCATTGCTGTATTGCCGGAAAAGACTATTTCTCGTATTCCTGCCGGTTCAAGATCCAGTAAAGAGAGACCCCTTTTTATGGAAGATACAATCTCCCCCCGTACAAGGCTGCTTATCTGTTTCGCTGTCTCTTTTTCGGCAGCTGCCGATATTCGTGCTATTATATCGTGTCCGTATCGTCGTTGGGGATTTAAAAATGAATCAATGAGCCAGGATTTTTGATTTTTCAGGTCCGTGAGTGATACCTGGACCGTAGTTGTTCCTATATCAACAGCTATTCCGTATTCTGCTAATTCCCCGGGTGTTATTGCTATTTTGCTGATAAACCAGTCACGGGCCTTTTTATTGGCCCCCATATCTTCTTCAATTCGAATAGATACCTCTCCTTCAACACGGGTTACGCACGATAGCCGTTTTCCCGGTTTATCCCGTATTGTTTTTAATTCTTCCGCATCCGG
>JAAENB010001137.1 GCA_024224995.1 bacterium | reverse complement strand
TTGCGAGCTGCATCTGGCCTGGAAGTAGTATGGGCTCTTTGGGTTGTGAGGACTGTTTGAGCGGAGCGAGTTCCGGAGCAATCCAAAGAGCCCATACTACTTCAAGGCCCGCGCACAAGCAAAATTTAGTTTCTTGAGAGGTGTCACTATCCCGATGCGATCGAGACAAATAACGTTTGCTCTCTATTTTTGAGTACATATCTAAATCAAACCGATGTCTATTGAAAAAAGCTTGCTTTTTATTATGTTTATATTATTGATTCTTGTATGACCGAAGAGGAATATCTTGATGTGGAGCGGAAAGCTCTTGAAAAGAGTGAGTATTACCGGGGTGAATGTTTTGCTATGGCTGGAGCATCCCGCCGCCATAATGTTTTAACCAGGAATACAATACGGTTGCTGGGAAACCACCTGGCAAATAAGCCATGTGAACCCTATGTGGCGGATATGCGCTTAAAAATTGAGACTCATAAGCATTATGTTTATCCCGATATAATGGTTGTGTGTGATGAAAAAGCATATATAAACGAGGATATGGTTAATGATGCTGCTGCCATAGTAGAGGTTCTTTCTCCCAGTACGGAACAGTATGATCGCGGGCAAAAATTCCTCCACTACCAGAGCCTTCCATCCTTGAAAGAATATGTGTTAATCAGCCAGGAAACCATGCAGGTAGAAATATATCAGCGTAGAGATGACGGTAAATGGATATACCAGGTACTGGCAGAACCGGATGAACAGCTTATTTTGCCGTCAATAGACTTCTCCTGTTCTTTAAAAGAACTATATGCGTCTATTCCTCAGTAGCAGTTTAATCTTTTAGGATTTATAACGATGTCAGGAAATTAGTCCCTGCTTTCCGGAACAGGAGCCAGGACGGCGACGCCCAGGCGCAAAACAGGACGTTTTTTCGACTGGGTGGAGGAAAGCAGGGGCTAATTTCCGAGCGCACCCTATCCCTCAGTAACAAACAAAAAAATAAAAATTGACAGATACTTGACACTCATAGAGTTAAACAATACTATTAATAATAGAGAAACAAGCGTGGAGCATCTTTCATGAAAAAAGCGTACATTTTTGCAGTATTATTCATATTTACGATATTAACCACTGTTCTTTGCCGGATGTCACCCGGTTATGGGGGAAACAGCGAAGTAAAAGTATCGTTTACCGGTGATATCATCATGCATCGCCCGGTAAAATCGAGCGCACGGCGGCAGAATAAGATTGATCCCGAAACAGGGAAATCCCTGAACAACAAAGGATTCGACTTTCTTTTTGAAAAAATAGCTCCTTCGTTCAAACAATCCGATATTGTTCTGGGAAATATGGAATTTCCAATATTACCGCCCTACAAGAGCGGCAATTTTGTATTCAATTGTTATCCCGATGTACTGCCTTCGCTTAAAAAATCGGGCATTACCATGGTCACTCTTGCCAACAATCATATTCTGGACCGGAAAGCAATAGGGATAAAAACCACTTTAAAAGAGCTGGAAAAATATAATTTTGATGTCATTGGCGTAAATAAAAACGAGGCTCTTACGAGGGCAGGTAAAATAATTACAAAAAACGGGATCAGGATCGGGTTTATTGCCTATACCGGCATACTCAATTACGGAATTCCCAAAAGACAAAAGGGCTTTTATATCAACTGGTTCTATTCACGCATGAAAGTTAAAGAAGATATTCGGAAGATGAAAGAACAGTGCGATTATCTTATTATGAACGTCCATTCCGGGATGGAATATGCTCCCCATCCTATAAAAAAAGATAAGCGCTATTTAAAAGAATACTGCAGCGCAGGGGTAGACCTGGTAATAAGGCATCATCCCCATGTACTACAGCCTGCAGAAAAAATAATCCAGGCCGACGGCAGGGTATGCCATATTTTCTACAGCCTGGGTAATTTTATCTCAAACCAGAGCAGCAGAGGAACCCGTGACTCCATAATTGTCAATTTATTCCTTTCCAGGGACAATAACGGGGTAAAAGCCCGGTTTGAGCTGCTGCCCATATTTACCGACAACCGGTACAACACCAGTACCCGCGTTCAAAAGGTCCAGGTAGTGTCAATAAATGATGAAATACTCAATCTGCAAAAAAAATTGGAAAAAGCAGCCCCAAAAAATAAGATTAAAATTGACAAAAAAATAAAATACCTGTATGCTAAAATAAAGTATATAGAATCGATCCTTTTTAAATATAGTACTTTTAATGATATAGCTATCACTAAAGGGAATCAGAATGTCAAAAATATATAAGCATATACCGGGAGATTTGGTATGAGAGGCGAATTAAAAATAAGCAAAAGAAGTAAATTTTCATATGATATTATCGACATTGATGGCGATATATCTTTTGATCATTCACAGAATCTCAAGGATTTTGTGAGAACAGAGATTACCGGGGATAATACAAACATCATATTAAACCTGAAACAAGTTCCCCATTTAAACAGTACAGCCCTGGGGGTGCTCATAAAAATCGTGGAAGAGCTTTCGGAACGAAAAATGAACCTTTTCCTTATGAATGCCAGTGATTCCATTAAAGGATTGATAAATCTCAGCGGCTTGAAAAGCTTTTTCAAGTATATTGATGACGAAAACCTTCTCATGGAAAACAAAAAGCAGGATGAACTGGACAATATTCTGGAGTTAGATGATTAAAAGCGATTCGCAGAGTTTGCGAGTTGCTCTTAATACAGCATCTTTAGCCTCGCTCCTGTGCCCGGACAGGGTCAAATAAGGCATTAGTTCCCGCTCAATTGCTCCGGGCAATTGACTATTATTTATAAAACCCTTACTTTCATCTACAAGATCGCGCAGGGCTTCCATGGTATTCTCTTCATCATTAATAAAATCACCGGCATAATTGTATATTTCCATCTCCCTGAAAAATATAACAGGAACAGGTGATTCTCCCTGTGTATAGCGGCATTCCCCAAACACCTGGACAGAATTCCCATACCCGTCGGAATCAATTATCTCAATAATGGCGATTTTATTCTCCGGAAGCTCAAGCTCGTTCAACAGAAATTCTTTCTGCCTCTTTGCTGCCCCGCTGCTTAATCCGGATACAAAGACCTTTGCGCCAATAATCTCCCTTTTTTCAGGAACAGCATCAAAAAACGCGGTATCGCAGGATTCCGGTTCGGCCGGGTATATCCTCGATTCCACACGGCCGCCCCCGGTTCCGTAGAAGCCGAACCGTTCCAGGTTGAGGCTCGCGAAATGACCGGTTTTTTCCAGGAATGTTAACAGGGTTTCTTTTACAAAAGAAGTGGGATAGGAAACCGGTGAATGGCTTACCCCTCTCAGGCTCAGTACCGATCTGAAATCCCGGTATAATAGTGAAGGAAGAAGGAACAGGAAGATATCAACAAGTGAGGAATATTTCCCGGTCTCCAGTAAAAACCGTCCGTATTTCAATGTTCCCGGCTTAATAATGATGGAAGTGCTCTCTTTCAGGAGCTCTCCCCCGGTTAAATCCCCAAGGATCTTTTTTATATCAAAAAAAAGCGGTAAATACTCATTATTCTCATCGATAAATGCAGCTCCACCCGCAATAGAAACCTCCCTGTTCCGCAGGAGCGCAAGGGAAAGGGTCTGACGGATCAATACCCAGTCCAGGGTATCAAAATGTAGTTCCAGACAATCCATATCTTTTCTCTACAATAACTCCCCCATATTTGTAAAGTCTTTTATCCGCATCCGGGAAAAGTAGAAATGTAAGTGCTCATTTTTCGGGGGTACAGCTTGCAATTCTAGTGACACCTCTTCATCCGGCTGCCGAACTCGCGTTGCTCAAACAGTCCTCACCTTCTGAAGAGGTGTCACTAAAATTGCTAATAACGTTCTTCCTCCCTTGAAATCCCGGGATATTGATAAATAAGAGCTGAAATTATAAATAACTCTTGATTTTTTCCGCAACGGGATTAGGATATAGTTTGCAGGGGGAAGGTAATCGGAGGCCCTGTGGGCCGGGTAAGCGGTGATCGGTTAAGAATAGCACCTGCGAAGCGGGGAAAAAATAGGTTAGAAACTAAATAGCATTGCGATCTGCATCTGGTCTGGAAGCAAAATTAATTCTTAAGAGACGCTTTTCGCCGCAACAAAGCTTTTAACCGGTATCCCGATCTGTGAGGATACAACATCACACTTGATCAT
>JAAENB010001136.1 GCA_024224995.1 bacterium | reverse complement strand
GGGGCAATATTTGCTCCCACGACATCGGGAAGAAGATAATTCTCTCCCACGATGCCGGTATAGACCGCCTGTTCATTAATATTCTCATTCACGTAATGAGGAATATAACAATCGATCCGGGAATCTCCCGGTTCAAAGGATTCCCCGTCATAGAGATCACTGCCGTTCTTTTTTATACTCCAGCAATTATTCGCATCGTAGTCCCCAGCGTAGTCCTCAGGCTTCTTCAGCTTCTTCGCGCTTGCCAGTCCCCGGACCCCGTTCCCTTCGATCTTAAGAAACATAACTATCTTTGGGGATAATGTTACAACAGGAATAACATACACCAACTTCTTTTCATTAAGAACCCATTGAAAATTCCGATACAGCGTTTCCTCCTGGGTAGCGCATTCCCGGGTGGCGGAATATTCGGGCAATTTCTCGGCATACCATACACAGCCGGCCTCCTTGCTGCCGGAATCTGTTTCGTCTGCCCTGGACCATTGTTCCGGTGTATAATTTCCATGGTTCACTTTACTCATATAAAAATCGGTATGCCACGATTCTTTATAGCGGTTCCCCCTGCCAAGATAGCGGATAATGGAACTGCCGCTAACACCGAATATTTCAGCAAGGCCGTCCCCTGAAATGGCCGTAATAATTAGCTTTGCGCTACCAATATCATTACTGCTTCCCCGGATTTTAAAGCCATTGCCGTTGGCGATCAAATAGGGGGCCAGTGAAGCTTCCTGGCCAACACAGGCTGCAATGATATCATCTCCGGAATAGTCTCCGGCAGGAATGGTAATATCAACATCAATACTGTTGTCTACCTTGAGGTTGAAAACCGCAGGTTGGCTCACGGTAGAAAATGTTTTATCCTGGCGAATGGCCCCTTTAGCCGGTGCTGAATATACCGGAATGGTGCCCGTCCAGAGATTACCTCCGTCGGTTATAAGTTCTCGTAAGGCATTTCTGTCTCCCAGGCTTTCCAAAAGAATAGGACCAATGGTACTTCTGATTAGAATACTTTGTATTCGGGAGGTGCTGCTGACCAGGTCGCCATCACCGTCATGATCGTAATCATCATTTTCAAAACATACCGTACTGCCTACAGCGCTGTTAATGGCGTCAATGAGCTCACTTCTGCTAACGGTATCACCGCCGGAAAAAGTGACAGTTGTATCAACAGAATTCCCCAGTTTAATACGAAAGGTCCAGTCATCTCCTGCCGAGAGAGAAATATCGTTTGTAAAATCCCTGGTGCCTGCAAACTCAGCACAGGTTGGACGCACCACAAGCTCCGCCACAGGATTCTGATCATCTCCCGCGCCATCGGAAGGATAGATATATTCCCAGGTGGCGGCATCGGAAGGATCGGGCTTGTGCACATAGGCGTATACTGCCCCGTTAGGCCGCAGGTATTTATAAAAGGTTTTCCCCTGTATTACCGCAGTCTCCGCGTTTGAAGCAGCGTGATAGTACGGCCCTTCCCCGGCCCAGACTGCCCGGGCAATCCAGCCGATCATCCAGCGCGCCGTATTCAACTCTCCTATTCCCGCTGAATCGGCAGGCCAATATACCACCTCTTCATCATTATATTTTTGTGCCGTGATTAAATTCCTTCCGCCATTGGGAATTCCCGCGTCTCCAACACAGAGTCCGCTTAACATTAGGTTTGCCGGGTAATTTGAATTAAGAAAAAACCTGTCTGCCGGACCATTTGTGCCGGCTGCAAGGGACTCATCATAGGTAAACCCTTCTTTACCCCGGTATACGTATTGTCCAACCTGATTAACGTAACTATAAGAACTGCTGTTATAGTCCAGGTATGAGCCGTAAATATCCATTCCTTCCAGTAATTTTGGAACTGTCATATTAAACATGGTATCATTCAGGGTTAAATAGCCGCCTGTGGGCTCGCCGTGACCGTGTGATGCATTCCCATAATTCCCGTTATTAACCGCAGTCACTTCCCCGGTTGTGGAGTTATGATTATAATACTCTTCCTCCGTTACCCCGCCGTCTTTATACCCAAAAGAGGCAGCGCATACCATCGTATATAACACCTGCTCCAGGTACGAAATATTAGACGCCGCAGGATCGGCACTTACCCCGCCATGATCAAACCGGGGCCGACCTTTCCCGTCGTACCACACCATTTTAAACAGGGTATCATCAATTTCATAGGAGCTCAAATCCACATCAAGCTTGCCCAATGCCTCAACAAAAACCTGCAAAGGAGACCGCCCCTCCGCGTCATACCCAATAGACTTAAACCCGTTCGCCGTAAGGGTATCACTCCGGATAATGAGCTGCTGCAGCGGAGGCCACAGCTCTTTAAGGGCATTGCCCAGCTCGGCATTCACATAGGTATCGTCGTCATTGGTATAATAATCGCCATTAAACTTAGCACCGCCCACAGTAAACCGGTCTTCTATTTCGCAAATAAGACTTTTTAACATATCGGCGGTATCCCCTTTTGCCGGGTCCAGCGCCGCGCCAAACTCCGTAATTACGGCGTAGAGATCGTTCCTGGCTTCGGCGTCTCCCGACAGGATATCGTTGAGGCCCGAAAGCAGGGCATCAAGTCCCCGCACAGCATTGCCAAGACCGGTGTTAGTGTGCGCCCCCGTATCAATGCTTGCCCGGTCCGCCACTACCGTAGTCCCGTTCAGCCAGATGTTCTCATTGGTTGTTATGAGCATTTTTTTCAGGGGTTCTTGCAAAAGTTTTAATAAATAACTCAGGCTCTGGCCGTCGGAACCGGAGTCGCTTTCCCTGAGGGATGCGATGAGGTCTGTCACCTCGGTTTCAATATCGGGCCGGGTTGTTAAATAAGATGTCATCTTGCCGACGATGGGAACGAGATCCCCGGAGACACCGGTTCGCGCGTTGCCGATTCCGTCGAGGAAGCTGTAAAAATCCGTCAGGTAGGCGGTAGAATTATCGGTATAATTCGTGCTTACCGGGGGAAGGTCAAGATCGGAAGTGTCCTGGCTCCTGATGAGGTCTACGAGGTGCCGTATATCATCAATGAGGTCTTTACTGTGATGAGTACCGTCGTTTGAAAGCTCTCCCATTAAGGGAAAAATATCTTTCGCGGCGTCAATATCGGCATTAACCGCTTCTGCCATCTTTCTGTTAAATTCGGCCTGGTCCAGATTTTTAAAGGCCGAGAGCACCGCGGGATAATCATCAAGAATGTTAAACAGCCGGTACGGCGGTTCTGCCGCGTTGTTCTGGAATTCTCCAATACTATGCGAAGAACAGGAAATAAAAAAAGAACTAAAAAAAATAAGTATGATGATAGAAGAACTAAAAAGTATCCGTTTTAATTTCAAAAATTTCATGGTATTCCTCCCTATTACAGCATAATCGAAATTTCAAAAAATCCCGTGGGATTCATACCGCCGAATGTATAATTCCGGTTCAGGTTATTTGTCAAATCTTCGTTATTCTTGGTTACGTCCCGTTCAACCAGGTACTGGAACTGGGCACCGATGATAATAGAGACCGGAGATACCAGCTCGCCAAACTTCGGGATCGCGAACCGCGCGCCGACTGAGCCGATATGTTTGGTATTGTCGAGAAAATTTATCGCCCCTTCAAGCGCTTCATCGGGAATAAATGACATTTCAAAAGAATAGCCTCCCATAACAGTAAGCCAGTCAAAGAGTTCGTACGATAGTCCCAGCCGGGGCACAAAAATATTATTTAAATCCGGTATGTGGTAATCGGCCCCGTAGTTTTCCTCAAGACGGGCATACACAACCACTACGGTTTCCGAGACTTTATACAGGGACCAGAGCTGCAGCTCACAATCCAGGGCTACGGTTAAATCCCACCTGGTATAACTGACTCCTGCCGCTATAATATGCGGGGTATAATAATCAAATATCGCCATATCCATATTGATGGCAACGCTGCCTACTTCCATTTCAGCGCCCGTTTCAAAGGGAGATATTTCCGTATACGATTCCATCCGGTAGGCCGCGCCGAACTCAAGCCTCTTTAAAAAAGAAACAGCCTGCCCCGGGCTAATATACAGCCCGGCGACTAACACGGGTTTTACTTTCAGATCGAGCTTCGACTGCGCTTCCGGTACCTGTGTTCCGCCGCCGATTGTAACATTGGTGATTTTAACCTTTCCTTCTCCCTGGAACCCGGCGTTTACGCCGATGCCAATCCCAAAGAGGTCATCCATAAAGCCGAACCCGGTTCCCGCCAGGATCATCAGTTTCTGGGCTTCCCGCCCATATCGCATATAGTTATGTGTCCGTAAATCTATATCATTAACTTTCTGCGCGGAGCCGTCCATTATCGCCCCCAGGCCAAGGCCGAAGCGGGCCGATGAAACAAAAGAAGGAAGGCGGTAAATATTATTAATATCAAAAACGATTCCGATTGATACCACGCCAAAATCAAGATTTTTATCGCCCAGAACACCTGACTGGTCCGTATCAATATTGAATACGGGATAGGTGTAAAAACTGAAAAGTGCAAGCTGATCAAGATCACTTGAGGCAGCTTTTGCCGCAGCTTCGGGCGTCCTTTTTAAATGCTCGGTCCTGCCCAGTCCCCCCATGTTATAATAAACCGAAGACCAGTCATTCACTGAAGCTGTCATGGCATTCCCCATGCTCATGCCTGTTGCTGAAAACCCATAGGTATCGGCAAAATTACTTGCCATACTGCTAGTTACCGTACAAAAAAGAAATAGAATAATGATTCCCCAAGACCTGACTATCCCTATCATAAGACCAAACCCTCCAAAGGTATAAAACTGTGTAATTAATTTGTGCGCTCTTACTCGGAGTTATTGGGCACTTTTCATATTCTGTCAAGGAAAAAAACTGACTTTTCGGTTCTTGTGATGACCTCAGAGCTCTTTATAAGAGCTCTGAGGTGATTATTGCTAAAATTTAGGTTGTATTTTTTCTTTAGAATTTGTATATTAACAATAAAGTTATGCTATATTAATTAAATAAACAGGAATTGCTTATGGAATCTCCATCAAAAGCAGATGTCGTTGGTATCTGGGAAGACCGTGATGATATTGGTGATTCATCGGAATTTGCCCGAAACCTGAGAGAAATAGCTCAAAACAGACTATGACATTCAAAGAACGCCTCAGGGCATGTCTCATCTGCGGAGCAATTGGCGACGCCATAGGAAGCCGCTACGAAGGAACGAATCTTAGCGGACAAATAGACCATAACTTCAACTGGACCATCTCCGACGACACCCAGCTGACCCTGGCAACAGCGGAAGCTATTTATAATGCCGATAATATCAGTCCTGAAAAAATCGCAGAGCGGTTTGTCCACTGGTTCAACCGGGGAAAACTCACGGGCCTGGGTTCCGCTACTTTAAAAGCACTACGGGAGCTGCAGCTGGGCGGACACTGGGCACTGGTTGGCCGCACCGGGGAGTACGCTGCCGGGAACGGGGCAGCAATGCGCATAGCTCCTCTTGCCTTCAAAAATAATGTTGATAAAAGAACGATAAAAGATACCTGTTCCATTACCCACAAGAACGATGAAGCATACTCCGGAGCTCTGGCTATTTACCATGCGGTTTTATTCGCCATAAACGGAACCTGGACTGGAGAAAACAATCTCATGGATATGGTTATCAATAAACTTCCCGATACCCGGGTAAAAGACCGCATGATTGAAATAATGGAATTAAATGTCCGGACCATAAGCGAGATAGGGCAAAAATGCAAACCTTCAGGATTTGTCGTGGACTCAGTACCGGTTTCAATTTTCGCGGCACAAAAAATTAATCATCAGGATTTTAAATCCATAATTGAAGAGCTCATTTCCATAGGCGGAGATACGGATACAACCTGTTCAATGACCGGAAATATTCTTGGCGCGCTAAAAGGACCGGGAATAATTCCGGAAGATTGGCTGGAAAAATACAATACCCTTGGAATTAACGATCTCATTGATAAAATTGTTCAAAACTGGACATAGATGTGATGACCTCAGAGCTCTTATAAAGAGCTCTGAGGTCATCACATCTCAATAATCAAAAAGGGGAGCGTCATCGTCTTCCTCTCTTTCCTTTTCCAGAAGATATTTCCGCAAATATAACTTTGCCTGGAGTTTTTTATGAATGATATCATAGATTACGCTGAGGTTATAGAGCGCTTCAAGAATTGTACTATCCCCATGATATGCCTGTTTTAACGCGGGAATGGCATAACGGTATTCTTCGGATAAAAAATGGGCCATGCCAAGATAAAAATATCCCGGGGCAAATTCGCGGTCCAGCCGCACTGAACGCTTGAGATGCTTTACTGCGTCCTCAAGAAATCCTTCTTTATATAAATATGCTTTGCCCAGGCCATAATGCCCCAGGCAGTAGTAAGGACTTAGTTCAACTACCTGCTTAAAAACCCGAATGGATTCATCGATCTTTCCCCGCAGTGCCAGTTGTTCCCCTTTTTTGTACAGCGCTGTTGAACCCTCGCGAGAAACCAGGCTCTCAACAGGAAAAAAGACCGCGCTTAAGTGGATACAAAGAAGAAATAAACAAACAAGTTTTTTATTGCGCATTTGGGATCAATCTTCTCAGTTTTTCAAACAAAAATTTATCAATACCGCTGTTATAATAATAATACAGAATAAACAGTATCCAGAGAACAAGTGTCAGGACGCTGATAAATTTCAGCAGCCGTTCCGATCCAATGTCATCAACCTTGTAAAAAATAAGCATCAACGATATTGGCCAGATAAAAAAGAGGCACATAAAAACCAGGGTCAGGAACTCAATAACAAAATCGAGTAAATGAACATACCAGCCCGCTAAAAAGGCATCAAATCCTTTAAGGATCTCATCAATAAAAAACCAGGCATACAGGGCAAGGATAAGCGTGGCAACTATTTTCCAGAATATCTCAATCCGGGGACGGAACCAGAGTAAAACAATGCCAATGGCCCAGAAAAACATAAAAATAAGTATTGATCGTGCAATAAGAATCTCGTTCATACAGTGCTCTTTCCTCTACGATTTCGGCTTTTTATATATATATATTGTCGGTATCTCTTTTCAAATACATTTTTCTTTTTTGCAAATAAAAAATCATTGAAATCACGGGGCTTAAATTTAGAGTAAATTAATTATGATACGCAAGCAATTATTGCTCATTTTTCTCTCTTTGTCCCTTTTTTACTCATGCGCCTCCACTTTTGGAAGCTATAGCAAGCTGGATATCGGCCTGCCGGAAAATGGCGGCATAACGGAACAGGATATTCGATCCCTGCTGCCGCCCGTATCACCGGCCCCCTCCCCGGGAAAAGAGAACATTACTATTGATATCAGCATTTATTATTATTCTTCTGGCATTGAATTACTCAAATATACCGAAGACGACGTTATGACCGTCTCGTACAAAGACGGCGGAATTAAAGCCATTTTAAAAATTAAGGCAAACAATAAAGTACAGGACGTGCTTTTTATCACTGCCGAAGGAAAAGATAAAACCGATATCCTCAATAATTTCGCTGCTGCCATAAAAGAACACATGCGCTAGCCCTTTTCATGCTTGACAGATTATGATTAACCGGTATACTTCTTACCTGTACAATCAAATATAATAACTTGAGAGTGCGGACCCGGCGGAGCCGGGAAAATATAGATCAGAAACGGGTCGGTTTCTGCCGGGGATTTAGCACGGGGCTCTGCTCTGTCTCCCGGGGAAAAAATACGTTAGAAACTAAATTTTGCGATCTGCATCTGGCCTGGAAGTAGTATGGGCTCTTTGGGTTGTGAGGACTGTTTGAGCAAAGCGAGTTCCGCAGCAATCCAAAGAGTTCATACTACTTCCAGGCCCGCGCACATGCAAAATTTAGTTTCTTAAGAGAGGCAATACCGGTGAAATTCCATACCAATATATCAAAAAGCATACTTATTGTTATTATTCTTTGTCTTTCCACCTGCGGCTCAAAGTCGGTCCGGGAGGAAAGAGAAAAAGCCATTCTTAAACAATATTCCGTTGAAAAAAAAGATAAATACGCCAATCTCCTGGTAAACATAAACGACTATACCAGCAACGGTAAAATATACCACGGCAAATATCATAAATATCTCATCAGTATTGCCGAGGATATTTCGGAAAACAAAAAACTGATTATTGCCAATAAAAGCGTGGGTTTCTACTTCGACAATAAAACCGATAACAAAGAAAACCTCTACCTGGGCCTGGATATTGAAATACAGAAACAGTATAACGAACAATATTCACAGGTAGCTCTTGCTCTTTTAAAAGAACACATTAAAGATATTATCACCACAATAAACTCCTGTAAAACTATTTTCGACGAAAAAGAAGTCATTGGCATGGTTATTGGCTTTAAATGGAAAAACAGCGGCCGGGAAGAGCTCATCAACATGTGGATACGGGAAAATGATGTGCTCCAGTTCGAAAAAAACAAACTTACTCTGAACGAACTCGTTCAGATAAGTACCATTACCGACACTTCGGGAAAAACTATCCTGCTTCTACTATAGCTTCAAGCTCTTTGCAGAGAACCTTTATCTCCTGCATTGTTCCCACGGATATTCGCACATAGTCCGACTGAACCGGGCCTTTAAAATAGCGGACCAGCACCTTTTTTTCCTTCAGCTTTGTGTAAATATCTTCGGAAGAGACAGTCGCGTGCTTCACAAAAAGAAAATTCGCCCTTGATGGTATAATAGTAAAATCATACCCTTCCAGGCGCTCTTCAAGATATTCCTTGTTGCTTACGGTCATGCGTTTATTATAATCAAAACCCTTTTTGTCAAGAAGCGCTGCTTTTGCTCCGGCAAGGGCCAGTGAATCCACATTATACGAATCTTTTATCTTTAAAAAACCGTCTATAATTTCCTTACAGGCAATGGCGATCCCTATTCGAAGCCCTGCCAGGGAATAGGACTTTGAAAAAGACCGGGTTACGATCAAATTGTCGAACTCTTTAACCAGGGATACGGCTGATTCGCCGTAAAAATCGATATATGCCTCATCCACGACAAGGAGACCGGTAAATTTGCCCAGGAATTTCTTTATCTCACTTAACTCGCACCAGGTCCCGGTTGGATTATTGGGACTGGCGATTATTACCAGGTTATACTTCTTTTTTAAAAAAGCTGCCATATTAAAAGTAAAATCACTATTAAGATCTATTTTCTTAAAAGATATTCCGTTTGCTTCGGCCAGCGTATCATACAAAGAATATGACGGATAGGGAAAGGCTGCCAGGCCGCCGGGTTCAATAAAACCCCGGAAAATGAGCGTAAAAATCTCGTCCGATCCGTTCGCTACAAACACATTATCCGGAGACAGGCCGTTATCTGCGGCAAAAATCTCCCGCACCTCTTTTGACGAGGCATCGGGATAGCGCTTTAATGACCGGTTTGCCGCTTTTCGTATCGATTCCAGAACCTGTTCCGAAGGCGGAAAGGGGTTTTCATTTGTATTCAGTTTGATAAATTCATCAAGATCCTCAGGCTGCTCTCCGGGGATGTATTCGGTCATATTTTTTAGTGTACTGTTCCAGTATTTCATGTTTTTTCCTTGATATAACCCTTCGTAACCCGTACGGGCCTCTATGAGTTCGCTATTCCGATTAGCTCGGAGATGTTGTTTATGTTTTCCGATGTTGTGTATTCTTCGAATTGATCGATCAGTTTGACTGAGACCGCGGGATCTATCATATTCATGGTTCCTACGGATATTGCTGATGCTCCTGCCATAATAAATTCCAGCATATCTTCAAAATCAGATATTCCCCCAAGTCCGATGATGGGAATATTTGTTTTCTGAAATATCTGGTATACTACCCGCAGGGCCATGGGTTTTATTGCCGGGCCGCTTAAGCCCGCTACTTTATTATTAAAATGAGGCTTTTTCGTCTTTGTATTTATTTTCATGCCCAGGAAGGTATTTACTGCCGATACGGCGTCCGCTCCCAGGTCTTCCGCTGCTTTCGCGAATAAGGCCACATCCGTGACATTGGGTGAAAGCTTCACAATCAACGGTCCTTTTGCTGCCTTGCGCACGTTCCCCACCAGGCGGCTGAATACGGTAATATCCGTGCCAAATGCCATGCCGCCCTCTTTTACATTCGGACAGGAGACATTAAGCTCTACGGCGTCTATCCCTTCTGTTGCCGAAAGTACCTTACAAAGTTCAACATTTTCTTCTTCGGAATGGCCTGCTATATTCGGGATTACTGTTGCCCCCTTTTCCTTTAAAAAGGGCAGCTTCTCTTCCAGGAACTTTTCCAGGCCCACATTTTCCAGCCCTATGGAGTTTAAGACTCCTGCCGGTGTTTCCAGTATCCTGTTTCCCTTATTGCCCGCTCTTGGCTTTAGTGACAATCCTTTGGTAAAAATAGCCCCAAGCCTGGATATATCAACATAATTCGATAATTCTTCTCCATATCCCGCTGTTCCCGATGCTACGGTTACGGGATTCTTTAATTCAAGAGTCCCTATTTTTATTCCGCTTTTCAAGCCCATTCCCCTCTTATTCTTTTTAAAACCTTTTAACTATAGAACCCTGGTATAGTCAAGGAATTATTAGGAGGGATTAAGTCCCAAATAAAACAGGCTCTCCCAAAAAAATTTGCCCTCCCGGGAGTAAAAATTATACTTATATAGTAAATGCTTTAAAAATCTTCCGGATTTTATTTTATTTTTAAAAAAAAATTGACACAAATCCATGAAGCCAAAAAAATTGATTCCATATGGCTTTATACAAAAAATAATACTTAAATTGATACAAAATCTATTAAATCTACTAAATATTGATAAAATCGAGGTGATTCTCATGTACAAAACAAAAAAATTGTTATTATCAACAATAATACTACTATTTACCATACTTTGCACTTCCACCCTTTTCGCAAAAGCTATTTATATTAACTGGGAACCTTTTCCCGAAACAGTTAGATACAAGATCAGGGTAATGAACAATGACGGTGTTATCATTCTGGACAGAACTACTGCCGCCACCAGTCTTTCTGCCAACCTGAAATCGGGGAAATACAAAATCAAGATTGGGATGATAAAAAGCGCCAATTTCGACCGCCTGGCACGGCAAACAAAATGGCTTCCTTTTGTTATGAAAAGTGAAAAATACCAGAAACCGCCTCAAAACGCAAGGGGTTCAATGAAATCGGGTCCTAAAGATACGGTTACGGCGAAGATATTCTGGCAGTCTCCTGCCGGCGCGGATCAGGTTACTCTCATGTACGAGGTATTCAGAAGAGACGGTGACGAATATGTTTCTGTCAATAAAAAAGGGTATGTTCGTATTGCACAGGAAGAAGCTTCCATTAGTAAAATCAAAAAATATCTTATATATAAATGGCGGGTAAATGACTTCCACATAATCGGGGAAACTACCAAAACAGCATATATTGTTTACGGCCTTGATCCTTCCGGAGATCATACCTTCGCTGTCCGTTCCGTTAACGCTCTTGGCGCTAAATCGGAAAAAATTGACGTCAAATTCGGTCTCTTCAGCGGCGGCAGCGGCGGCGGTGGTGGCGGCATGGGCATTGATGTTACTCTTATGGGCGGTCTTATTATCCCTGTGGGCGGTTTTACCGATTACCTTGGCCTGGGTTACGGAAATACACTCTACGCGTCAATGGAAAACATATTCCTGGACAACCTGGAATTTGGCCTGGGTTTCGGATATTGGGGATTTGCCGGTAATGGTGAATACAAAAGCTCCCGTATGCTTCCCATTCTTTTTAAAGCAGGATATAATATTCCTTTACCAGGCTTTTTCCGCCTGGTTCCTGAGGTGGAAGGCGGCGTTAGCTTTGTTCATTATGAAAAAACAAGCAATCAAAGCAATGATTTTATTCGTCCTACTTTAAAACTGGGTCTTGCGCTGGAAATGAATTTCTCCGGCTCCGCGTTTGCCCGGGTTGGCGGCTCTTACGGCGGTCTTGTTGACGGTTCCAGTTTAAAATCACTTATTTTCACTGGTGTTGCCATTGGGATGAAGTTTTAATATAAATATGACATCCAATCGTAATACATACCTGGCTCTTGACATTGACGGGACCGTTTTCGACTCCGGCGATATCGTTGCTCCCGCCCTTGAGCTGGGTGTGAAAGAATTCGTTAAAAAATCTTCCGAAAAAATAAGCATCCCTTCACAGAAGGAGATCCTTTCCACTATTGGGATGCCTGTTTACGCCATATTTCAGCAGCTTTTCCCCGGTCTCAGCACACAGGGCCAATGGGAATTAAGCGACGCCTGGCATGATAGCCTTGTGTCAATGATTGAACAGGGCGGGGGAATTATCTTTGATGGGGTTTCCAAAACCCTGGAGTCCCTTTTTTCCGATGGGTACACCATTCTCGTGGCATCCAACGGGCTGCCCGTCTACGTGGAAGCGATCCTTAATACCCACAACCTTCGCAGGTTCTTTTCCGAGCCCATGATCTATCCCGGCGGCGCTATTGACAATAAAAGCGGTGTGGTGAAATATTATATCGACAATGTCTCCAAAAATGATCTTATTATTATGATTGGTGACCGTTTTACCGACAGGGAAGCTGCCAGTGATAATAATATCCCTTTTATCGGCTGCGCGTTTGGGCACGCGGGGCAGGAAGAGATTAAGGGGAGCAGGTGGATTGTGGATGAGTTTTCCGCCCTGCCCGGGGTTATTCGGGAGATTGAGGCGGCGTATTAACTTTATGAATAATCTTTCATTTTCTTATCGATACAGGACACATATCTCAAACCAAATACAATCAAGAGCTTCCTATATAATTCGGACTCCTTTTTTGGGGTAGTTCCCGTTTCAAACTTTGGATGAAATTTCTCTGTAAATAAATCTTTCTTTTTATCCGTCTTTGGAGTAACCTCGGCCTTAAATCCCGTATCCAGGTTCCAGTGCTGTCCCAGGATGGGAAAAAATTCTTTTGCTTTGTAGAGATCTTCCGCAATTTCTATGGGTTTATTTGTAGTGCGGCAAAATATTGGATTTTGCAAATATGCGATAGTTTCTTTCCACATATCAAGAGTCATTTTTTTTGCTTTTTCACAATAGTTAAAAAATGTTTCCGGATGGACAAGACGTTTTATATGGTCTTTTTTTAACTGCCCTCTTTCCGGAAGACTGTCGATAATAAAATTTTCAAATTGCACATACTTTTCATTTCCCGGACCACTTACATCATTAAAATAATTATTCACTTCCTTTTCCTGCTTTAATCCCCTGGAATATGGATATGTAAAAGTTCCATCTGAATTCTTTGAAAAATTAGTAGCTTTCTGAAAATTATAAAAATCAATAAATCTTCGTGTTACAGAAAATCTTGAGGGATTAGGAGAAGAATTCGAATTCCGCAGTAATATCGTGGCTCCGGCATTAGCCATGTTTACGCTCTGGTCACCATCAAACTTATATTTACTGGGACCATATTCACTATAAAGAACTTTTTTGCTCATTTTATGATACAACAAAAACGCATCCAGGTATGTTTCCAGAACATAATGAAATTTTAAGCTCTGCCCAACTTCATTCGCAAGATAATCGCTGGTCACACCCGGCATACTGAACAATTCACGCAAAATAGGATAAGCCCCAACTATACTGTTTATAAACGGATGTAGTACTGAATCTACCGCGATGTGGCTCATATACCCCATCCAATATGCCAATTCATACAAATTTTCTTGAATAATAGGATCCTGATTTTCCATTCTTTTTTTGAGATTCATCAATGCCCAGACCACTAATGATCCAGTTTTATTGTAATGCCCAATATCAGCAATAGTACTATTCTGTTTTTTTACAGCTTCATTTTTTACCGGTCTTGGTATATAAAAAAAATCCGGACCAAAGCTTCCCAGGTAAACCAATCCAGCCATTGTACATTTCTTATCGGACCGGTATTTGCTTGTTTCTCCCTTCTGTGCGTACTTATGAAGCTTCTTGTTACTGTCAAAAAATTTTGTTATTGCGGCAGCATATTTATCAGATCCCAGTCCAGCCGTGTTAAATTTATCAAAAGAATTTGCGACAACATACATATGAGTTATAGAATGGGGCATATCGATCTCCTTATTTCAATTTATCCAATGGGATCAACTTTATTATACTTTTCCACTGGTGTTCACGAGACGGCATATTTTTCTGTTCTCTTAAACAAAGTATATAAACAGGGTAGCTGTTCTCATTTTCACGGTAACACATAAGACGAATGGTATTGCTTTTGTTATCATAATAGGTCGTATATCCTTTAATTGTTTCCCTTGAAACTATTTGAATCTTATTACCGTCATCTGCAAGTATGATGATATTAATAATAGGAGAAGGGCTTTGCAAATCGACCAATTCTTCCATACTGAATTTTTCATCCAGGTACCCCATCTTAGCGTCAGTCAAAGCCCGTTTGTTAGCCTCAATATGTTCCGGAGGAAAATCCCAGGTTTTTAACCGGTCATACGTAAATTGAGCAATCTCTTTTTTCTTTTTCTTTTCATATTCCGGATCACCATACTTTTCAAATGTTTCATCAATACCCAGGTGCGGCCTTTTTTCAAAAACAGAGACAATATAATTTATTTTTGCCTTATTTGATGAAGCTGCATAAAAATTAGAACAGAAAAAATCACTATCCAGGTTCAAGTCACAATGTTTTTTTACCCGGAGTTTTTTATCCAACCGGTATACCTTTTTTTCCTTCTCATCCAATACATACAGAACCTCTTTTGATGAAAGTTTTCCTTTTATGATCCCGGTCGCCATATGGGTAATTCTGCCCGCATCTTTTATTTCTATGGAATGCTCCTTGCCGGTCATATAATCAATTATAATAATAAACGGAGAAATGCCTGTTGAGAGCGCAACCTTGTTGTCAACTCCCAGGGGCACCATGCTTACATAGCTGCTTGTATTATTAAAATCAAATATATTGTCCTTAATTTCGGAATAAACATCAGGAAAGTTTTTAAGTTCAACAGGAAAACTCGCTATGCCCGGATCCCCCGCAAGGGTTATCCTGTTAAAAAATATTTCTTTGTTATCCCGCGATACACTGAAAACAAGTAAATATTTTAGATCTATCAGCACCGGGGTGATTCCATATATTCTTCCGGGCAGGGCAATACGTTCCGGAAGCAAGGACTGCCCTTTGAGATCAATTATATCAAAATATGTGTTTGGCTGATCTCCTTCCGGGAAAAGATTCATAAATAACAGTAATTCTTTTTTACCATCATTGTTAATATCAACTGCATTGAATATTTTTTTACTCATGGAGTCAAATGGCTCATCCCATTTTTTTGTGGGATACCCTGAAAGCAGTTTACCACTTTCATTGAAGGCAAAAAGCTCCCCGCTATTCTCAATGAATACCAGGTCTTCCTGTTTATCGGTATCAACACACACACCGAGCGATTGGTATATATTTTCATAACGCACGTCATCTTGAGCCGTTATAGAATCAGTACAGCGATTATTTTGTATATCACAAATATACAGAAGCGATTCAGTTAGCGGTTCAATGATAGCAATGGCGCGTTTACCGGAAATATTTTTATTCAGTAAAACCGGTTGAGTTGTTATGGAAACGTTTAGTTCTTTCATCGTTTTTCCTATTGTTTTTATTCGTGGAGAACAACAATTAATGATACAACAATACAGCACTAACAAAAATATCGTTTTTTTCATCTTCACTTTTTACCTGTCATACTTTTTTGCCCGCAAACATCAGATCTCCGTCACAGTATACATACTTTATTAAAAATTTCTCCGGGTCTTTTACCTGCTGCTCAAGTAACACAAAAAATCGTTGGATACCGGGTTTCAAAGAATTCGCAGAACTTTCAGGGCATGTCCAAAAATTTTTACAAGCTAATTCTTGAAATTTTTCTTCCGTAATAGTTGTTTTAGCCTTAATAGTTCCGTCTGGTTCAAGCGCGTAAATACCTTCAATTCCGTTGTATTTCATTTTCAGGTATAAATTGACCATCATACTCATCATCTCTGTAGCTTTATCTTCGGCAATTGCACTGCTTGTATTTCCAGGTACGAGGCGATATGAATCCCACGGAGTATTGGTTTCCCACTTTATATTTTCAACCGTTTTAGAACGAAAAGTTCTAATTCCAATACCTTTACCAAGGGCTTCCTGTTTTTTTTTCTGCAAGAGCACTATTCCCTTCATATTCTCGTAGTTATCTTCATCCGCTTCCTTTGAGTATAAATTATCGCCTGTGCTCGTTAAAAGACTTCGCAGCAAATAGCAAGTATATTTTTTTAAATCATCTGTATTCGTTCCGGTAACTTCCATTTTACTGCAATCAAAGGTTTTTTTCTTAGGATCTTTTTCTTCTTTTATTATTACATTTGCATCTTTTAACGAATACATGGGGGTCGCGCTCTTTGAGTCTCCAACGCCATCCAGGTCATCCAGGTAATAAGCATCAGATTTACTTTCTTTCCAATCCCTGGCAACTATTTCAACCTTTTGTGTTCTGTTTTCAATATTATACTGATCAAGCTCAAATCGTATGCCAAAAAATACTTCTTTCTTCAATTTGGGCATTAAAAACAGCTTCAATCCCGCAATTTTTCCATTAATTCTTACGGGAGTAAAAAAATCCGCATTTTTTTTCAATTTGACTTCGGACCATTTCATGGCTCTTTCTTTCTTTGCATCTGTTGCATTTTTGCCGGTAGTATCACAAATCTTTGTTTCCTTAATCATATCATCAGCAGATATTTTCTTCTTCACATAATCAGGATACTTCTGAATATACTCCCCTCCTTTGTGAATATAAAAATTACAGGTCTGGTCAACCCAGAAATAGTCGGTTCCGGGGTAGCAAAAATTTTTTCTCGCATCTTTCCCCGGGTAACAGGGCTGCCCCTGTTTGGAGGCCACCGTGCCTTTATATATCATCCCTTCCCAAAACCATGCTGGTTTGTTACTACCCGGTGTAGGCTCCAGAGTATCACTAACATTTTTATATTCAGTACTTGAGGCATCATTACTCAAAAGAATTTTTATTTTACTATCCGGAAGAGGCTGTCCACTGGTATTTCTAATAGGTCTTGAATCAACAGTAGAGGCAAATATAGTTCCCGGACGAAGTATATTAAAATATGTTGTAAGATGTTTTGCAAAAAAATGTGTTCGAAGGGCCGACAGAGTCGACGCTTTTTTACATTCCGCGCAAGTGGGATCAAAACTTTTCCAAAATGCCAGGTTTTCAGCAAGGGCCGAGCTATTCCCCCGCCAGGTATCGGCCCAGAAATCAATTACAGAGGGATAAGCAAAATCCTCGTCCAAATATTTCTTTTTAATAATATAAAAAGTAGGGTGTACATGATACGCCGATCTTCTACTCACTCTTCAACCTCCTCTTCCTCCGGAACCTCGAGAAAATTTCTCCCGGGCTCATTTTCAAAGGATACATACTTATCCTCTTCCTCACCATTGGGATGAACCTCCAGCGTATAATGCAAATCCTCCCTGATACCGGGAAAGAACAGGTCAAACCAGTCGCCTTTTTCGATTTTATCACTGGAAACCGTAACCGATCTTTTATACGATTCATCATCAGTGCTGAATAAAACGAACTTTGTACTATCCGTACCCGGCTCTTCAAAACGGATCTTTTCCAGGGAGAGCCGAAGCGTGGGAAAGATCAATTTATAGTGCTTACCGGTTTCAAGAGAAATCTTTTCTTTCAGTTCATTAGCACCAAGCTTTTTTTCCTTAACCGGAGGCGTAGAGTCGCTTGAGTCAGTTGATTCAGTCATATTTCCACCTGTATAACATTAATTATCTTCATTTAATTTAAATTCAATCTCAACCCTGCCGGGAATGAGATCTTCTTCCTCAATTTTCCCCTCATCACCGGTATTCCCGTCAACGGTACTGCCGTCGGGCAGCGTTAATGTATAATTCATGTTCTTTATTATATTTCCAAAAGCATCCTCGCAATCAATTACGATATTGGCACTAAACTCAACAGCCGGACTCTCTACCTTATCGCACTTAAAGCTTTCGGCCTCGAATAAAAACTTCGGTTTTGCAGTCAACCGGACATCTGGATCATCAATATAATGATACCGCCAATGAGCTTCGGCTTTACCGCCCTTATTCGGGCCCGATACTTTTTTAACCGGCGGCTCTTTGCTTTTGTCGGCTCCGTCTTGCCAGATAGTAAAATGAACAGCGGCATTATCGTACTGATCAGTACAGGTAACCTCCAGCTTCACCTCTTCACCAATGGCAGCCTCTTCGGGATTCCACCTGGGATCACTTAAACTCGGCGTTTTGGCATCTCCGGGACTCGCCTGTTTGGCAACGGGATCACGGGGATTAAACTGCGTTCCGCCCTGCCTGGCATCATAGGCGTACTCCAGCCCGGGAATAACAATGGGCAGATACACTGCGGCACCGGCAGCAATAATAGAACAGGTCTCCATATCCATAGGATCACCACAGGTTTTAACCATGGAACCCAGCACGGCAACTTCCTTACCGTTTACCAGGACCGTCGGTACCGTCCCCATAGTAACCTCTCCTTCATTCGTGGGGGCCTTCTGGAACTGGACCCCCGGGGGCATGGGAATATGCCCTGGCGTGGCTTTTGATTTGGAGCCTTTCACTGCCGCAGGTTTGCCTTTAACCTCAACATCAGTAGAGAGTTTATCGGCCAGTTTGCCGATATAGGGATTAGGAATGGGCGTGGGAACCATGGAAGGGCCTGCCGGAACCATTTCAATATGAGTATCAACACCCACAACCTGGTCATCTTTGGCCGCAATCTGCTTCATCTGGGCCGTAACCCCGGAGGAGCCTTTAAGCTCAATCTTCTGCCCTTTAACAATAAGGTCTCCGGAAGCCTTAAAATTGGCTCCTTTGGCCGATTTAATAGACAGTTCTTTTTGAGCAGTGATCTTAAGGGCTTTTTTGGTAACAATAGAAGCAGTATCACCGGCTTTAATCGTCAATTTTCTACACTTCAGAGAAATATCACCCAGCTCGTTAACTATTTGCATGCCTTTGGCTTTATCCAGGACCATGCGCATTTTGCCATCTTTCATGGAAACGATCAATTTTTCTTCACCATCGGTATCGTCGAAAATAATATTGGAGCCTGTGCGGGAAGTTAAAATACGGATATTATTGTCGGTAACATCATCAACGGGGATCCCGGTTTCAGGGCCATAAATCGAGCCCATAGCCATGGGACGTACTGTATTGTCGCCAATAAAAATACAGAGTACCTTTTCGTCAATTTCCGGCAGAGCCCAGAAGCCCATATTGGGGCCCGAAAAGGGACGGATCAGGGGAATCCACTGAGAAATAAATCCTTCCCCCCATTGCGGAAAACGGACTCTGATACGGCCCAATTTATCCGGATCCTGGTTTTCTTCAACATAGGCCACATGGAACCTGGTACGGGTTTTGCCCCCTTTTTTAGGATTACCGGAAGTACTCTTACCAGAGCTCATTTCATAAAAAAGCCGGCTCGTGGAATTACGAGGATTGTAATATTTTGTTAAAATACGTCGAAGTTCTTTGTAATCAAACATGGAGCCCCCCAAAAATAATCATCCTTTTTAACGCACAATTGACAGATATCAAGTAAAAAATACGAAATAACACTTTTTCCCAGAAAAACCCGTCAAATGTATAGCAAAACACCGGGGGGGGGAAATTTATTATTGACATTCAGCCTGTTCCTGTTTAAGAATCAATCCATGAAAAAATATCTTATAATACTACTATCAACAAGCTTGTTCTTTGTCTCCTGCCGGGAGTCCATTCATAAGGTGTCACGGCCCCAGATAGGCACTTTTATTAACCTTACGATCATTACCGATCCTGCCGCAGCTTCTCAGACTGCTGCTGCTGTTTTTAAAGAAATTGGACGGATAGAAGCTCTTATGAGTCCCTATAAAAAAAAGAGTGATGTTTATAAAATAAACCGTTTTGCTGCCTCAAAAGCAGTTGCCATTACTCCGGAAACCTTTTCATTATTAGAGCAGGCCCGGAACATATCGCTTGAAACAGGCGGCTCCTTTGATATTTCTTTCGCGGGAATTTCCCATCTCTGGAATTATAAAAAAACTCCCTTTTCACCGCCCTCCAAAAAAGATATTGAGCGGCTTCTTCCCCTGGTGAATTATGCCAATATTGAGCTTAACAGGGAAACATATTCCGTTGCTTTTAAAACAAAAAAAATGAAGATTGGGCTTGGCGGTGTTGCTAAGGGTTATGCCATAAAACGGGGCATTGAAGCCATGAGAAAAAAGGGGATTACATCCGGGATCGTTGACGCGGGCGGTGATTTACAGGTGCTGGGTTCAAAAGCCGGGCAGCCCTGGAGTACCGGGCTTATTCACCCCCGGAACAAAACACTGCTGCTTATTATCAAACTGGAACATATGGACACCATTGCCACCAGCGGCGACTATGAACGGTTTGCCATGTTCAACAATCAGCGATACCACCACATTATCGATCCTAAAACCGGCTGCCCTACCCGGACATTCGCGTCTGTTTCGGTAATTTCAAAAGACCCGGTAATTTCAGATTCCTATGCCACGGGGATATTTGTTATGGGGCCGGAAAAAGCAAAACCCTTTTTGCGTGCTCATAAAAAAATTAGCGTTATCCTTATTGATCTTGATTTGAACGTCTATATTTCTAAAGAACTGAAAGAAAGGATCACGTTGTTAGAAGAAATACAGGTTACCTGGATATAGCGGGTCTTCGGCTCCGCTCAGACACCGGGGTCCCGCCCCTGCGCAGCAGGACACTTCAAACTTCCCCATCAAGGAGCTTAACAATGAAACGAAAATCATTTCTACTCGTATTTACAGCCGTAGTACTTATGGGTATTACGGAATTTGCCGCAGCCAGAATCACTGAGAACACTTTTATGAGCCGGGCAGAACAACGGGTTCTTCGAAAGGGAACGATTATAACGCGGGCAAAACTGAAGTTTAATAAAAATATCAGCACCGGGAAAAAAGCGGGTAGAATACGGATTCCCCGGACCAGGTTTACGGCGAAAAATTATTTAAAATACGAATCACTGTGCGTGGAAAAGGCATTTATCCCCTATAAACTGAATAAGCAATCAAAGCTTTCCCTGTATAACGCCCTGGCCGCCTACTCCCGCCTTTCAAACACGCGCTACTACTCCCGGTCCGACAAAAAAACACAGCCCCTGATTTTAAAAAGCTTTCGCGTAGCTTCTGCTTCAAGCAACTCCCCTGCGGCAGATAAAACCTATACACGCATCTCTCCAAAAGTAAGCAATTACTTCAAGCTAAAAGACAACCGCTTTGGCTACACCCGGTTTAAAAGCAGTCTCTACAACGAAGGCAATAATTTCGTCCTGGATAATGTTTCCCTCGAAGCAATGAACAAATACATGCTTACGATCAACAAAAAAGGTGAATACGGGTATACTTATTTTTTCCTTTACAATAAAAAAGCCGGCGGTTATTATTACTACGCCATTTCGTATATGCGGATCAGGAAAGATTATTTTATCAAGCTGGGGCTAACCCCTCACAGCATGGCCAACCGCTTACGCGCCAGTTTCGTTCGCTACGCGAAACTCCTGGGCCTTAACCGGGCCGCTAAGATCCGGGCATTTTAATAACTGCATCAAGGAAATGAGCATCAAGGAGAAAACCCATGAAAAAATTTATCAGCATATTTATTTTTACACTCATTATTCTAACAGGCTGTTCATCTCAAAAAGCCGAACGGGGAACAATCAATAAAGCCGATCCCCATCTTTCTATCACCCTCTCTTTTAATCCCGAGAGTTATCCCTGGCTCCTGGGAACCAAGTATCCAACGTTTGCCATCTGGGTAGAAGAAAAAGGATCGGGATACGCCAAAACCATATTTGTAAGCGGGAAAGCCGGGAAAAACTCCTGGTTCAGCGCGGACAACCGGCCTTCTTCCGTTCCCGTATGGTACGGCGCTCGCGCGAAAGAAAAAGCAGCCAAAAAAGGAACAGCCATTGACAGCGTTACCGGGGCAACCCCTTCGGGAAAAGGCTTCACTGTTCACTGGCAGCTCCCTTCGGAATTAAAGAACAAAAAGGTTGATATCTTCCTGGAAGGGAATGTTTCCTATGACAATAATGATTTTTACAAAAAAGACCTTAAAGAAGGCTCTCCCGGGTACAACGACGTGAACGGGCAGCCTTCCATGGTATGGAAAAGCACGATAGAAACCGGTGACAAAGCAGCAAAAATTGAACCCGCTCTCATTGGCCACGGCCATGTCCTGGGAAAAGATCACACCATAAATCCCGACATGTCAAACATCACCACCGCGAAAACCATTTTCGACTATATCTCCGTAAGCTATTCCCCGGGGAAGTAGTCTTCGGCTCCGCTCAGACACCGGATGGGCGGGAAAAATACGGAAGAAACTGTGTCGACACCGGGGTCTGTTTTGCGAAGATGCTCCGGGCAAGGGGTGCGACCCCTGCGAGGGGTTTGGTTCTGAGAGACGTTGCAGTGCAACGCCTTTACTGGCTGGTTTCAGGCCAGGGTTATGGAGATTCCGGGAAGGGCGCGACCCTGCGAGGGGATTCGGTACGTGTAGGGGCACGGCGTGCCGTGCCCCTACACGGTGTTTATTTGGGATTCCCCCTCTGTGGTGTTGACCCGGGACAAATCTCCGGGAAACCAACCCGTAAAGACGTTGCATGCAACGTCTCTCTTCCCGGAAACAGACCCCCCTGTTTAAAAAGAGTTTCTTAAGAGTCCCAACCCCATTTATTTCTTCAATTTATATATTTTTTTTTGATTAGGACAGTCTTCTTGGGTACTATTTAATTAATAAGACTAAAACGATAGGGTAAAAGGTGTAAAAAAAGCACGATAGACAGGGAAATCTTCCCATCTACTTACTCCACTAAACAAACACAAGGAGTTTAACTATGAAAAAGAGGATATACAAACCGCTATTAATAATAGCGATAATCATTTCAGTACTATACATTTTTACGGGATGTTCCACTGCCGAAGGTGATTCCGACGATTCTCCCACTCCCGGAAATTCGGGTACCATTACCGTGTCGAACCTCACAGCAACGTCATTGACCATCACCTGGGGTGCCGCAACAGACGGTACCACCGCAGAGGCCGATCTGCAGTACCTGGCTTATTATTCATCCAGTGACAGTATGAGTACGGTTGCTGAGATAGAGGCAAACGGTACCGCTATTGGTTCTTATGCTGCCGCGACCTATACAAAAGATGTTACCACAATGGCCGGTTATTTTAATGTTATTGTGAAGGACGCCGATGGGGAAAAGGCGGCGTATAGTATGTTTACCGAGTATTCGCGGAGCGGGCTGCGGGCGTATTACCCGTTTAATGGGGATGCCAACGATGAAAGCGCCAACAGTAATAACGGCACCAATTCCGGCGCTGCCCTGTTTACCGACCGGCACAGCAGTGCCAGTTCGGCTTATGACTTTGATGGGGGCGGCGACACCATATGGATTCCCAATACTGTTATTAATAATATGACTTCCGGGACATTTACCGCCTGGATCAATCTTGATACCAGGGACGCGGAAGTTATTGTTGGCAAACATCATAACGAAAGCGTCAATTGTACTATTTTCTCAATCGGTAGTTACGCGTCCAGTGACGGTACAAGCTTTACTACCGGTACAACCGGAATACTCTATTTTCATGGGCACAATGGAGTTGCCCGGGCTGCCAGCAGCAGTGCCGTAAGTACCGGCGCGTGGACACATGTTGCTGTATCCTTCACCAACAGCTCCGTGACTTTCTATATTAATGGAACGGCCTCAGGATCGACATCGGGTGATTATTCCGTTTCAAATAATTTAAGCGGTACTTTATATACCACTATCGGCTATTGGGCTTCAGCTTCATATCCTGTTACGGATGGGCGAATTGATGATGTCCGGATTTACAGCAGGGCGTTCTCTGCCAGTGAAGTGAGTGAGCTTTATAATATGGAAAAACCGTAGGATTAGAGCCCCCTTTAATAAAGGGGGCGAAAAACATATTACGGGTTTGTTTTTACTTCGTAATAAAGATCAGCAGCACTACGATTGTCAAGCCAAAAAATAACTGCTCCCCAGGGAACTCCGGTATCATTATAATAGACCATATCCAGAAAAAGATCTGCCGGATCATATATTGAAGTATTACCAATGCGAATACCGTCCATATCAGAGCCGCCGGCATCCCACTGACGGGTTCCCGTACTATTCACGGCCTGGGCAAAAAGGATGTAGCCGTTTTCAGCGTAGAAGCGAGTGTCGTACCAGCTGATTATTGCTCCGTCATTATTATCGGAAACAATGGAAAGATTTGCGCCATAACTGCCGGTCTGGGGCGCACTAGCAAGTGTCGCTACAGCCATAGTTGTATAATCGGTTGCTCCACCGGCAAGAGCCCGCCGCTGGAACCGGACTTCATAATCGGTTTCCGTATAGGCAATAAGGGGCCTGTTAGAAGAATCGGTGGTAAAAGCAACGTCACAGGCCACAGTGGCTATGGTCTGTGTCCAGGTGTCCGCTAACGCCGCGCTTCTCCTGGTGAGGTATATATTGGTCACGTCCTTATATAAAATATAGACCCCGTTGTTCCCGTCGGACTGGGCGTCAATAAGAGAGCCCGTAGCTCCTAAGGCAGCTATTGTCACACCGGCAGTAGTTCCATTGGTTCCTACGGCAAAACCGCCGATACCGGTAATGCGCTTCCCGTAAAGATTATTGCTTCCGTCATATAATACAAAAGAACCGCTCTGGCCGTCATTAACAAGCATCACATTCGCCAGAGTACCGGAAGAGGTGTCAATATCAAAGTTTGTGGCTGTTGTGCTCGAGTGCCGTATCAACGATCCCTGGATCCCGGTACCGCTGTTCTCCCAGGCAAAAAGCATCCGGGGTTCCACGATAATATAGTTTTGAGTATTCGATGTATTCCCGTCAAGAGTCAGCTGTGTAGCGGATGCCACTGCGGTTACCTTAGCAATATACGTTCCGTTCGCGGCAAAAACCAGGTCATTCACCGACACTCCGCCGGAAGTATCAAAACTGGCAGCGGTGTCATTCAACTGGTTTGTCCCGGCTGAAGTGGTTGTTCCCGCGTCAACCAGGGGTTCGGTGCTGTCAAAAATTATATACATATCGGTATCTGCAGCTGCATCAACAAAACCACGTGAAAGAGTCAAACTGGTACCGCCATCGGTTTTAATAACAGCATACCTGTCATCGGTAAGATTGTATACGAGATCTCCCACACCGGCAGCAGTAATCCCCGTAGTATCGGTATAATGAGTTCCTGTGTCATTAAGCTGGTTCGTCGACGCGGAACTGTCTCTCTGGCCAAAAGCCAGTATTGATTCACCGGGTGTAACAAATTGAACAATCCAATAATCATCATTGTCGTCCATAATATCCGCGCTTAACTGAAGGGCTGTCGTGGTATGTTTTGTTGAAGCTGTAGCTTTCGCGTTCGCTCCCGTTGCCAGGGCTTCGGTCTGGTTTAATATAATATCAGTACCTGCCGTTACTGAAGTAAAATCAGCATCATCATCCCAGAGAGCATTGGTCTGGGCCTTTACTGTTCGAGCGGTCCCCGTTCCTCCGATCTGGCCCTCCAGGCGCTCACAGGCGGTAAAACTATCAACACCGCTTAAACCGATATCATCGCTAAGCGTTACCGTATCATTAGGCCCGCCATAGGTAATACTGGCGATATAGGCATACTGCTGGTTATCGGGATTTACAATAATATCACCGGCCACATAACTTCCAAGGTTATTTGTCGCTTTTTGGGCTGTTAATGTGGTTCCTGAAGTTCCGCCGCCGGCAGCTGTAGAGGTAAAGGCCACACCCACATCAATAAGGGCATAGGTATCACCATCAGCGGCATAATCGGCATCTTCCGTTATGGTATAATCAAAATAATTCGCGTAAGCAGGTTTTGTCAATGTCTGGGTATTGGTTGAAAAATTACCGGCAGCATAAGAAATATTCCCGCTGGTTATAATATAATCTCCCGTATCAAGATCGGCAAGCGTGTTAAAATCAATATCATAATCAAACACCAGGGCGGCAGCTGCCTGGTCGGGCATTTCCGTGGTAAGAGCCGTTGTTCCCGTTGGCGTTATCTTTGTAACAAATCCGGGGTACACATTGTTCGCGAGCGTTGTCGGATTCACGTACTGAGCCCGTGCGTTCGCAGCCGACGACAAGGTTATACCTGTGGCTCCCGCAGTAGCAGCCCAATCAGTGTCAAAAACCATATTGCTGCTATCGTAAAAACGTTTTGTGTATGTGTCAGTAGCGCCTTGAAGGGTAATTATAACGCCTCCATACCCATCGGAGAATAAACGGACATTGGACCTGTTATTCGTATCTATCGAGGGAGGTGTAGACCAGTTCCCGGTCACATCCAGTGTTCCGTCCGTATCAAAATTACGCGCGTATACAGTCGTTCCGGCTTTCCACACAACAAAGGAAGAACCGTCATAGCTTCCCTGGTTTTCGGCCTGGAGTGCAGCCACCTCACTGGCGGTAACGGCTGTGGTTAAATTCGTATCACCCGCGTTATTCCCGGGACTCAAAAAAGAAAGCAAAATTCCGGCCCGCTCCGGGTCCGTAGTCTGGGTCACACTCCCCGTAGGAACCTGTAATCGATAAAAATACTTTTCCCCATCGGTGATGCTGGCGTCGGGAATGGTAATTGAATGAGTGGTAACCCCAACAGTGGAGTCAGTACCGGTGACACTGGCACCGTAGGTAACGTCGGTGCTGTAATCGACCTGGCAGAGATTGGTATTTATGGGAAAACTCGTGGTAAAACGAATAATAATATCACTGGCGCTTACGTCATACCATGCCCCATCTATAGCCACAGTACTGATGGTACCGGGATCGGACAGGGCAGGATTATCCATAGTGGTAAAACTCCAGGTTTCGTTCCCGTTCTCTAAAAGGGCATTCCCCGTAGCATCGATAATACCGGAATAAAGATCTACCGTATAAAGCTCTCCGTAGTTAAGAGCGCCCGAAAGGGTCAGCTGCCAGGTATTGGCACCCATATCCGTAGTACCCGTAACCAGGGAAAGATCGTTCAGGATCTCAACATTGGTGGTAGTAACCCCGGTAACAGTCTCGGAAAAAGTTACCTGTATGGTGGGATTAATGATCTGGCCCGTAGCACCGTCTGCCGGAAGATGTGAAGCAGCTACCACATAGGGAGCGGGATCAAGAGCCGGGTCCGTGGTAGTGGTAAAGGTGGCTGTATAGGCCGTATCAAGCGTCTGTCCGTCGGAGGCAGTGAGCCCTGTTGAAACAGTTACGGTATAGGCCGTACCATACGAAAGCGTGGCCAGATCGAGTTCAATAACTTTGAAGTCATCGCTCCAGTCAACTGCGGAAATGGTAGCTCCTGAAACAGAAACATTGGCGGAAATCGTTGACGTATCAACAGCCCTACTCATTACAATGAGGACGTAGGTATCAACCGGAACATTGGTAGCCGTATCTGCCGGGGAAAAAGCCTGAACCTGCAATTGGTCGGAACCCGATGTGGTACTGGAGTCGCTCTCACTCTCAATAGCGGGTTCCACGTCAGGAGCTTCCAGAGAACAGTTGGAAAAACCAAAAACCAGCAAACCAGCAAGCAATGTATATATTATTTTATACTTCATATTTAAATAGCTCTCGTTTTTAAGTTTGCCCTCTTTTCGCCCCTAACCCCGGAGGGAGTTAGGGGCGAAGAAAAAGGGAACTCTTTATATATTTAAGAAAATCTCCGATTATTTTTCAATTTTATCAATTTTATTTGAAATATACAGGCCAATCCCGTATATTTGTTTAATGAGGGAAGGAAAAACCTGTTAAGCACAGCTTTTCCTGCCCGCAAAACGCTCTTATACTAAAATAGTACTAATTATGAGAAAAGTAAAACAAAAATCAATAATTTTAACCCTTTTTTCCCTCTTTTTGATGCTTATACTGATGCCCGGAAAGGTAGAGGCGGCACTAACATCGGTAAATATAAGCGCATTGCCTACATTAAACAATATGTCCGACTCCCGGGGATATTTCCTGGCAAGCGGAGCCACCTATACATATACTGTTGATATATCATTTGTCAATCCCGGGGCAACAGTACAAGCCGATTTTGACTACATCAGTGTCAACATTCCCACTGCCACAGGAAACATCCTGGCAACCTGGGACACAGACGGAGGGGGAACAGGAGCAACCCCGGCAGGAGCGGCAGCTGTATCAGGAGCCCTGGCCACCGGCTCATGGTCGAACGGGACTGCTCGACTAACAATAACGTTCTACTGGCCTGCGGAAAGTTCAATCAATGCCTCAAGGACCATAACCGCCACCGTAAGCGACGGAACCGTCACCATGACCGATACCAGCAATCTCTCGTACGGGATCGCTTCCAGTGTGCGGGTTCTCAGCTTTACGAACAACGGCATAGCCTCAGACAACAGGATCATTCCCGATGACCGGTCAGGAGCCTTTACTGTAACGGGCCGCTTGATTTATGACCTCCCCGGTTACGCGGCAGAAACCGTAGCAGATGTAGTTGCCGATGCAGACATTACCTCATCGACCCTGCAGCTCAGGAACCGGGATGACGACGTTCTGGCATGGGCCGGGGGCACTGACACGGACAATGACATGAGCTTTAGCGTGGCAGCGGCCCAGGCGTTCACCGCGCGGGCACAGGGTTATTACTGGCAGGTTGAAGTCGATTTCGCGGGAGCGAGTTCCGGCGCGAACGAAACATCGCCTTCGGACAACCGGGTTACTCTGGAGGTTAATTATGTTGTGGT
>JAAENB010001135.1 GCA_024224995.1 bacterium | reverse complement strand
GGGGGTTAAGGGGGCTTCGCCCCCTTAACCCCCTCATCCTGTGTGCAGCGGAAGCTGCGCCTCTCTGTTAGTATGATTAAATAAACAATTGTTGAAATATGTTCAAGATTGAAAATGTTTTAATTTTTTTTACTTTATGCATTGACGCCAGGAGGAAATTTTATTATTTTACAATTACATATGTATTCAATTCGTTTTTTATATGCTAAGTAGACAATTTTGTATACACTCATATATCCCATAGCCCATAAGTTGAATATTTCTATATATCAAATATGAAGTTTTATTGTTGACTTTATATTGATTTTATGTTTTTATATAACTTTATAATTGTATGTATATGATAATATAAATAGTTTCGGACTCTGACTGAGAGGTAAGCATGCTGACAAGAACAACAAAATCATTCCTCCTGGTATTATTTTTTACATTAGGAACTATATTCTGGACTGGAACTCTGAGCGCTCAAAAGACCATTCAAGCGGAAAAAGCTGATGTTTACCTGGAATGGGAGAAGTATAAAGGCGCTTTCAAGTATAATGTAAAAATAATGGATAGTGATGGTGGTGTACGGCAGAAGATCCAAAAAGCGAACAGGCTTATCGTTGAGCTGCCAAAGGGAAAATTCAAAATAAAGATAGGGATGATCCGTACTAAAGATGCCGATATTGTAACAAGAGAAACAAAATGGCTTTCTTTCAAAGTGAAGATTAATAAAAGTCTGGTTCCGCCAAAAGAAGTGCAGTGTCAAGTAAAAGTTTCAACAAAGAGTCCCGGAACAATGTCCGGTCTCATTACCTGGCGTGCAAGCGGCGGCTCAGGGGAGACTTCAACAATTTACCGGATCTATAAACGTGACGGTGACAGTTATATTGCTACCGATAAAACCGGGTATGTAAGGATTGGTAAGAAGCTTACGGGCAAAGAGGAAATAAGCGAGTATCTTGTTTATAAATTTATCAAAAAAGACTATTATGTAATTGGTAATACCTCGCGAACACAATATAAGATTGACGGTCTTGATTCCGCCAGTGCTCATACAATAGCGGTACGTTCGAGAAACAAGATGAAGATAAAATCATTTAAGACCGATGTGAAATGTGAGATAGAAAAATCTCTCATTGGTTCTTTTTCCCGGAGTACTTCTACCCGGTATCAGCCGGAGCTTCGTTTGGGCATTACTCCCTGTTTTCTTTTGCCCATTGACAGTTTTGCCGAGATCAGTTCCATGGGGTTTGGCGCGCTGCTCTATGCCTCGCTTGACAACCTCATTATGAAAAAACTGGAGTTTGGTATTGAAGCCGGGTATTGGTACAGCGGCGGCAAGGATGAATATAGTACTCTTCAGATGATCCCGGTATTATTTACCTTGAATTACAATTATCGGTTAACCAAGACATTCAGGATTGCTCCGATACTGGATGTTGGAGCGAATATTATCATGTTTGGTAAAACAAACGGTGGAACCACCACTCTTGCGCGGCCCATGGTTTTAGCCGGTCTTTTAACTGAAAAGAGATTTGGCGGTTATTCAGTAAGGGCACGAGCTCAGTTTGGCGCGTTATTTGACGGACCAACCGTTAAAGAGATGGCACTCTTCTCCTTGAGTTTTGGCTGGATATTCTAAATTTGAAATAAAATAAATCTAAATTTTACACAAAAAAAGGGTGTTTAACAAACACCCTTTTTTTGTGCGTACACATTTTATGAGTAGTCATCATTTTTTATACAAAAAACCGGAAAAACACGGCTTTTAATGAGACATAATGCAAAAAAGTGTTGAATTTTCTTTTTTTTTATGATACAAGATTAAACTACTGCCAAATTGAACAGGTAAACCCGGTTTTTGTATTGAAAAAAAAACAGGAATAAAAATGATAGACTTGTCCCTGATTAAGTTCCCGGTGAATATTTTGAAAACGTCATTCGGTCTATGAGCACCAGGAACAGATCAATTGAAATAAGGAACAGGAATCGAATGCCCCGATTGGAACTTTATACCAGCAACAGGCTGGAAATACTTACTGAGATATATGCTCTGCTTATAGGGGATAATCCACTTCCTCCTATGGACAGGGAGATTATTGTGGTTCAGAATCCGGGCATGAAACAGTGGATATCGATGGAACTGGCAAGGCGTTTTGGTGTCTGGACAAACGGGAAATTTACCTATCCCAATACCATTATTGGGGAATTATTTTCCCATATGCTTCCGGAAACAGCAGAGGCTCCTCTTTTTGAAAAGGATATTGCCGCCTGGAGCATTGTAAAACATCTTCGATCCTGCGCAGGAAAACCGGGTTTTGAATCCCTGGAAAACTATCTGAAAAAAGGGACCGGCTTTATAAAATTATACCAGCTCTCAGCAAAGATCGCGAGTCTTTTTGATACATACATGACCTTCAGGCCCGAAATGATCCTTGCCTGGGAACAGGGAAAAGAAGACCACTGGCAGGCGGAATTATGGCGGCTCCTGATGAAGGAAAAACAATTAGTCCATATGCCTGCCCGGAGAGAGACATTCAAAAATAAAGCAAAAGAAGGCACTCTTTTTTCTCCTGAAGAGCTGCCCTCCCGAATATCGATATTCGGGATCTCTGCTTTTCCCCCTTTTCATATGGATATGTTTGCAGCCATGTCGGAATATCTTGATGTAAATATTTTCCTGGTAAATCCATCACAAAAATATTGGGCCGACATCCAATCGGAACGGGAAATCGCCCGTACCCTGCGAAGAGAAGGGAAGGGAGAGGAAACAGCCGAAGATCTTCACCTGGAAAAGGGGAACAGCCTCCTGGCATCAATGGGAACCCTTGGAAGAGATTTTCTGGGATCAATCCTTGATTATGATCCTGTAGTATATACCTATTTCGAAGAACCGGGAACAGGAACAGTGCTTCACGCGATTCAATCGGATATTCTTAATGTTATTGACAGGGGAGCCGGTCCCGGAGAGGAGACCGGAAAGATTCTTTTCACTCCGGAAGATGTAAAAAAGGATAATTCAATCGGGATAAATTCCTGTCACAGCCCCATGCGGGAGATTGAAGTTTTATATAATTTTCTCCTGGACTGTTTTAATTCTAACCCGGAGCTAAAACCACGGGACATCCTGGTAATGACCCCGGACATTGACGCATATTCTCCCTTAATTAATGCCGTATTCGGCTCCCCGGAAAAGGATGAAAAAAGGATCCCTTTTGCCATAGCCGACCGGAGTATTCTAAAGGAAAGTTCTACGATTAGTACCTTTCTTGCTCTCCTGGATCTTGTGGGAACCAGGTTTGGCGCAACAAAAGTCCTGGACATTATGGAATGCCGGGATCTTTTAAACCGGTTCAGTCTAAAAACCGGCGATATTGAGCTAATACGAAAATGGGTAAAGGAGACCCGGATTTGTTGGGGAATTGATGAAAAAGACCGGTCTAAATTGGGGCTTCCTCCTTTAAATGAAAACACCTGGCGGGCCGGGCTTGATCGTCTGCTTCTGGGCTATGCAATGCCCGGCAAGGAAGGCGCTCTTTTTAATCAAATCCTTTCTTATGACAATATCGAAGGGAGTGAATCGCTTATCCTGGGCCGTTTTATTGAACTGTTCAATCTTCTAACCCGGGAAACACGAGCCCTGGAAGAGAAGCGAACTCTTGCGCACTGGTCAGCAACTCTTTTTACTCTGCTGGATCGTTTTTTTCTACCCGGGGATGAGAATGAGTATGAGGTTCAGGCAATTCGAGACGGATTAACCAGGCTGACTCATATTGAAGAAGAGGCCGATTTTAAAGAAGCCGTAGACCTTTCAGTAGTACGGCTCTGGCTGGGGCGGCTGTTAAACGAGGTACCGGCAAAGCGCCAGTTTCTTTCGGGCCGGGTAACCTTTTCCGCAATGGTCCCCATGAGAAGTATACCCTTTAAAGTAATATGCATGATTGGAATGAATGATTCCTTGTTTCCCCGGGTAAATAAATCCGTTGGTTTCGACCTTATGGCAAAAGAGTACCGGGCCGGCGACCGTTCATCCCGGAATGAAGATCGATATCTCTTCCTGGAATCGATCACCGCAGCCAGGGAAAAGCTCTATATCAGTTATGTGGGACAGGGCAGTAAAGACAACAGTGAAATTCCCCCATCAGTTCTGGTTAGTGAGCTGCTTGATTACATCAGCCAGGGGTTTGAGATTTCCGGAGAAAATATTCTGGATTATATTCACGTAAAACACCGTTTGCAGGCATTTAGCCCTGCTTATTTTAAAAAGGGAAGTCCCTTCTATAGTTATTCAGCGGAAAATTACCGGGGCTGTAAAGCCGCGCTGGCGGAGCGGAAAGATCCGTCCCCGTTTTTATTTGGCTCGTTTCCGGGGACCGGACAGGAAGTAAAAATTATTACCATACAGGAATTGATCCAGTATTTCGACAACCCGGCCAAATATCTTTTTACCAAACGTTTCGGGATCAGGCTGAGTAAAAGACCCGAAGTGATTAGTGATCGAGAGCCTTTTGAACTGGACGGCCTGGACAAATACAGGCTTACCCAGGAAATATTTGAACGGTATATGAGGGGAGAAGAAATTGACCCCATATACGAGGTAATCCGGTCAAAAGGATTGCTGCCCCACGGCAAACTGGGAGAATCGATGTTCAGGAACCTGGTTCCGGGAATTGAGCGTTTTGCCGGAACAGTGAAGTCTTTTATGGAAGGAGAGATGCTGGAGCCCTATGAACTGAACCTTGATTTTAAAGGATATAAACTTGTTGGCCAGGTAAGCGACATCTGGCCCGGAGGCCAGATCAGGTTCCGCTACGCAAAAGGGAAAGCAAAAGACCGGCTTAAGGCATGGCTTTCTCATCTTGCACTTAACGCGGCCGATTCCATGAAGGGAAGTACCTATCCCGGCAAGAGCCGGCTCATCTGCCGAAACCAGGTGTGGGAAATGGACCCGCTGAAAGAGAGCTCAGAGTTGCTGGAAAATCTCATCCGTATTTATATTGAGGGGCTTTCCAGGCTGCAGCATTTTATCCCGGAAGTCTCTCTCGGGTATGCCAATGTTTTGAGAAAGGAAAACAAGTCCCACGAAGATGCCCTGAAAAAGGCAGAGCAGATATGGGAAGGGAGCGATTACGGTCCCAGGGGAGAACGGGAAGATCCGTATTATGATCTTGGTTTTGGCAAGGAATCTCCTTTTGACAGGGATTTTAAAGAACTATCCCGCGAGATATGCGGTCCTATTCTTGATTACCAGGTAGAGAAATAAACGTTGAAAAAAATAGATATGCTAACAAGTCCCCTGGATGGGACCAACCTGATTGAGGCAAGCGCCGGTACCGGGAAGACCTATACCATCGCCGGTCTTTTTCTCCGGCTAATCCTGGAAAAAAAGATCCCGGTTAATGAAATCCTGGTCGTTACCTTTACTGAAGCGGCAACAGAAGAGCTGCGATCCAGGGTCCGAAAACGGCTTCGCGATGGTTTGAGTATTCTTACGGGAGAAAAAAAGCCCGATCCCGGAGATGAGTTCATGGAAGCGCTTGAGCGCACCTATGCCGGAGATCATGAGGCGCAGCAGCTGCTCCTGGAGGGCTTGCGCCGCTTTGATGAATCTGCTATCTTTACCATACATAGTTTTTGCCAGAGAATGCTTATTGAACATGCTTTTGAAAGCGGCTTTCTATTCGATACGGAGCTTCTCAAAGACCAGGATGAGTTGTTTCGTGATATAGTAGATGATTTCTGGCGCAAGAATTTTTATTCAGCCTCAACACTCCTGGTGCGCAATGTTATAACCCGCTATAATCCGGCATCTTTTATTGATCTCCTCAGGGAACGGTCTATTGATCCTTCATTTGAAATAATACCCAGGGCGGAGAAACCGGGCATGGAATTTATGGAAGAGGCCCTGGAATCCTTACAAGAGGACTATGAACTGCTGGCAAAAGAATGGGCATCTTCGGGGGGAGAAATTATTGCTCTTCTGAACCAATGTATTAATGACAGGGGTTTAAGCGGAACATATTATCGGAAAGATCGCGTTCCTCAGTGGATTGAGAACATGAATAATTATTTGCAATCCGAGCTTCCTTTAAGTGAATTTAAGCAATTGCGGTATTTTTCGAGTACTCACCTGGAAAAATCGACAAAAAAAGGGTTTGAGACACCTTCGCACCGGTTTTTTGATTATGCGGAATCTCTTTCCAAAAAGCAGGAAACAAGTGAAGCTTTGCTGGAAGAATATTTTATTGCCCTAAAGGCAGAACTTTTTGAGTACGCGGAACAGGAGCTTGGAACAAGAAAGGAGAAGCTGAATGTTCGTTCCTTTGATGATCTTCTGGAGAACATGCACCAGGCGCTTCAGGGAGGAGCAGAGACCGACATGGCAGCTGCAGTACGCAAGCGGTTTAAAGCAGCACTCATTGATGAATTCCAGGATACGGACCCGGTTCAGTATGATATCTTTAATACGATATTCGCTCATAGCGATTCTATCCTGTTCCTCATTGGAGATCCCAAACAGGCAATATTCGGGTTCCGGGGCGCAGACATTTTCGCGTATATGCGGGCATCGGCAAGTGTAGAGAACCGCTATACCCTGGGTATAAACTGGCGCTCTCACCCGGTTCTTATTGATGGAGTAAACCGGATTTTCTCCAGGGCGAAAAATCCGTTTCTGTTTAATGAGATCGGGTTTCACCCGGTAGAGGCACCTCCCGCGAAAGAAGGGGAAGGACTGCTCATTGGCGGAAAAGAGGAACCGCCGCTCAATTTCTGGTTTATTGACGAACAGTATGGAGAATCAAAAGGTTTTGTTGCCAAGGGACGGGCTGAGGCCCTGGTGGCAGAGGCTGTAGCCGCTGAAATATCTCGCCTTATTAGCCGTACCGGTCCGGGAAAGGGAACAATTGGAGAGCGGGACCTGGAACCGGGAGACATTGCCGTACTGGTGAGAGCCAACAGGCAGGCCAGGATTATTCAGCGGGAATTGAAAAAGCTTTCCATACCCGGAGTGCTGTATGGAGGAGCGGAAAGCCTGTTCGCGTCACATGAAGCAAAGGAGCTTGAGCGCGTTTTAGCGGCCATTGCGGAACCGGGAGACGACACAAAATTAAAAACAGCTCTCACTACCGATATTTTTGGACTTTCAGGGCATGAACTGCTGGCAGTGACAGAAGATGAACTTCGCTGGGAAGGGATATTAAATAATTTTTATGGCTATCATACCCTGTGGCTTGATTATGGATTTATGCGAATGTTCAGATCTCTAATGGAAAAAGAGGGCATACGTCTGCGCCTGCTGTCATTTCATGATGGAGAACGGCGCATGACCAACCTGCTTCATTGCTCGGAGGTGCTCAACCAGGCAGAGCTTGAAAACAAGCTCCGTGTTGAAAGTTTGCTCAAATGGTTTGCCGGAAAGATCAGTGACGGAGAGAAGGCCGATGAACATGAGCTTCGCCTTGAGACCGATGAGAACGCGGTGAAACTGGTAACCATACATAAAAGCAAGGGGCTGGAATACCCCGTTGTTTTTTGTCCTTTTTTATGGGGGAACCCTCAAAAGCGGAACAGGGGAGGGATCAAATTCCATAATCCCGAACGGGAGAATCATCTTACCCTGGACCTGTCAATGACTGAGGCGAATAAGAAGAGTGCCGGCCGGGAAGAGCTTGCCGAAAATATGCGCCTGCTCTATGTTGCCCTGACCAGGGCAAAGCACCGGTGTTACCTTGCCTGGGGCAAGATCAATGAAACCGGTTCATCCGCTCTTGCCTATATACTGCATCAACACGCAGAGCTTGATCCGGCCGATCCTGTGGAAGACCTGGGAAAACGGGTTAAGGGATTGACGTATGTTGAAATGAAAGAGGAAGTCCAGGCCCTGGTTGATTCTTCGGAACAGGCCATGAGCCTTACGATACTTACGGAAGGTGAGGGAGTACCGTATAAACCATATGAATATGATTCCCGGGATCTTGATTATAGACATTTTGCCGGTTCAATAGACCGGAGCTGGGTGGTGTCGAGTTATTCTTCACTTGTCTCAGGAGGAGCGCATAGTACTGAACAGCCCGACTATGACCGGGAAGAACAGGGAGAAGTGCCGGTACTGGACGAACCCGAAGAGGACAGTATTTTTGCTTTTCCCCGGGGGGCAAAGCCGGGGCATTGTATTCATGACATTTTTGAAAATATTGATTTTTGCAGTGACGACAAAGAGGCGCTTGGAGCGCTGGTAGCGGAAAAGCTTGAGAATTACGGTTTTGATACGGCATGGCAGGATGTTCTTTCCGCGATGGTGGAATCGGTATTAACAACTCCCTTGCAGGAATCGGACACGCTTACCCTGCGGCAGATCCCGAATAAGGACCGGCTTAATGAACTGGAATTTTACTTCCCCTTACAGCCGGTAGAGCCGGCAGGACTTGCCCGGGTTTTTGCGGATCATGGCATTAAAAACGAGATCCGGGATTTTTCCTATTACCTGGGCAAACTGGATTTTAACCCGGTCCGGGGGTACATGAAGGGATTTATGGATCTTGTTTTTCGGAAAGGGGAAAAATATTATATCATCGACTGGAAATCCAATTACCTGGGACCGGATATAAGCACGTATACCGGGGACCCCCTCCGGCATGCTATGGAAAGCCATTTTTATATACTGCAATACCATTTATATACAATAGCCCTGCATAAGCATCTTGCGGTACGGCTGCCGGGATATACGTATGAGAAAAATTTTGGCGGGATTTTTTATATCTTTGTCCGGGGAGTGAACCCCGAACAGGGCTCCGCGTATGGAATATATAGAGATATTCCCGCATATGAGCTGGTTGAGTCGTTATGTGATTATTTGATAGGGAGCAGTGATTCCGGGCTTAATGAAGCTGAGCAGAAGAGGCGCGAGACATTGCGGAACAAAAAAGCGGTTTCCGCCTGAAGGAGAGAATGGTGATAACACGGGATGATATTTTTAACATAAAACCCATAACAGAGCTGGACAGGCAATTCGGGCGGTTTATATCGGTGCTTGCCGGGGAAGAGAGCCCGGAGGTGACACTTGCCGCGCTCCTGGTGAGTAATTTCACCGGGAAAGGTGATACCTGTATTAATATCCGTGAGATGGCAGGGAATAATCTCAATTCTTTGCTGGACGACAAGAACGGAGAAAGCAGGGGAGATATTTTACTGCCAAAGGCTCATGACTGGATTGAGAAGCTGCGGAAAAGTTCCGTAGTGGGAGAATCGCAGGAACGGCATCCCCTGGTACTGGACAAACAGGGGCGTCTTTACCTGTACCGCTATTGGGAATACGAGCAGCTTCTGGTTGAAAAGATTAATACCTGGCTTGGCAGGAATCCTGCTGATATAGATTATACTTTGCTGAAAGAGGGCCTGGACCGGCTTTTTCCCGTAACCGCTGAAAAGAATAAAGAGATAGATTGGCAGCGGATTGCGGCACTGGCCGCAATCGTGAGAAGGTTTTGCGTAATATCCGGCGGTCCCGGAACGGGTAAAACAGCAACAATTGTAAAAATCCTCATCTTGCTGCAGGAACAGGCAGCAGCAAAAAATGAAGAATCAGCAATCGCCCTGGTGGCGCCAACAGGCAAGGCCGCGGCCCGGCTTAAGGAATCAATCAAGCAGGCTCTGCATACGCTTGATTGCAGTGAGGATATCAAACAGGCAATTCCGGAAGAAGCATTTACCATACACAGGCTCCTGGGAACCCAGCCCGGATCACCGTATTTTTATTATAACGCGGAAAACAGGCTTCCCTTTAATGTTGTAGTAGTCGATGAGTCTTCAATGGCCGATCTGGCTTTAATGTCGAAACTGTTCCAGGCAGTCTCTCCTGATGCCCGTCTTATTCTCCTGGGAGACAAGGACCAGCTTGCTTCAGTAGAAGCCGGAGCAGTTCTGGGTGATATTTGTGATACCGGCAGATCACATGGCTACTCAGCTGATTTTATCGCCAAAATAAAAGAGATCGAAGGGGAAGAATTTCCCTTGCAGCGGGAAAAACAACCGGCAATCGCGGATTCACTCATGGTATTTCATAAAAGCTACCGTTTTGGCAGCAATAGCGGCATTGGCGAAGTGAGCCGGGCAATCCGGGATGGGAATGCCGACAGGGCACTGGAATTATTAAAAGATGAAAAATATGATGATATCCGGGTAAGCCCGGTACGGCCGGTAAAAGACCTGGCGCGGGCACTGGCAAAACATGTAGTACCGGGATATAAGAGTTATTTAACTGCGGGAACACCGGAAGAGGCTTTTGACTCATTTTCGTCATTTACCATACTCTGCGCGCTGCGGAAAGGCCCCTATGGAGTAGAAAAGATTAATGAGATCGTTGAAAGGATCCTGTCGGAAAAAGGGCTTATAGACCCGGTTAACCGCTGGTATCGCGGCCGGCCGATTATTGTAACCAGGAATGATTATACCGTAAAATTATTTAACGGAGATGTGGGGATTATTTTTCCCGATCCATTGTCCGGGAATAATTCCCGTTTTTTTATACCCACAGCAGACAGAAGCCTGCGGAAAGTCTTACCCCTGAAACTACCGGCTCATGAAACCGTTTATGCCATGACGGTCCATAAAAGCCAGGGCTCCGAATTCGACAATGTACTGGTAGTCCTGCCGGACAAAGAAAACCCGGTCCTTACCAGGGAATTGCTCTACACAGCCATCACCAGGGCCCGGAAACGGGTAGATATCTGGGGATCCGATGAGCTCCTGCGGACAATTATCAAAACTCCCATAAAAAGAAAATCAGGACTTCGCGATACCCTTTGGGGAGGGGAATAGGTTCGAGGTTCCAGGTTCGAAGTTCGAGGTTTTTTTACAATGCCGGGAAATTAGTCTCCCTCCAGGGTCTACAGGAATAAATTATTGACAGATTGTTTTTAGCGATGTATACTTTGTTCTTTAGTAGAGTCTATTTGTTATGAAAACATTCTATAAAAATTTAATCCAATCGATACCCGATATCGTATACCAGATAAATACCAGTGGATATTTTACGTATCTGAATGAAGCTGTATTTAAATTGGGGTACACCCCGGAAGAACTTATCGGCAAACATTTTAGTGTGATAATAGAACCGGGAAGCCTGGAATCGATACAGCGCTCAACAGTCCTGCCCCAATTAAAAGGAAACAATACAGGACCGGAACACCAGCCAAAACTGATTGATGAAAGAAGAACCTATAAAAGGATAACAAGGAATTTACGCACAACACTTCTTCCCAAGAAGGAAAAATCGAATGACCAGTTCAATTATGAAGTTGAGATCGTAGCTACCGGTTTATACGAAGAAAAAGAGACAGGAAGAGAGTTTGTTGGAACCATTGGATTGATCAGGGATCTCGGGGAATTAGTCCGGACTGAAAAAGTTATGATACACGCGGAAAAGCATTACCAGGTATTAATTGAGAATATATCGGATATTATAGCTATTCTGGCGAATGACGGAACCATACTCTATACGAGTAATTCTATAAAAAAGGTACTGGGATACGGACCACTTGAAATAACCGGGGAAAATTTACTTGAGATTGTTCATCCAAATGAACAGGAAACCTTCTACCGGGCATTACTCAGACAGAAAAAAAGCTCATCAGCCGATTCTCCATATGAGTTTTCTTTTATACATAAAGACGGTTCATGGAAATTTTTTGAAGTAATTCTTAAGGAAATTGTAGATGACGATAACGCGCTCATGTGTTTCGTTATGAATGCACATGATATAACAGAACGAAAAAAGGCAGAGGTCTATATCCTGAAAAGGGAGATGGAACTTCGCCATGCAGCTGAAAATGAGAAGAACGAAGCGCTGCAGCATCTTAAAAAGGCCAAGGAAGAGGCGGAAGCAGCTAACCAGGCTAAAAGTCTTTTCCTGGCCAAAATGAGCCATGAGATACGGACGCCGTTGAATGGGATCCTTGGAATGACGGAACTTGTTCTTACAACTCCCTGTTCTTCGGAGCAGCAGGAATATCTTGAACTGGTAAAAAATTCAGCGGAATTATTACTTAAAATCGTAGGCGATATTCTTGATATTTCGCAAATTGAAGCCGGGAAACTTGATATTGAACAGGTCGATTTTAATATAAAAGAGCTGCTTCGAAACGTAATTGAGAGCAATAAATTAAAAGCCGAAGAAAAGGGACTGCTTTTAAAATCAACACTTTCCCCGGACATACCTCTATTCTTGCGGGGAGATCCCATGAGGCTGCGCCAGGTTTTAAGCAATTTGGTTGGAAACGCGATCAACTATACGGAAGAAGGCAGTGTCAATGTAACGATTACACCGGATATGAATAATAGTACATGGTTAAGCGATAATGAGACAAATGGAATCCAGGTTCGTTTTGCAGTAGAGGATACGGGGATAGGCATACCTGATGAAAAACGGGATATTATATTTAAAGATTTTATTCAACTGGAACAGCTTCCCTATAAGCTGGGTACTCAAAAAAGAGGGACAGGCCTGGGGCTTTCAATAGCACGAGACCTGGTGCAAATGATGGGCGGTTTTCTAACCCTGGAGTGCAATACCAATAGCCGTAAAGGATGCCTCTTTTCTTTTTCAATAAATCTTGAGCAGCAGAAAGAGAGGGGAAAAGCCATAATAACGGAAGATTCAGAGAGTGAAGATAAAACCCCGGTCGAAAATGATAAAAAAAATACTGTTTCCCATAACCTGAAAACAGCAAGCTCCGATATAACAATCCTTGTAGCGGAAGATGAGGCAGTTAACCAGAAATTTATGATGCGAATATTGGAAAAACAGGGGTTTTCCGTACAACTGGCGGAAAATGGCAAAGAAGCCCTGGAAAAGCTGGAAAAAGAACGTATTGATATTGTTTTCATGGACATTCAAATGCCCATTATGGATGGAATAGAAGCACTGAGAATAATAAAGAGCAGGCCTGAGTGGGCATCTATTCCTGTTATCGCGGTAACAGCCTATGCCATTAAGGGCGATAAAGAAAGATTTCTTGAGATAGGAATGGATGGATACCTGTCAAAACCGGTAAAATCCGCAGAACTTTATTCATTGTTAACCAAATATATTCCTTGACATTTACAAACAATCGTCTTTAATAGTTAGGGCGAGCAGTCACTCGCCTAAATTTTGAAATTCAGAGGTATACTATGTCACGAAAAGTATTAATGATTATTGGTGCTGTTGCAGCATGTCTTATGATTGCAATATCTCTACCTGCCGGGAATTGCGACACTGTTCTTGGTGTATGGTTAGTGCCAAAAAAGGACGCTAAAATAACTATTAAGAAATGCGGCAGCCAATACTGCGGAAACATCACCTGGCTCAAAGACGAAAATGACCTGGATACAAAAAATCCGGAAGAAAAACTACGGAAAAGAAAAGTGTTGGGAATAAAATTGCTCTGGAGATTTAAATGTGATGATGGAGAATGGACCGGCGGAAAAATTTATGACCCCGATTCCGGAAAAACATACAGTTGTAAAATGTGGATGAAAGGTAATAACAAGCTTAATGTAAAGGGATATGTCGGAATATCTCTCTTTGGCCGGTCTGAGGTCTGGACCAGGACCAACTAATTTCCGGGAATTCTATCACCAGTGTAAGGGCACGGAACACCTGCCTTTACACCGGTCCCCTTCTCGTGTTGAAAACCCATATTTTCAATCATATTCATTTTTTTTATTGACATTTTTGGTGTTTGGAGAGCTGTTAGATCCTTAGCTTATTAATCTCAATTTGATAAAATGAATAGAATAACAAAAGAATTTTTCAACATCCCAAACCTTTTGACGATTTTACGGGTGGTCCTGCTTCCTGTGATTATATTGCTTGTCTATGAGAATACCTTCCTGACTCGCAATATAGCGTTTTGGCTTTATTTTTTCGCCGGTTGTACCGATTTCTTTGACGGGTACATTGCCAGAAAATATAACATTGTAACAATGACCGGAGAACTCCTGGACCCCCTGGCGGATAAGTTATTTATCCTTCTGCCGCTTTTGGTCCTGCTCTATCAGAAACAAATAATACTCACTCCTGTTTTACTTATCCTGGTGAGGGAACTGTATATTGTTGCTTTGAGAGATATCGCGTTGGAAAAGAATCTTATTGTTCTTTCTTCCAGTATGGCCGGGAAACTAAAAGCCTTTTTCCAGATGTTTGGAGTGGGCTTCTTTATATTAACCGATGAACTTTTTTCTATGGTCTGGCAATTCCAGCTGGATACTAACCTGCCGGGGTATATCTGCCTCTGGCTTTCCATTGCCCTGGCATATTATTCCGCAATTGATTACACCGCAAAAGTGGTAAAAAAACTGAATGAAATTGAACAGTAAAAAGATTTAGTGAAAAAATCCTGGACAAACCTCTCCTTTTGCTTACTATGTTCCCTATTATTGAACAGGAGAAGAGTTTTGAATCAACGGCTAATCTTTTTTTCATCTGTTTTTATCACACTTATTTTTTTCCTTGTTACGTGTTCAACCGGGGATTCCTACATAAAAAAGGATATTGATTTTGCCGCGTTCAAAGATATTGGGATCCTGGTAAAACCGGGACCAGGGCTTTCCGAAACGGATGCCAGTGCTATTGCCACGGAACTGGTAGGAATTGAACTTTCCAAAAAAGGCTACCGGGTAATTGAACAATTCTACAAAAAAGAGCTTATCCGGGAACAAAGTTTAAGCATGTCAGGGCTCTACCAGGGAGACCCGCTTGAACTGGGCAAATTAAAATCGGTAAAGGCTCTGGCAATCGTTAGTTTCCCTGCCTACCGTATTCTCCGGTCGCACCAGAACAGTTCCGATGTGCGCATACTGGGATCGGGGGTACGATTCGGCGGCAAGGATATTCTTCAAACCGAAGTTGCTGTCTCAGTGAGAGTCATATCCGTTGCTACGGGCGATGTTCTCTACCTGGGAACTGCCGACAGGAAACTAAAAGGGAGCAGGCTTCGTGAAGCAGCCAGGCATTCCATAAAAGTTTCCCTGGGAGATTTGCCCCAATTATGAAAATTCGTGTAAAAAAGAGTTATTGTATTGGTCTGGTGCTTGTTGTTCTGTGGGCTGCTTCTACGATCCTGTGTACATCGGCTTCTAAAAAGCCCGCAGGTGAATGTGACACTGCCAAAAGTAAATTGCAGAACACTATTCAACTGAATAGCTATGAACAGATTGTTAAGAATACTGCCCTCTATGGTTCCAACAACAGTATTACGGTTCCTCCTTTCACCGAAATAATTATCAAAGTAGATACCTACTGTATGAATTCAGGAAATGCCGCTCCTTCTTCAAAAGAAGTATTTACTGTTACCCGTATAGAAGAGAGGAATAAGGTTCGAAAATTACTTTCCGGTGTCTGGGGAAAGTGCCGTAAAAAACGGATGATTCAGTCCATTATATGGAATATTACCTCAAAGAGGCATCCCCGGGATCTTCCTCGCTTACAACGGGTAATTCTTTATGAAGCGGGGTTAATCGATGAGGAAGATGTTAAGCTCTTTGAAGTTGAGGAAATGATGTTTAATTTCAGCTCCTGGATTTTTGGTGATATTATTATGAATACCCTGGATAATTATAGTATTACGAATTCCGCTATTTTAAATAGAAAATCGCGGTTTGAAATAAAGCAAACAAAAAGATATGATTGCCATTATCCCTTTTTGTTTACTGTTTTTACCGCGCATTCTTATACAAATGTTTCGCTTGGTATTTATAATTCAACGGGTACTCCTCAAACCTGTCGGCTTACGGATTATCACCTTATTCCCGGGCGAAAAGATGTTCAGCCTCTTGCCGTTGAACTTTCCCGAAAATATTCCTGTGTAATTGCGGGAAAAACGAGGAAATCCTCTTATGAAAAATAAAGCCATAATTACAGCAGCGCTTACGGGGTCCATTCATACCCCAACCATGTCTCCGTACCTGCCCGTAACACCCGAGCAGTTGATACAGGAGATCCTTGCGGTTCATGAGGCAGGGGCCGCGGTGGCTCATCTTCATGTCCGGGAGCCCGAAAATGGTATGCCCTCGGCAGACCCGGAGATTTTCCTTGAGATTGCCCGGGAGGTGAAAAAGCAGTGTGATATTATTATTTGTACAACTACCGGCGGCCGTCTGGGCGAACCTGTTGAAAAAAGGGTCCGGGTAGTATCGGTCCTGGCACCGGAGCTGGCCACCCTTAACGCGGGCTCATTAAATTTTGGTCTTTTTCATGTGGCCGATAAATTCAGCAATTGGAAATATGATTGGGAAAAGGCCTATCTCGAATCAACAGAAGATTTTATTTTTCCCAATACTTTTAAAACAATGAGAGAATTTTTAGGAATTTTTAATGAAAAAGAGACCAAGCCGGAATTTGAGATTTATGACGTTGGAATGATTAATAACCTGGCTTTTTTAATCGAAGCCGGGTATGTAAAAAAGCCCGTATACCTGCAATTTGTCATGGGAATACTTGGCGGTATTCCCGCAACTCCCGGGAACCTGGTCTTTTTACTGGAAACTGCCCGGAAATTGATTGGGGAGTTTGAATTTTCCGTGTGCGCGGCAGGAAGGTTCCAGTTTCAACTCTGTACGCAGTCGCTGATTATGGGAGGCCATGCCAGGGTAGGGCTGGAAGATAATTTATTTATTAAAAAAGGGGAGCAGGCAAAGAGTAATAGAGAGCAGGTTGAGAAGATAATTCGCATCGCAGGGGAGCTGGAAATAACTCCGGCAACGCCGGAGGAGGCGAGGGCGATATTGGGTTTGAAAGGGCTGGATAGCGTTAGTTATTAGGGTTGTGTTTGTTGGAAGAGGGTTGGTGCCCGGGGGGAATAGTCATACCTTTCCTTCACCCCTCTGATCATACATCGTGTATGGCAGAGGGGCGTCGCCGTCCTGGCTCCTGTTACGGAAAGGTATGACTATTCCCCCTGAGATGTTTCCCACGTATATTATTGATTGCTTTGTTGCCCGAGAATGTTTGTAGGTTAGAAACGCAGTCCTGGTAGTTTTATGTCGAACGTGAATTCTTTTGAAGGGTCCGGAGTTGTTGAAAGAATGTGATCTGTACTGGTTTTTGCCCAGGAATCGGTTGTAATATAGCCAATGGCAGCTCCGGCAATGATGCCGATGCCGGTGAGAGCCCATTTCAGTCTGTTGTTTATACCGCTAATTGTAGATATTCCATAGACAAGAGCCCCGGAAAAGAGCATGTACAGGTCTATTGCGGTTAAGCGTTCGCGGGTAAGGATATTTTGCCGTGAAAGCAGGTAGCCTCCGGCCAGTCCGGCGGTTTGTCCAATGAGAAGAAAGATTGGGATACTTCGTATGTCGGTATCGACAATTTCAAAGGTTGAATAGCCCATGATGAGTCCCCAGAGGGCGCCGGAGTTTATTACGGAAAGCGCGTCTTTTGAAAAATGATTATTATTCGTCAGAAGGACCGCCGACCCTGTTGCGAGAATATCACAGGCCAGGCCGGTATAGGCCTGTGTTGTCATGTCCTCCGTATCAATGGAGAGGCCCAGAAGCACCCCTGTTGAAATCCCCCACAAAGTAGCGCAGTTAATATTGCGAGCCCGTACCGTATCCATTGACTCATTCTTTGTAAGCACATTGGGAAGAATTATTCCCGAACTAAAAAATAATATCGACATGCCAATCGTTTGCCGGTAATAGAGATCAAAGGCATACGCGCTCTCTATTGACAAAAATACCGCGTTCATGGTTTGCCCAATAGTAAGCTCTGTTAACCCTTCCCGGTAATCCGCCGCGCGCAGATCCATACTCGAAAAAACCACCGAGATCAGTATGCAGCTTCCTATTATTATTCGTATTCTCTTTTTCATATCTTTTATTAATTCAGTTTGATATTCTTTTATCGTAAAAACTATCGAAAAACTACATCAGGGAAATAACTTCATATATCCACCAGATCCCTACCATTGAGCTCTCATGGGCAGCCTCAAATAATGAATCGCCTCACTCCTCACCCCGGCAGAATAGGATTTTTTGGCTCCCGTACTGTTCGCCAGAGCAGTGCCGCCCGATCTATAAGCCAGAACCAGGGCAACAACACTGCCAACCAGGGTTCCCGCAAGAACCCATTTAAAACTGAAATTAATATTACAGAGCATGGGAAGGGCCGTAACACCGGCTCCCGTAAGTGCCCCCAGAAGTCCCCAGAGATCGTTGACAGCAACCTCGCCCCTGGTATATTCATTATTCCTGTTCCACAGGGCCGCGAGTATCATACCGGTAATACCGCCGGTAAGAAGAAAAAGGGACCGGGTTTCTTTGCCCGTATTATCAAAAAAAAGATAATAGAATTCAAGAAAAAAAACAGTTCCCCACATTCCTGACGAGTTTATAAGCGCGATCCTGCTCGACTCCGGAGGAGAGTCATAGGCATAATGAGTCGCCGTAATAGTCATTGACGCGTCAAGGAGCGAAGACATGAGCAATGAATAATTATTGTCAAAAAGCATATTGCCAAGAAAATACCCGTGAATGGCCCCCCAGGCACTGGCGGAATTAATAAGCTGTGCCTGGGCAGTTGTAACCATGGACGCCTTATCATAGGTAAGAACATAGCATGAATAGATACTTACGGCACTGCCGGTGATAGCTCCCGGCAGTGGTCCCAAAAAGGAGAACGAGTCCCCGCCGGAAAGTCCCATATTAAAGGCAGCACCAATAAGGGCTCCATTAAACGCCTGGCCAATCATAAGCTCGGTCCTGCCGCCGAAATCACCTGCCGTACCGGTAGCACCGGAAACCGGTGTCGGCATCAGGGAAATTCCTCCCAGGAACAGGAGCGTTGTTAATACTATTAAATATCGTCGTCTCATGGTAAATTCCGGTTTCCTTACTGGAAATTTCAAAATTTATACACATTTGCCGGAAAGGCAATATAAAACTCACCGGGCCTGTTTTGTAAAGACGGCTCCGGTTCCGCGTCATAGTTCCTGGTGACATACAGGCCAACAGACGCGCCGGCAGCCATGCCAAGAATCCCGCAAGTCCAGCGAATAAAGGGACTTGGAGTAAAAAGAGCGGCAAGACCATACCCCGCGCCAAGACCGCCCAGAATTGTTAAATCCATAGTAAGCATTTTTTCCCTGGTCCAGCTTTGTGTACCCGCAAGCAAAAAACCGCTGCCAAGGCCCAGTATTTGCCCGGCAAGGAGAAAAGCCCCCAGGGATTTACTCCTTTTAAAATTATTCAGAGCACCATTTAAAGCAACTGCAGTCACGGTCCCCCACACAGCACCGGAGATGATCATGGAGAGTTCCCCCCTGGTGAACTCCCTATTCTTTGCGTATACATATACGGTTCCCAGGGTAGTTGCCAGTATATCCGCAAGAACGATTGAAGCCATATAACTACCAAGAGAGTAATTTCCCCAGAGTCCCAGGTTTATACCGGCACCGATGCCGAAAAGCGTGGAAAAGTTTATCATCCTGGCTTCAGGAGCGGAGATGCCATAGGAATTTTTAAGAAGATAAGGAGAGAAAATTCCTCCGGCAGTAAAAAGAGGAACCAGGGGAATACCCCATTCCCATTTTTTTGCAATACCCGGAAGCGCAATCCCCAGCAACGCACCATTGATGCCCTGACCGATCATCAGTTCCACCTTTCCTTCGGAGGTGAGTGTTTCCGCGTGAAGAGAGGAAATTGCGGGAGCTGTTGAAAAAAGCGCCAGTACCATAAAGAAAATTACAGTAGTTCTTACCATGACATTTGTCCAATTGAAAAATTCAGGTGCGGTGACTGTTCTATGGAGTTTCTTTTGGAAAATGGCATGGTATTTGGCTGTTCAGCTTCATCAGTAAGAAAATAACCAAGAACAAGTCCCCCTGCCGTACCCAGGAGCATGGAAAGGTAGTAGAGCCGTTTACTTCTAAAATACATAACCCAGGCAACTCCCGCGCCGGAAAAGGTTCCCAGCAGTCCGTAAAGGCTCATTTTGACACAGCGGTCTGTGCTGAATTCATAATTTTTCGCAAGAAAGTAGCCGCCCGTAAGAGAACCGGTAAGAGCGGTAAAAATAACATATTTGGCCAGGCCCGTAGGATTCGGTTTAATAAAGGCAGCGGTTTCAAGTATCATTATGCTGCCCCAGAAAGCGGTCATGTTAATGAGGGCCGTATCTCCGGAAGATATTTCATAGGAACTGCTCATATAGGCTGTAACCCCGGTGCAGAGCAGGTCTGTCAACCCTGATGCCAGGATTGACTGCCGGGTAGAGCCTCCCAGGACCCAGGTGATAATATAGCCCTCCAGGGCAGACCAGAGAGAGACTGAATTGATAAACGCGGCCCTGTTTGAGGGCATATTGCTGCTGTCGGCCAGGTTAAGAGTACAATAGAGGGAAAGAGCACCTGCGCCGACCCCGGAAATGACCATGCCGGTATCGTATTTCGGGGCGACACCGTACAGGTATGCAGAACCCATATAGGCTCCATTGATGGTTTGACCAATAGCCAGTTTGGCTTTGCCCGAAAGAGCAAAGAGCTTTCCTCTACTTGATAAAATACTCAAACAGAGAATTAAAAGTATTAGTAATTTTCTAATATATGCTTTTTTGGGCATTATCTCCACCGTGATTGTGATAAATTAAGAAGATATAAAACCAATTATGTCAATAAAAATTTAATAAACCCGTACCGGCTATTTTATTACTCCGGATCTCAATTTACTTGACAATTTTATTGTAGAGTGATAGTATACCAAATAAAATAGGGTAAATAAAAGCACATACACTATTCGTTTGTAGTGCATGTGAGTTAAAAGTTAAACGAGGTATGTAATGAATATTGAATTCAAGATGGTAAATAATATTGGCATAGTAAAGGTGTCGGGAAGTCTTGTTATAGTGAATGTTGAAGAATTCAATAATAAGTTTGATGAATATCTTGAAGAGAATAATAATTTTATCCTGGATCTCTCTGACCTTGAATTTATTGACAGCACCGGTCTTGGAGCCATAGTCTCTGTTATGAGAAAGGCCACTCAAAAAGGCGGAGATTTGAAAATCTCCTGCTTGAGCACAAAGGCAAAGATGGTTTTTGAAATAACCCATGTTTTTAAGATCTTTGATGTTTTTGATACAACTGAGGCTGCCATTGAGGGCTTTGAATAGAAATAAACAAATATCCTCCCTTCTGCCTGCTGCTGAATTATATGGATAAAAACGATCCCGGTTTTAAGAATGTACAACATCTGGCTGCAATGCTGCAAAATATGGAAGAAAGCCGGGCAAAACAGATCTTGTGCGAACTGGAAGATGACATTCGCTTTGACAGGGATGCTTTCAGTTTTCTGGCTTTACAGCTCTTTAATCCTCAGAAACTTTTTAATGAATTAGCCGCAGATGAGCTTAAATATATGCTCAAACAGCTTGAACCGGAAGAGCTGTTCCGGGTTCTTTCCGGGCTAAACAAAGACGATTTTAAAAAGTGCCGTGACCTGGTTGGAAAAAAACGCTATGAAGACGCGGTAATTGCAAAAGAAAAGAGCACCATTCCTTCTCCCGACGCCGTAATGAAAAAACTCTTAATTGTCCTGGGAGCAGGTATCAGCAAAGGAGTTATATCGTATAACGGGATCGCGCTCCGGTTAATACTACCGCCCTGTAGACCTGCTGCGAAAAAAGCCCGGCAGCCCGGCACAATCCTGTTCCAGACCCTGAGCCCGCTTTCGGCGCCGGGACAGGGAATAAAGATCATTGTGTATGTTCCCGAACATCCGAATACAAGCGTTCGAGTTAGTCTCCAGGGAACGGGAAAACGCTTTTTCGATAATGATTCATGGCTGAGTACTATCAGACTGAATGATTATGGTTTCTTTATGGGCGATATATTTCCCGGTCTCGAAAGAGGCCCCTTAACCCTGTGGCTGGAACTTCCCGGATCGGGAGAAGTTGGAAGAACAGTCTATTGCACGGAAGCCTCGCAATCTCTCTTCTATATCAATATCTTTTCTATAGAGCGGGAACACAGTGAAGACTCCGGGAGAAAGACAATCCGGTTCAGGCTCGAAGGAAAGATGGGTCCTTTAAAAGAAGAAAAAGTACTGGTGCAGCTCTCCTGTTCCCGGTGTGGAGTACCCATCCGGTCCGGGTACGCGGAGATGGAGGATGGGACAGGCAGTTTTATATTTCCGGAGCCGGAAGAAAAAAAGGGACATTCCCATGACTATTATATGCATGTTTTCGCGGGAGAACACCAGGCAGGAACCAGGATCAATATAGACTTAGGCTGTGGTGATGAAGGAATTCCTCTTCGAGAAGAAAAGGACCGTACTGCGGGGCAAGAAACAGCAATATCCCTGCCCCTGGAGTCACATGAACGGGTAATCTACCATGTCAGTACCAGCGCGGCTGTAGACACCGCACTCAGGAGACTCATCAGCAAAGGTATGATGGAGCTTGAAGGAGTCCATGAATCAAAAGGCAAAAGAAAGCTCTCTCCCCTGGAGCTCGATTTTCTTCATGGAGACCTGCTGCTTCTGGCGGAGCGGCAGGGAGCGGTTAAAACCGGGAGCTGTACATACCAGGCCGAAGAGGGGGTCAGGTATACCCATTATGGAGAAGAGAACGTATGGGATCTTTATTTTTCTTTTTATCGTATTACCGCAACAGGGATTAAACCGGTATACCGGTATATATCATACTTTAAGAGGGAGCCGGAAATATGGCCTCAAATTCCCCTGTATCTCAACAAAGGGGAAAATATTGAAATTGATGTGGGATATTTTTTCCCGGACGGGGGAATTTTTTCAATAGAAGGTCCGGAAAAAAAACTGTTGGAGAAGGAGCTTGAAGGACGCGGCAGGTTTTCTCTCGGGGTAGAGCCCGGGGAAACAAAATGGCTGCGCTGGAAAGGAGAAGGGTACCCGCTCCTTGAAAAAAGCCTTAGCGATATAACCAGGGAACGGGAATATTCGGATGTATCCGTGGAATATATTCCTCCGGGAACCGTGCTTTCCCCTCCGCCGGAAGGAGAAACAATAGAACTTTTCGGCTCTCCCCGGGATGTGTATTCGTATTTTTTTGATGAACAGCTTTTGAATTATCCCTGGGGTTGTGGAGAACAGACCGCAGCCAAACTGGCAGGCTTTGCGTTAAAGGTTTTAACGCAGCTTCCCGTAAAAGAAGATAATATATATATTCGGCATATACAACGCGGCATTGATCATCTTCTGACGTACCGGAATAATGAGGGGCTTTATTCAATCTTTGGAGATTCCTACGGTATAGAGCCAACAGCGCTCATTATGAAGAACCTCTCCCCGGTGCTGCCCCATAAAAAAGAGCTCATGCCGGTAATACCGCGGCTGTTTAAAATTATCAACGATGTCCGGGAGCAGCTGCGCTTCTCGAATGATGCGGTACAAAAACTTGTCTCGTCACCCTATGGAGGAGTGTTCTCCCTTGAGGAGCAGCACTCTGTCTTTAACACGCGGCAGGTGCTTAAGAACACCCATGAGAACCTGAAAATAACAGACGGCCGCCTGGAGCTTATTCCAAAAGGGTTCTTTTCACTGCCTGCCTATTCCGCGGAAGTAGGAGCAGCCCTGCTTGAAGAGAAGCAGAATTCCATAGGGGTATTTAATTCAAAAGAAATACTTCATGAAACCCAATATCGAACGGGCATATTGGGAATACTGGAAAAGCTTCATATTCTTTCACCAAAGATCATCAAAAAGAGCAGGGTTCAGAGCCGGACACTTGACAATGCAATGGAGTATATTTTACAAAGTATCGTGATTGCTCACCTGGTAAACAGTTCGCCCTCTACAGTGGAAATAGTATCGATAATGAATTTTCTTAATTATTTGAAAAAAGAGATTAAACAGTATTGTTTTATAGACAGGGCTCCGGGAGCAAACAGGGAGTTGGCGTTTACCGGGGTTCAACCGGTAGAAACTCCGGTGGAAATAGTGTCGCCCTATACATTTGTAAAAAGAAGCGTCCGCAAGAGGCCGGTTCCTGCGGGAAAGACAGCCCCTACAGTGGAAATATCATCACGAAAGAGAGTTAAGGGTGATATCATTAAAATACGGTATTTTTCCAATTTCCGGGGTTATGAAATATACCGGTTCCTGCTGCCGGCAGTGCTGGCTCCGGTAGAATCGAGTTCTTTTTTTTATGGGGATCAAAGCCTGGTCTGCAACTCCGGAATGGGAGAAGAGATTATATTACGGGCAAAACACCGGGGGCGGGGAAACCTCAAGCTCCTGGTTGAAAATATGTATAACCCCGGCAGTTCGTATATACTGGACCTGGGCTGGATTGAGGTAGTGTAGGGGAGAGGCCCGCGCACAAGCAAAAAGAGTTTCTTGAGAGGAAGCCCGTAGAGGTGTTAATAAATTATGAAAACAATAAAAACAGAGAAAATACCTATTAAATTGTGGCTGGATGATATAGAGCCCGAGGCGCTTGCGCAGGCGAAAAATTTGGCCAATCATCCTCATGCGTTTAAGCATATAGCGATAATGCCCGATTCTCATACCGGTTACGGCATGCCTATAGGCGGGGTGTTGGCGGCAAGGGATGTTATTATTCCCAATGCAGTAGGGGTCGACATCGGGTGCGGGATGTGCGCGGTAAAGACCTCTCTTCATTCCGTAGACAGGGTCCGGTTAAAAGGGGTGCTGGGAAGCGTGCGCAAGCAGATTCCCCTGGGATTTAAGAAGCATAAAAAGGGCAGGGATGTTTCGCTTATGCCGGAACAGCGGGAAAACGGGCAATACCCGGTACTGGACCGGGAATGGAACAATGCCCGGAAATCCTTAGGGACCCTGGGAGGGGGAAATCATTTTATTGAAATCCAGCAGGGTTCCCAGGGGAATGTGTGGATTATGGTCCATTCGGGGAGCAGGAATCTGGGAAAACAGGTGGCGGAGTTTTATAATAAAAAAGCCGTAGCCATAAATGAATCGTCGCGGAAACCAATTCCAAAAGCGCACCAGCTGGCGTTCCTGGAGCGCGGTTCCGTAATGGGAGAAAAATATTTCAATGAAATGAGCTACTGTATTGAATACGCCCTTGCCAACAGGAAGCAAATGATGGAAGTCCTTATGGCAATTTTTACCGATACCTATAAGGGGAAAATTGATTTCGACGCGATGATAAATATCGCGCATAATTATGCCGCTTTGGAAAATCATTTTGATACGGACGTTATTGTTCACCGGAAAGGAGCAACCCGGGCCGGGACCGAACAAACCGGGATTATCCCCGGTTCCCAGGGAAGTAAAAGTTATATTGTACAGGGAAAAGGAAACCCTGAAAGTTTCTTATCGTGCAGCCACGGAGCCGGGCGGCGGCTTGGCCGGAAACAGGCCCTGCGGGAACTCGATTTCGACGCGGAAGTAGAAAAACTGGATTCAAAAGGAATCCTTCATTCCATCAGGCATAAACGGGATCTCGAAGAGGCCATGAGCGCCTATAAAGATATAGATGTGGTTATGCGGAACCAGCAGGATTTGGTGGATATACTTGTGGAGCTGACGCCGCTGGGGGTTGTTAAAGGGTAGGGGGGAAGGTAATCTGGTGGCCACGGAGGGCCGGGTGATCGGTGATCGGTCAAGAACAACACCGGCTGGGCCGGGAAAAAATACGGAAGAAACTGCGGTGATACCGGGGTCAATTTTGCGAAGATGCTCCGGGAAGGGCTTGGTTCTGAGAGACGTTGCAGTGCAACGCCTTTACTGGCTGGTTTCAGGCCAGGGCTATGGAGATTCCGGGAAGGGGTGCGACTCCCGCGAGGGGGTGTCGTTTTGCAAAGATGCTTCGGCAATATCTCCGGGAAAAGGCCCGTAAAGGCGTTGCACTGCAACGTCTCCAAAACCAAACCCCGGGCAATATCTTCGGAAACAAGCCCTGTGTAAGATTATAGTTTCTTAAGAGAGGACACATGGAACAAACAAAATTAAAAGAAATCGTAAAAAACCTCGTAGAGGCCTATTCACCATCAGGGGATGAGGGAGCGGTGAAGGATGTAGTAGATTCTTATTTGAAAGATATAGCGCAGAGTACGGAAGAGGATGCCCTGGGGAATAAGGTGTGGATACTGAAAGGGAAGGGGGAGAACCTGCCGAAGCTGGCGCTTATTGCTCATGGAGATGAGGTCGGTTTTGTTGTGGAGAAGATAACCTCGTCAGGATTTCTACAGGTGCTGGAGCTGGGAGGATGGAACCCGGCAACGACCTCGTCCCAGTTAATGAAAGTAAAGGCAGGCGATAAATGGATAAACGGAGTAACCACCGCGGCGGCACCCCATCTTCTAAAAGATAGCGACAAAGGGGGAGAAAGAAAAATATATGTTGATATTGGCGCGTCAACACCGGAGGAGGTCCTGGCCCAGGGAGTGGAACCGGGATCGGTAATCGTCCCCGAGGCCTCTTTTGTAGAGCTGCTGAATAAGCGGTATATAGCCAAGGCATTCGACAACAGGGCAGGAGTAGCCATGATGACAGCCCTGGCAATTGAACTTGCCGAGAAAAACATAGATCTGCCCGTAGAGCTGCAGCTGGCAGTCTCGGTCCAGGAAGAAGTGGGAACCAGGGGGGCACGGACCTATTATAATACGTTCAAGCCCGATTATGCCGTAATCCTGGAAGGCCCGCCGGCAGATGATACACCTGAAATAAGCGGTTCACTCAAGCAGGGAGTACTGGGAAAAGGGCCCCAGGTAAGGACCTACGACAGGACAATGATCCCGTCACGGGTCCTTGTAGATAAGTTAAAACAATCGGCAAAACAGTGCGAAATCCCGGTGCAATTGTCAGTTCGAAAAACAGGGGGAACAGACGCCCGGGAGATTCATCTTTCAGGTCCCGGAGTCCCGTCAGTGGTTTTTTCCATCCCCGTACGGGGAGCTCATTCTCCACACTCAGTGATTGACCTGGGAGACCTGGAGCAGGCAGTAACAGTGCTGGTTGATTTTGTAGCCAGGTTTTAAAGAAATATGTCTTGACAGGTATTTATTATGTCTCTTTTATATCCGGGTGGGTTGTGAGTGACAACTCACTCACTCCTTATAAGAGTTAGTGAGTAATAATATTTTATAATTGCCAATGATTTGAGTATATTATAATATCCGAATAAATAATTCTGGTGGGTGGGAAATAAATGATAAGGTAATCCTGATGTTCAGCAAATTAAAAATTTTTTTCCTTGGCGCGTATAGCGAAAGCGACTTTATATTACAACAAAAATCAAAACTGTTATTAATACTCGTATTAGCCTCTATGACCTTAATGCCGGTGTCTGCTGTAGTTGAGATTATATCAGGTCAAATAACCTCAGAGACATTATTGCCTATTGCTATAGCCATGCTCATTTCGCCGGTAATATTAATAGTATTAAAAAAAGGGCATTATTCAACTGCGTCACACATGATGCTCGTATTGATGTTAATGGCTGTATGGAGTATTATTCTTTTTGATACGTCAAATGATGCTCTAGCTCAATTAGATACAATAGTATTCATACACGGATTTATTGCCTTAACGCCCCTTATTGCGTTACGGAAAAAAATGGTAATACTTTTTTACCTGGTGCTGAATATTATATTGTTTCTTCTCTTTTTCTTCTTTGTCGTGAACAACCTTGAACTTTCCGATTTTGCCAAAACAGATTATATGGTAGACAACCTGGTCATGTTTCTTCTGGTCGGGGTTGCCTCGTACCTGGTTTTTTCTATTAATAAAACCGCCCAGGACCGGAATCAATTATTTCTAATAGAGCAGGAAAAAAAGAGCAAGGAAATGCAAAACATATTAGATACCGTAACAAAAGTGACGGTAAACCTGGGGGTTACCGTTGATGAGATGATCAAAGCAACCTATACCTTTTCTCTTAATTCCCAGACACAGGCTTCCTCACTTGAAGAGGTTACCTCTGCAATGGAGCAAATATCCTCTACGACAGAGAATACCTTTTATCTAACGTCTTCTCAAAATGAAGGGCTCAGTAAGATGATCGATAAGCTGGCCAGACTTTCAAAAATTGTAGAGGATTCGAACAGGGAGATTGAGAATATTGTAGCAGTGCGAAACACCCTGAACTCGGAAGCGGAAGCAACAAAAGACAATATGAAGGAAATTGTAAGTACTGTTGGAAAAATGACCGATGAGATCAAAGAGATCGAAGGAGCTGTTGCCCTTATTGATGATATTTCCGATCGAATTAACCTGCTTTCGCTCAACGCGGCAATTGAGGCCGCAAGAGCCGGAGAATCGGGCAGGGGGTTTGCTGTAGTTGCAGAGGAAATCTCAAAACTGGCGGAACAGACAGCTGAAAATGTAAAAACAATTACCAACCTCATAAAGAACAATATCCAGGGCTTATTTAATTCCTATGAAGGGCTGGAGGAGTTTGGTATAGTGCTGGATAATATGCTGGCATCAATTGTTCAATTAAGTTCATCAATCGACAATATCACCTCCCTGGCAAAGGATGATGTGGACCTGAATAATGAAATAAAAAATGATACTGTTGAGGTTATCAACCAGGCTAATACTATCCAGGTCTCAATGGAAGAAGAAAAGATCTCTACAGAGGAAATCTTAAAAAGCATTACCACTATCAATGACGCCACTCAGGAATTCGCAGCCAAATCAGATGAGTTAACCACAACTGCCGACAAAGTAGATACCATTACCAGGGATCTGGAAAAGGTACTCGAAAAAGATGAAGAGGACTTAGAAAAATAAACTCAAATAAATAACAAAGGGGCGACGGAAAATCCGCCGCCCCCCGTTTTGGTTTGGAGGGTAGGTCTTGTGAATCGTGAATCGACCTGTGCTGATAAAAAATTTATCAAGCCATTACTATATAAAAATAATAGGTGAGTAAAAACTTATTCACACACCTCTACACAAACTGTCTCTGTATTGCACCCGCGCTTTTCTTTATGACATACGTCTCTGCAAACAAGGGCGTTCGGGCTCTCCCACTTAAAAAGGACCGAAATAGCATCGTGATCCGAAAGAGGATCGCCATTGCTGTCGGCAAAGGTCTCCACTTCAGCAGCATATTCAAGTGGTGTTAGGATTACATCATCACTGTTTTTGTAAAGAACCTTGTCGATACGGTCAACACCGGCCAGGTCAATACCCACGTCGGTCATTCCGCCAATAGTAACCATACGGCTCATGTTGTTCTCGGAATCGCTCATATGCATGTTCCAGTCACCGGCCATAATAACGGCTTTTCCAGCGGAATACGTTGACAATTTATCCAATAGCTGATCAATCTGAACACTTCTGGCTTCATCGTCTTCGGCACTGCCGCCGGCATCATGATGAAGATTATAGATGTCCACAAAAACTCCGGGAGCTACTTCATGGGTCGCATAGCTGAATCCTTTTGGAGTAAGTTCGTCACTGCCGTCGTCGAAGAGACCGTTCCGTAATGCCCAGGTAACCCTGGTGAAATTGTCGAAATCGCAGTAGGAGAAACGGTTTAGGCCGTCACCCAGGAGACCGTGAAAGTAATCAAATTCGGACTCGTAAGGGTGCCCGTCTTTTGATTTTAAGAATAAATGGTAGAAGAAATCTTCCTGGGCAAGAACAATATCGAAAAGATTGAGTTTTGGACTAATTTTGGGGATGTTTGTTTGCGGATTACTCTGAGAGATCCCCTGTGGCAGCCCGGCAACATTATACGTGAGAAGGCTGAATTCATCGGGTCCTGTTGTTTTTTCGTAAGTACCTTCATCACACGCAGAAAGGGCAAGAATCCCAACTGCTATAAAAAGCGTAAAAAGAATTTTTTTCATTCTTTTGTACCTCCTTTAAGATTATTTTTTTACGAGTGAGCGATCACTCGTATGACTTCCCGTTATGTACCTTGAGGGGAATGTGATGGGACATAACTTCTTTATTTATTTGCCTAAGAATAGACATAAACTTAAAGTTGTCAAGCAAAATACCGTCTGGCCGGTAAAAAAAGTGGGTAGTTAGAAATCGGGGATGCAGCCTGTTGTGACAGTGACACCCTCGCGCGGGGCGCACCCCTCTTCAAAAGGCTGCGGAACTCGCATTCGCTCAAACAGTCCTCACCTTCTGAAGAGGGGTGCGC
>JAAENB010001134.1 GCA_024224995.1 bacterium | reverse complement strand
TAAACCATGCCCGGAGTGATGCCTCTGCGGGTTGTGAGACTGTCTGAGCGAAGCGAGTTCCGAACGTTCTGCAGAGGCATCACTCCGGGCATGGTTTACATTCCGGCTTGATATATACCTCATATTAAGACGCCACCACGGGGTCCGCTGCTCTTAAGAAGAGTATAAAAACATCTTGACGGTAAAGACTTTATAGATCATTATTAGAATTGAAATGAAAAACAAAAGTTCACTTCTTTCGTATTTCCCGGTAATACCGGTCTTACTGCTTCTCCTGGTTTATCCCGTATATGGGAACGAGTCCTTATGTCCGGGGAATACCCTGATGGTTTCTGAGGAAACCGAAGAACTTTCCCTGGAATACTGCCTGGAATATCTGGAAGATAAGGAAAATAATTTGAAGCTGGAAGAAGTGCGAAGTGCACCACTTGCAGAGGCATTTACTAAAAGCGATAAAAAGGTCTTGAACTTTGGATTAACAAAATCGGCATATTGGGTCCGGTTTTCCATACTCTATTCCCCGGTCAAAGAAAAAAAGAGACGGGAATGGCTGCTGGAGCTGAAATATGCCAAAATTGACCATGTGGATTTTTACCAGCTAAACAAGGACGGAAGTTATAAGGCCCATATGACCGGGGATATGCACCCTTTTTCCACCCGGGAGATTGAACACCGGAATTGTGTATTCAGTATTACAACAGAGCCGGGAGAAAAACGGGATATTTACCTGAAAGTAAAAACGAACGGCTCACTCCAGGTTCCGTTGACAGTACTTTCCCGGAAACAATTTATCAAAAACCAGCAGTATGAATATTTTGGTTACGGCGCGGTTTACGGCATTATGCTGATTATGATATTATATAACTTTTTCCTCTTTATGGAAGACCGGAACAGGACCTATATATATTACCTGGTATATCTTTTCTGGTATATTTGTACCTTTGCGGTACTTGACGGCTTTGCGCTGCAATTTCTCTGGCCCAATTCCCCGTACTGGGATAATAAAGCCCTGCCGATTTTTATCTTTTTGTTTGTAATGTCCATATTGGTCTTTGGAAAGGATACCTTAAGTACCAGGAAAAACCTGCCCCGCTTAAACAGTCTGTTGAACGTTTTATTTATCATTGCCATAATTAATTGTATCCTGTCCCTGTTCCTTGAGCTGCAGCCATCGCTGCTTATATCGGCGCTGCTGATTATTCTAATCCCGGCTTTATTATTATTCGCTGTTTTCTTAAGCCTGGGGAAAGGGTATCGCCCGGCGCGGATATATGCCGTAGGCTGGACAATGCTTCTTTTTAGTGTAATGGGGTATTCTTTTAGAAACCTGGGTTTTCTTCCCAATATTCTTCTTATAAACATAGGACCCGAAATAGCCGCGTTAATCCAGGCGGCCATATTTTCTTTTGCCGTAGCAAGCAGGCTCAATGTAGTAAAGCAGGAAAAGAGCAGGGAAGTCGAAGAACTCAACCGGATCCTTCAATCCAACCTGCAAGAGCTGAACAGCGCCAACAAGCAAATAACGATGTCGGAAGAAAAATACCGCCTTCTAGTGGAAGGATCGAATGAGATAATTTTTACCCTTGATGAAAATTTGAAAATACTAACGGTAAATAAAGCGATTCACCCCCAGCTGAAGATCATGCCGGAACAGGTTATTGGCATGAGTGTTTTTGAACTGGTATATAGCCGGACCGGGCAGGAACAGGAAACAAGAAGGTTTATACAGGAAAAAGTGGATGATTTTATTAAAAAAAGGGAGCCCGCTTCATTTAAAACCGAGCTGCGGTCTTTTTTACGGGGAGAACCCCAGGAGATGTTCATCAGCCTGCAATTTATCGCTATCGGGGGAAAGAACGAAATTCTGGGAAAAGCCTTTAGTGTAACGGAAGACGCATTGCTGAAATATTTTGTATATGAAAAACAGGGATATACGATTGGCAACTATCTACTCTCCTCAGATGAGCTTGCTCATCGTTTAACCAGGAACAGTTATAAATATTTAAGTTCCGATGATATAATCCCGCTCCGGATTGCGTTGCGGGAGATCCTGATGAATGCCATAGAACACGGGAACCTTAATATAACTTTTAATGAAAAGACAGAAGCGTTAAAAAAGAACTCTTACCTGGCACTTGTTGCCCATCGCAGGGAAGATCCCCGGTATCGCAACAGGAAGGTGCATATTGAGTTTACAATTGACGCGCAAAAAGCGATGTTTGTTATTAGCGATGAAGGAAAGGGATTTGACGCGAAAAAGTTTTTGAATAAGGAACCGGAAGAAGAGAACCGGAAATTACTCCCCCACGGCCGGGGACTGTTTATGGCAAAAGAGATATTTGATGAGATATCATATAATGAAAAAGGTAATAAGGTAGTGCTGGTAAAGTACTTTAACCCCGATTTTATAAACGAATCTTATTATTCTATTTAATTCTATTTAAGAATTTCCTCACTTAAAAAAAGCTCTTTCTTGGAGTTTTTTGGTAAAAAAATATGAAATCCTGTTGTTCATTCCTCTACGGGTAGCGTTGATTCCTGCCTGCTTGCTGAATAAAAAAATTTTTATTATATTAGGTTTGTATTAAGTTAATACAATATTTTCAAGGGTGGAAGCAAATGGAAACTATTTATGGCATTCTTTTTATCGTAGTAACAATTTTTAGTATATTTAATGTGATTTCTTATTTTTCAGACCGGGGCTCTATAAAACAACGGCATGCGGCAACGATACACGACCTGAAACCGGTAAAGAATCTGGACTCAATAGGAAGAAGAGCTTTTGAAAAATTATATAAAAAAAAGCCGCTCAATGAAGCTTCTGTTTTTAGAGTAGAGGGACCAATAGAATATATTGGGCTTGAAATTGACGGAGCCGAATCAAGAGAATTCTCAATTGGAGGGATCAGGATCGCCAACAGGTCGGTAAATAAACTCAGGAAGAAGCAGGTTAATATCAACCTTGAAGTGGAAGCGGCAAAAATAAGAGAAGACGCGTTAAAAGAAATCAGTCATGTAGTTGAAGTGGTATTTCTTTCCCGCGACATCGAAAATGAAGCCGGTTATATTGTAAAATATGACAATTGGGATATTCAATCAATCCCCGCATAATGGCATAAATTATAATTGATTTCGGGTTTGCCCTATGGTAGACTATCCCCATGAGTAAACCTGAACTGGCATATATAACAAAATTATTGTGGTCTATTATAATAATATGGTCGGTATTTGTTTTTATAATAGTGTCGTGGAACCTGTACGACCACTCCAGAAAGTATAAAGAGATCGCTTATAACCACGCGGGCACCGCTTTCCGTAAAGACTTAATATATAGATTCTGGGTAGCGTCTCACGGAGGTGTGTATGCGCCAATAACTGAAAAAACTCCCCCCAACCCCAATCTTTCTCATCTCAAAGATCGCGATATTGTTACCCCATCGGGGCGCAGGCTAACCTTAATAAATCCGGCCTATATGACGCGCCAGGTATACGAATTTTCCGGTAAATTATATGGATCGTACGCGCGTCTTGTTAGTCTAAAACCCATCAACCCGGTTAACCGGCCCGACACCTGGGAGGAAAAATCACTCAAAAGCTTCAGACAAAAGGAGGAAGAGGCTGTTGCTTTTATTGATCGCCATGGTAAGAATTACCTGAGACTCATACGTCCTTTCCTGGCGAATAAACAATGTCTAAAATGCCATGCCAGGCAGGGGTATAAAGAGGGAGACATACGAGGAGGGCTTAGTATTACGGTATCCATTGACAGTTTAATGGAATCAAGTAGAAAAAATTCTTTAATAGAAAGCGCTATGCTTATTTTTTTATGGCTTACCGTAATTTTCCTGATTGTACTGTTAATTCGAAAACAGAAAAGCAGAACCCGGGAGCATCTTACTACCATTGAAGAGCTTGAAGAGAGCGAGGAAAAAAATCGTTTATTATTCGAAACAATGACCCAGGGAATCGTTTACCAGGCAGTTAGCGGAGAAATAATTTCCGTAAACGAGGCAGCAGAACGAATTCTTGGATTATCTCTTGACCAGATGATGGGAAGAACATCGGTTGATCCCCGGTGGAGGTCTGTTCACCCCGATGGCTCGGATTATCCCGGCGAGACTCATCCTTCAATGGTTGCTCTCAAGACAGGAAAAAAAGTACTTAATGCTGTAATGGGCGTATTTCATCCTTTTTATAACGAACTCCGGTGGATAAATATCAATGCCGTACCTCTATTTAAAAAGGGGGAAGATAAACCCTATATGGTTTATACCTTATTTGAAGATATCACCGAGCGTAAGAAATTTGAGGAGGAGCTGCGTAAGGCAAAAGAGGATGCTGAGGAAGCGAACATGGCTAAGAGCCAGTTCCTTGCGAACATGAGCCACGAGCTGCGGACTCCTCTTAACGGTATCATTGGGTTTAGCCAGCTAATGGAGATTAATAGTACAGTCCGCCAGGACAGGAAACTGACGGAATTCACCGGTTACATCATAGAGAGCGGGAATCACCTGCTTAATATGGTGAATGATATTCTTGATCTTTCAAAAATAGAGGCCGGCAAAATAGCAATAGAAAAGAAACCCTTTAATTTTGAAGAGATGATTGATAAATTTCCATTAACCATAAAAACAATAGTCGATAAGAAAAAACTACGGGTAAGTATAAACACCGCTCCGGGAGTGGGCTGGCTTAATGGTGATGAAGTACGAATTAAACAGGTAATCTTTAATATACTGTCAAACGCCATCAAGTTTTCCCATGAGGCCGGCAAGATCGGTATTGATACAATTGCAGATGAAGGCGCTGTATTGATAACAATATGGGATGAAGGAATTGGGATCCCCGAGGAAGATTTTAAAAGGATCTTTGATCCCTTTGAGCAGGTAGAGAGCAGCAAACCGGAAATGGGTACGGGCCTTGGCCTTGCTATATCCGTAAAGATAATAGAGCTGCACGGAGGCAGGATTACAGTGAAAAGCAGCCCCGGTGAAGGAAGCAGCTTTACAATAATTTTGCCGGGCAGACTTGTTATTGAAGAACCCGCTATAACAAAAAAGAAAGAAACCGTGCTGAATGAAGAAACCGCCTCCGGGGCAGCTTTGCTTGTTGTTGAGGATAATGAGATGAACATGAGAGTAATGAAAGCCTTCCTTGATCCGCGATATAATGCCGACTACGCGGAAACCGGGGAAATGGCAGTAGCCCTGGCAGCGAAGAAAACATATGATATTTTGCTGGCCGATATCCAGCTTCCGGGGATAGACGGGATAACGGTACTAAAAAAAATACGTGAACAGTATTCAAATTCCATACCGGCAATCGCCCTCACGGCCCAGGCCATGAAGGGCGATGAGGAAAAGTACCTGGCAGAGGGATTTAATGAATATATATCAAAACCCATAGACCTGGCATTGCTGAAAGAGAAGATTGAGAGGCTTTTGAAACCATAAAGGAGGCAGCTGTAGAGTGAAACGATTAGCAATAGTTACTATCTTTTTTGCCGTAAGCATGGGCAGCTTAGTCGTCAATGCGGCGCCGGGTGAAGAATTGGCTGAAGAAGCCTTCTTTAGAATGGAGCAGGAAATTGTGGTTTCAGCGTCGAATAAAGAGCAGCCCCTCACTGAAGCACCGGCAAATATATATGTAATCAGCGGAGAGGAGCTGCGGAATAGAGGCTGCCGGACTCTCTACGATTTGATGAGTGATTTGCCTGGAGTAACCTGGAGCCGGGGATTTGGATATGCCTCTAATGGAACACCCGTAATCAGGGGGAGTTACGATCAAAAGAGATTAAAGGTGATGCTCAATGGCATGACTATTGATCCTAAAGACGGAAGTGGAACATATTGGTCCGACAGGTTTCCCATAGAAGGGGTAGACCGGGTCGAGTTTATCATCGGACCCTATGCCTCCCTCTACGGACGCAACACCTTTTCCGGGGTTATAAATATTATCACCAAAAGCGGTGAGGAGTTTAATGGAGCCCAGGCAAATTTTTTATATGGGGAATATCACCGCTTGCAGGGAACAGCCCTTTTTGGCACAAAGATAGGCGGATTCGATATATATTCTTCGTTTTTCAGGAACTACAGTGAAAGAGGAATAAACTGGGCCGAAGAATATCCCGAATATTACAGCCTGGAATACCGGCAAAGCCAGGGAGCCGTCTTTCCCGAAGGAGTATCGACAGAGGTAATTGGGCCCTGGGATAGCTGGGAAATTTATTTTAAATGCAGCCACGAAATGGGAATTCAGTTTGATATCCAGGTAAACCAGGCAGCAAGTCCAAAAGTGGGGAGCGTCCTTAGCCCGGTCAATTATGCCTCTCCAAAAGAAGCAATCTCAAAGCAGGATCTTATAAATACCAGGCTGCTATATGACGTAAAAGCGGGAGACAGGTTTTCATCAACTACAGCGGTACAATTCCAGGATAATCGTTGGAAGGGAAAAAATTATTATTTAACTGCGGATACCTCGTTACAACGGAAATGGTACGCGAGTAAATCAATGAGCTTTTTGTTCGATGAAAAGGCACGGTTACGGATCTTTGACTGGAATGAAATTTACCTGGGAGTTGCTCTCGAATATGTACGGGAAAACGAAGTGATCTATACTTTTGAAGACGCGGAGCCCTCCTGGAATGATGACCAGGTGCATGGTGAAAAGATACTTACCCTGACCCTGCAGAATGAAATGGTGTTTTTCAAACGGTTCTATATTGTTCTGGGGCTTATGTATGAAAGAAGCAACATGTACGACCATGTATTTATCCCACGCTTTTCCACCATGTTTAAAATTACCGATTCCAGCATAATAAAATTTTTATATGGCGCCGGTTTTCTTCCGCCGGACCCGGTGGTGGGAGTTGACCAGGTAGTACCGGCGGGGACAAGTGTGCAGGGGAAAAGAAGCGGTATTAAACCGGAATATGTGCATTCTTTTGATTTACAATTTATTCAAAATTTTACAAAAAATTTCCGGCTCCAAACAAGTTTGTATTATATTTATGTAAAAGACAGGATCCAGCAGGTAGATGATAACTCATTACCTGCTCCCTTTATTCAAACATGGACAAATATAGGAACAACCGAATCTAAGGGAATAGATACTTATTTTGAAGGGAGTATATGGGATACGGTAAAACTATTTGTGTCATACTCTTTTGTATATGGTTCTTATGATAAAGTCAATGCCGACAGAACGATCACCACGCAAAACCGTTTGCCCGTTTCGGCAAAGCATCACTTTAAAGCGGGTATGAATATACTGCTTATTGGCAAGAGGCTGAATCTTTATATTCATGATCTGTTTATTGGAGACAGGTCTACGTTTCACGATGATCAGTACGGTAGTCTTCAATTCGCGGCACCCGGTTACAAACTTGAGGGCTACAACCTTATAGATATCAATCTCAGTACCACGCCAAATTTGCTAAAAAACTTCTTTTTTTCAGTAGGCGTAAAAAATCTACTGGATACAAAAGGATATGATGTGTTTTACAGGGATAGTCACCTGGTATACTATCCCCCTATACTGCGCCGCACCTGGACCGCCCAGGCTGGTTATAAGTACACGTTTTAGGCCCCGGATTTTTTTCTAATATAAATCTTCTAATTATACGATAAGAAATATGAAAGAGTCTCAGACTTGCGCGTATACAGGAGAATTTTATGAAGCGCCATTTGTTTATACTCATATTTTTTATTATCTCCGTTGGAACATCTGAAGGGTTTGTACAAAACCGCTGCCAGTGGTGGAAGATCCGGCTGAAAAAGCTTCAAAATGAAAAAGAGCTTATTCAAAAAAGCGACTGGCTGGGTACACCGGTAATTGATCTTATTGATAATGAAGCTGAGCGGGCGCGGAGTATCCTCCAGGTCTTTGAGCACGACCGAAAGAATGACGGAACCCTGAACCATGAAAAGAAAAAATTTACCGCCCGGGAAATTGAGAACGAAGTAAAAAACGTATTTGAGGCTCTCTTTTCTCTGCATTATCTCGACACGCTGGTCTCTGAGACCGGGAACAGGGATAACCCGGCAATAGCAAGAAAGACCGTAAAAACAGTTATCAGCAAAATGCTTGAAAAACGCTTTAAACAAACGAGCCATGAGCTGGTTGATGGTATTTTCGAAAAGGAAATAGACCGGAATGACTTAAAAACTCTTTCCCTGGAAGTATTTATCGGCAGGATGATAAAAAGCGAAAATGAGATCCGGGAAACAGCGGAAAAGGAAGTAACCAGGGATGTAACAATTCGCCTGGCACGGAAGAATAATACTACCAATGAACAAGAACTGAAAGGAATAATAATTGATTCATCCATAAGCTATCTCAGGGAGTGCGATCCCCTGGATAACTTAAAATATTCGGAAGAAGCATTGAATGAGTCTGCGCGCTGGGAAGAGATCGGAGGGAAGGTGAAGCGGAGTTTGAGCAGCATGGAAAAACTGATTGCGCTGATGCAAAAAAAAGGCTCACCTTCCCTGGAAAAGGCATGGTATTATTATAAAAACCCCGTGGAACTGGAACCACTGGTCTTTAAAAAAAGCCGGAGTAATTCTACCGCCACTTCTACCGTCACTGTACACCGGCAGCCGGTTTCTGTTGGCGGCCGCACCAATAGAATAGAACTCACTATCCCAACGAGGCCAGATTTTAATGCAATCGTGTATGATATGGACAGGAGGCGAAAAAAGTCTCTTTCCCGGATCAAGGGAAAAGAAGATGACTCGTTTTTTAGCGTCATAGAAAAGGATCTGGACCTTATAATTGCCGGAGCGATTCATCCCGTAAAGAATGAATTTATTCGCCTGGAAGAAGAGGTCCGTCTAAAAAAAACAGCCACCGGCATTCGGGTCGTAAATCAAAAAGAGTTTAACCGGGCCAAAAAGGACCTGGAACAGACAGAAGCACGGCTTCGTGCCTATAAAGACCGGTCAATCCAATTTTTACAATGGGTATCCGGTTCACGCGCCGTAGACAGGGCCGGGATTGTAAATTCTTATAAATACCGGGTAAAAAGAGACAGGGCATACCTGGATTACGTGAAATCCCTGGTGCGTCAGTCTGTGGATATCTCGTCCTTCGACAACCGGCAGACGCAGAAAAAGTTTACCCTTTCGGTACGAAAAACCGCTCATCTATTCAAGTTCATAGCCTATTCCCTGAGTTTAAAAAGAAGCGATCTTATAGCCCTGAAAAGAACGGATCTCCGTATTATAAAAGAGACCAGGGCCGATTTTTTAAAAGAGATAAAATCGTCCCGGCATGGTATTAGCGCTTATTATAAGGATTACCTCCGGGATCTGCGGGAGGTGGCGCGGAAGAAAAAGGCCCTTAGCAGCGGCTTAAAAGAAAAGATCGCGCAATACGAGATAAATATCCTTCTGCAAAACGCTCAAGCCTGCGTGAAACTGTATGATTCCTTACGGTACGCGGAAGAGGCGATGGCATATTACCAGCTGAAATTTAAAGAATATAAAAAAGAAATTGAGTCGGGAACCATGTCCGGACCCCTGGAAGAGAGTATACAAAAGTTGTCTCTAATATCAACGATCAAGGATTTCGACCGGGCCAGACTGGTCGATGAGTATATCACTAAAAAATACGTAAAAAGAGAAGCCCGTATGGCAATAGCCCGCTTAACAACTATTTTGCGGTATTACAAAGTACGAAAAATTAAAATAAAAAGCAGTCCCGATTATGATGAGATTTTCGCGCTAAAAAGCAAATTAGGAAAGAAAATAGAGGTCCGCATTGATTCCTGGATAATGAATGAAGCCAATTTCGATTCCATAGACAAAAAAGCGGCAAAAAAACTGACTGTTATGCGAAAAAGGAAAATATGGGAGACCGGCGCGAAGAAGCGGAATGTTCAGCGAAATACTCTCCCGTCGGCCATTCCGGACCATGAGGCAGACATTGATTTGCCGGAAGATGACCTGCATTCCGATTCCGGGGACATGAATCGTCCTCTCGCCATACCCAGAGGCTGGAAAGAGGATAGAAACAGCGCCTACGACCAATCCAGGGGAGTAATTAAAAGTTATAGCAGTATGGACAGGGGAGCGGTTATCCGCCTTGTAAAGCTGCCCTTAAAGAAAAGTGACAATGTAAAAGAGATAACCGAGAACTGGACCAAAAGATCAGGTAATAATATGATAAAGGAAAGATGGGGACGCAAAAACCGTATGGAATATTTCTGGACCCTGTCAAAAGATAAACACAGCAATGTCTGTGAATCGTATTCTGTTCTAAAAGAAGGATTCGTCTATATCCTCAGCGGAACAACGTCAAAAAACAAATACAATTTTTTTAAGGGAAAACTTAACACGGTCTTTGCTTCTTTTGGAGAATAGCCCTTTCTCATAGCTTTTCCGATAACCGATCACCTATCATCTCCCCCCAGCTTCCCATATAGGTATCATTCATAAACCCTTCGGCCAGAAGTTCCATAAACTCCTCCCGGGGGATTTCCCTGGCACCCAGGCTTTTGAGATGGTCCGTATGGACCTGGCAGTCAATAAGGGTAAAATTGAGTTCCCGGAGTTTCCGGGTAATTGCAATAAAGGCGGCTTTTGAGGCATTGCTTACCCTGGCAAACATTGATTCGCCAAAGAAACAGCTGCCGATTGAAATACCGTAGAGGCCTCCAACAATTTCTCCGTCCTGCCATGCTTCAACAGAATGAGCCAGGCCAATATTATGGAGCTGGACATATGCCTCCAGCATATCATCGGTAATCCAGGTACCGTCCTGGTTTTTTCGCGGTTTGCGGCATTCTCTAATAACAAATTCAAAATCCTGGTCGCAGGTGATCTTAAATATGTTCCTGTTTAACACCTGTTTCATGCTTTTTGATATCTTGATCTCATTGGGAAAGAGAACAAACCGGGGATCGGGAGCCCACCAGATAATGGGATCACCGTCGGAAAACCAGGGGAAAATCCCGTGAGTGTAGGCTTCAAAAAGGCGTTCGGGAGAGAGGTCCCCGCCAACGGCGAGAACCCCGCTTTCATTAGCCAGTTCAACAGGAGGGAAAAGAATCTCGTCGGAAAGGGTAAATACGGGCATTTTTTTATTGTATAACCCGTTCCGGTGTATCTTTATCATCACCTTCAATGGTAATAACAACTTCATCGTTCTCAATCACGGCAAGAGCAGTTCCGCCTTCCAGGAGTTTGCCAAAAAGAACCTGGTCTACGAAAAATTTCTTGATCTTATCCTGAACCAGGCGGTCAATTTCCCGTGCGCCGAATTGCGGAGAATAGCCTTTTTTGCCGAGCCATTCTAAGCATTCATCAGTAACCGTAAGGGTGATATTTTTTTCTAAGAGCTGCTTACTGAATTCGGCAACTGATTTTTTAACGATCATGAGAATAATATCTTCGGCCAGGTTGTTGAACGTCACAGTGGCGTCGAGCCTGTTCCTGAACTCCGGGGAGAAGAATTTATCAACAGCCGTGGTAATGGCAGTGTCGGAAATTGTGCTCTGGTCGAAACCAAGCTGTTTTTTACCGATTTCACGGGCACCGGCATTTGAGGTCATGATGATAATAACATTCCTGAAATCGGCTTTTTTACCGTTATTGTCCGTAAGAGTGGCGTAATCCATAACCTGGAGCAGGGTATTAAAAATATCCTGGTGAGCTTTTTCAATTTCATCAAGGAGTAATACGGCGTACGGGGTTTTCCGGATAGCTTCCGTAAGGAGCCCGCCTTCTTCGTATCCCACGTATCCCGGAGGCGCGCCAATGAGCCTGGCAACAGTATGTTTTTCCTGGTACTCACTCATATCATAGCGGTGAAGAGTAACACCCAGGAAAACAGCAAGCTGCCTGGCAAGTTCGGTTTTACCAACACCCGTAGGACCAACAAAGAGGAACGAAGCAATGGGTTTGTTGGGATTGCCGAAACCGGCACGGTTCCGTTTTATCGCTTCAGCAACATGGGCAACAGCCGAGTCCTGGCCGAATATTTCCAGTTTCAGAGCGGCTTCCATATCCTTGAGAAGGCTCATTTCCGAAGAGGAGATACTCTTTTCCGGGATCTTTGCGATCTTTGCCACAACCTTTTCAACTTCATGTTCCGTAATGATCGATTCCGGGCTGTCGTCTTCCCGGTACATACGGAGGAAGGCGCCTGATTCGTCAATAACATCAATGGCCTTGTCCGGCAGGTGCCGGTCATTAATATATTTCGCGGAAAGTTCCGCGGCCGAACGCAGCGCTTCGTCGGTATAGCTTACTTCATGGAATTCTTCATACCGGTCTTTAAGCCCTTTTAAAATCTCGTATGTTTCGTCAATAGTCGGTTCGGGAATCTCAATTTTCTGGAACCGGCGGGAAAGAGCCCGGTCTTTGTCGAAGAATTTTTTATATTCATCATAGGTGGTAGAACCGATGCATTTTAATTTTCCCGAAGTGAGCACGGGTTTTAGCATATTGGAAGCGTCCATGGAGCCGCCCGATACGGCACCCGCCCCAACAATGGTGTGGATCTCATCGATAAAGAGAATAACATTATCCATTTTTTGAAGTTCCGCAAGAACCCGTTTCATCCGTTCTTCAAAATCACCCCGGAACTTGGTACCGGCCAGCATGGAGCCCATGTCGAGCAAATAGACCTTGTTGTCTTTGAGCGGTTTTGGAACTGTATCATTGGCAATGAGCTGGGCAAGACCTTCGGTAATAGCGGTTTTACCCACACCGGCGTCACCCACATGAATGGGATTATTTTTCGTCCTGCGGCAGAGCACCTGAACCGTTCTTTCCAGGATATCTTCTCTGCCAATAAGCGGGTCCATCTCACCTTTTTTGGCTTTCTCTGTAAGCTCCGTAGTAAAAGCTTCCAATACTTTAAGGCCTTTTTTATCCTTTGGTTCCGCTTCCTGCTGATCAATATGCTCTTCACCTTCGCCATAGGGGCTGTTATTATAAAGAGGAACACCATGGGAGATAAAATCAACCATATTGTACCGGGTAATGCCCTCACTTTTGAAAAAATAGGCGGCAAAAGACTCATCTTCGTCAAAAATAGCTACATACACATCGCCAAGTTCAAGTTCTTCTTTCTGGGCCGAAGTGGTGTGCCATATGGCCCGTTCCATCACATTCTGGAATCCAACGGATTGGAGCGGTTCCTCAATTTCAACTATCTCCATGTGTTTTTCAAAATGCTCTTCAATCTTTTTTTTCAGGCTATCAATATCTCCACCCAGGCCCTGGATGATCCTTTTTGCTTCACCATAATAGAGTGACGCGTATAATACATGCTCAGGAGTCAGGTATTCATGATTCCGGTTTTTTGCCTCGTTATAGGCAGCCATCAATATACTGTTTAATTCTTCGTTAATTTCCATATCTATAATTTCCTTCTTTATAATAGTTATTCTACAAAACAATTCTATAATATCAACTCCTTTATTGCTACGCCTCTTCATATGAACATTTGAGGGGAAATTCCCGTGCCTTGGCCAGATGCTGGACCTGGTTTACTTTTGTAACAGCAACATCACGGGTAAAAACACCGCATGTGCCGGTTCCTTTTTTATGTACATCAAGCATAACCTGTGTAGCTTTGGCAGCGGGCATATGAAATACCTTGGTTAATACCTCAACAACAAATTCCATTGTTGTATAATGATCATTATGAAGCAGCACTTTGAACATCCGGGGCTCTTCCAGTTTCTTTTCGGATTCAAGTTTTATATCACCTTCAAATATTGTATCTTCTCTTCCCATCTTATTCCTCCGTTTCCATAGGCATCAGTGCCGCCGCACCGGTCGCACCGGTCGCATCTCAATTATAGGAAGCCTGGTTTTTAACTCAACAAAACGATTTTTTTTTCTATGAAAATTACTATAGTCACTCAAAAATCAGGTGTATTCAATGCATCCCTATAATAACATACTCTTTGAGTGCTAATGGCTTTATTTGTCAATTCAAAAAGTACAGGGATTTTCTATATTAATAAGATAATATTAATTGTATATAACGTCATCTTTGTAAATCAAATTTTTAGGAAAAAGTTGATTTCGGTTTTTTGTTGGGAGGCGCAGCTAACGCTGCGCTGGGCAGGGAAACCGGTGCGGTCTCAGAGAAACCAGCTCCTTCGGCGGCGGAACCCGATCCGGTGTCAGAGGAACCGATTCCTTCGGCGGAACCCGTTCCGACCACGATTTTTATGGGGAATTCGACTCGATTAAATACATCTCAGAGGAAATCCCTTTTTGTAAAAACGCACCTAAAGAGTGTGCTATTCCTGAAAAAAGCTCTGGAATGAGCCAAAAATCAACTTTTTTTTTCAAAAACAAAAAAAGTTCCATTTTCCTTTCGTGAAAAAGGCTCCCCATTCGTATTAATAGTAAGGGGTTAAAAAGTTTATCAAAATTTTCAAACCTCAAATTTAAACTTTTCCGAAGGAGAAAAAAATGGGATACCCAGAGCGTAAAATCAAGCAGGGGGAGACCTGTCATATAACTTCACAGTGTCATGGGAAACAGTATTTGATGAAGTTAGAAAAACACAAAATACTTTTTGAAAAGATTT
>JAAENB010001133.1 GCA_024224995.1 bacterium | reverse complement strand
TCAGTCTCTTGAGTATGCCACACCCGATGAAATATATTATTCAGCTTTTAGTAGGGAATGTAAAAAAAACGCAGCATAAAAAAAGGAGACGTCCACCATAAATTTTGAAAATTTTGTATTGACAAAAGGGCTCACTATAGTATTAGCGGAGGGGTTTGGAATTGGGCGACAGGTCGATATTCCAGTGTAAGTGGTGGAAGTAGTGTAAAAGCTACAGGTTATTATGACTGGCGAGCTGGTAAATTATTTCAAGAACGGTAAATTATTTTTTTTAATAATTATTCCCGGAGGTTGAAATCTAAAATATATTTCCCCCGGGAATAAATCTATTTTATCATTCCCAGGTTATTGTTGTAGTAAATTCGGGACTGGCCGCATATATTACTCCATCACTGGTGTAACCAATAACAGCCCATTTGTATATAATTGGACTTGATGCTGTTAAACCATACGCACTTGGAGAGAATGAATTTGTCGAAAGGGTGTATGTGTATAAATCACTTGCGCTTACACTGCTTGTACTCATTGTCTGGTTGTTTGGATTAAATGTTGAGTTGCCAAGGTAAGAAGCATTTAAAATATCATGACCGGAAACTTCAATACTTTCCGTGGCGCTTGGTACTAAAATGATTGTTACGTCAGTAACAGCATTGGGAACAGTATATGTAAACTGTCCGCTTTCGGCAATCCCTCCTCCGCTTAAGGCTGGGTCCGGTGTAATTTTCTCAACTCCGCTAAGAATAGGATTGGTTGGTACATATGTTTCTTCACTGCTGCAATTTATTAGAAAGAACAGTGATACTATCAGGAATAGTATAATTTTTATTATATTTTGAAAATAGTATGTTTTCATTTTATAAACCTCCTTCTTGTTTAATTAAAATGATACTTAAGACCGCCGCCAATAGTCCATGCAGTTAAAAAATAATCTTCTCTTGTTGTAGTAAGGGCGCTGGATAAGTTTGGTTTGTAATAAACCTCTCTTGAAACCTTTGGAACATGGACATAGAACCGGGTATCGATAAAGATTGATACTTTCGCGTATGGCATAATTGTAACTCCGCCAACTGCTCCCAGGGCAACTCTGTGGGAATTCCTGATAATTTCCACATTATCGGCAAACATCGCATCATCGCCGCCTTCTTTATATCTCCTGTCTGAAAGATAGGTCCACCCTATTATGCCACCGGCATAAGGTGATACATATTTAAATCTGAAAGGAGCAAAAGTAATATGACCATGAACAGTAAAGAAATTGTAATGCCTGTCTATGGTTTTGTAAGTGTCGCCAAAAAAAAGATAAGTTTGCGGATGTTTTATATAAGAATATCCTATTTCCGCGCTCATTGTAATCCAGCCATAGGTTTGTCCAAGAACAAAATAGAAATAGGGAGAATTATTTAACTCTGAATAGATAGGTACAAGAAAGGCACCGCCGATCCCCATAAAAAACCTGTTCAAATATTTGGCTTCGTCAAGAACCGGTTTCAGCTTTTCGTGTTCATTTTTACTCACCGATACAGAGGTGTCATATTCAATATAACCATCTTTGCTGACTACAACTTCATGCGAACCCATTGTAACCTTGTATCCAATAACAGGAGATTTGCCTACCAAAATACCATCAATATGGACTTCAGCTCCTGAAGGTGAACTATAAACCGAAATTTTCCCAATCCCTTTTCCCGAAATAACCGCAGCCATGGACCGCGCCGCCTGGTTCGCCTTGTCGAAAACATTCGCCAGTGGAGCCCTAATTACCTTGCCCACAAGAATTTTCCCTGAAGCAACTTCAACCACCTTCATGGTCACGGTTATATTCCCCGGATTCCCGGATATTGATCCCAGGATCAGGTAATCGGACTTAGCCATTTGTCCGGCACGGGAAACATCCCCCGTATCAACCAGACCGGACTGCTCAAGAGCGATCTCGTCTACCAGCTTACCCAGCTGCCTTCTTTCAATAACCCGTATATCTCCGGACTCGGCAAGGGCCGAAGAAATAGACTCCGGAATAGCATTGGAGAGATATTTCATACCACCGCCGCCGTAATTGGCAAAGTTCATAACAGCCACAGTCTTTTTGGCAGCCCAGGCAGAAGAAGAAAGAAGAAGCAAACAGGCCGCGAATAAAACAAATAATAGCGTTTTTTTCTTCATAGATTTGTAAACCTCCAGGGTTTTTTTGTTTATATGGCAGGAGCCCCGTGCTCCCGGTAATTCCGTCAGATAACGCTTTTTGTCGAAAAAAAGCATAATACTCCCTTTGCGAAATAACCTGTTCTTAATGTATATTAAAGTGTGGTAAATGTCAACAATTAATGGGGGAAAAATTCAGGGGTCAGGGCTCGGGGTTCAGGGGCCAGGGGGGAAGAGGTTTCTTGCCGGAATCTTCACCACGGAATGGACCTGTAAAGACGTGTACGCAGGCATACACGTAATCCGGTTATAATACCAACTCTTCCATCGATCCCAGAACTCAATTTTTCTCCTGGCTTAAAAAACGATGAATTTTTTCAAAAAAAAGTCTATATGAGTCTAAAAACGATAACTTTCACCGGAAAAAAGTCCATATGAGTCTAAAAACGATAACTTTCACCGGAAAAAAGTCTATATGAGTCTAAAAACGATAACTTTCACTGGAAAAAAGTCTATATGACACTAAAAACGATGAGTTTACCGGGAAAAAGGTCTGTTTGACTCATAAAAAGATGTATTCAATTGAATATATAACTGTATCAATTAAAAATAATAATCCTCATCTCAAATATATATACAAGTATATTAAATATATATGAACACATTTTTAAGATGCGTTCATATATATTCAGGATGATGATTTATTTATATAAGATGCATTATAATATTTATAGGATGTACTATGATAACATTGGAATAATTGTACATAAAATTAAGATGTGTAATTATATTTGAGGAAAACATGTGTCTAAAAGGGTCATATCGGACTGGTAAGGGGTCATATGGGACTGATAAGGGGGATATCTGAGTTTAAAATGGTTATATGAGGTAAAGAACCCGGTAGGGAAGGTAATCGGTGGCCCAGTGGGCCGGGTGATCGGTGATCGGTTAAGAATGACACCCTCGTTTTAAACCCACGTTATGAAGAAGAAAGCCCCGGATAAAATCTTCGAAAACAAGCCCGTAAAGGCGTTGCATGCAACGTCTCCAAAACCAAACCCCGGGGCAACATCCCCGGAAACCGTTTTAAAAACGGATCTGTTTCAGCCCGGGTATCATTGCCCGGAGGGTTCGGTACGCGTACGGGCACGGCGCGCCGTGCCCGTACGCGGTGTTTATTTGGGTTTACCCCTCTGTGACGTTTTTGTGTAGGGGAGAGGCATGCCTCTCCCCTACACAAAAACGTCACGGAAACCGCCCCGGGTAAGATTTCTTGCGCCCCCTTTGGGGGTTGGGGGGCAAACACAATTTAGTTTCTTAAGAGAGGTAGCATGAAATTATCCGAACAATTTAAAAACAGAGTCTCACAACTAAAAGTGACCCCGGAAGTAAAAAAAACGTGTCTCGCAATAGATTGGGAAAACGAAGCAAAACAGGCCCGGGAGCTATTAAAACCATTTTTGTTCTCAATGGCGGAGGATTCAAAAGAAGAGCCCATTGGAATTGTTGATATCAGGTTAGATGATCTGAATGATGATTGCGGGGTTGTTCATCTTCAATTCGATGTTACGAACAACTTAGGAGATGCTTTTGATAACGGATCGTACTACTGCGGGTATGATACCGAAATTGAATTAAAACCTTTTTTTGAACGTAATTCTCTGTTGAATGAAAACGGAGATCCCGCGCTCGAAGAAAATGACCTGGGGGAAATAAGAAACATATTTCTGTACCTGTTTATTGACCTTTTGATTGAGGGAGCCGCTGCCGGAACACTGGGAGATTTTGAAAGGCTTGAACCCTGGTACATTGAAGTTGGTTTTTATTCCGGAGCCGACCCGGACATCCTTTTCGACAGCAGCGGCCGCATTAAATCCATGTGACCGCTCTGGTAACAATTTTCAAAAAAACTCCTCAAAACTATCCTTTACAACTCTTATTAATTATGATACAGTATGATATTCATTGAAAGGCACCAAAATCAAGAAGGCTTAGATGAAAAATTTACTTAGAATTATACTCTTTTCAACAATTTTCTTTTCTATAAAACCTCTTTATAGCAATCCAATCCAGGTCTCCGGTTCTATTGACGGCTCCTCCATTGGATTACAGCTTGATATTTTAGAAGACAAAAAAGGTACATTACGGTTTTCCGATATAATCAGAAAAAAGAACGAACACAAATGGTTTCCTTCTCAAAAGGCGAAACCGGGGTTCGGATTTACCAAAAGTGTGTACTGGGTCCGGTTTACCCTTGAAAACACAACAGCCAAAGAGCTTGAAGTTTTTCTTGAGCAGGAATACTCCTTAATTGACGATCTCCGGTTCTTTTTTCCGGAAAAAAAGCCATTTCAAACAGGAGACCTTTTTCCGTTTAAGCAGCGTGCCTATGACTATCGGACTTTTATTTTTCCCATTAAACTTGATCCGGGTAAAAAATATCCCTGCTACATGAGATTTCAATCCACCAGCGCTATCAACATACATTTAAAACTATGGCAAAAATCGGGCCTGCTGAAAAAGAGCTTCACTGAAGATAGAATTCTTATGCTCTATTATGGCATCATTCTTGCCATAATTATATACAATCTTTTCCTTTTTGTCACCGTGCGTCACACCAGTTATCTTTATTTTATCCTGTTCCTGCTCTCCTTTCTTACGTTCATCATGAACCAGCATGGTACTGCTCACCAGTTTCTCTGGCCGGAATTTCCATTCCTTTCCAATTTATCTGTCATTTTTTCCCTTGCCATGGTGAGTTATTTATCATTCATGTTTATGCTTACTTTTTTGCAGACAGAAAAGCATACTCCTCGTTTTCATAAACTCTGTTTCCGTTTAAGCTTCATTCCTCTAACTGTAAGCGTAATCGCCCTCCTGACCCCTTTTATTGGTTTCTATATATTAATTATTAAAATTAGCGCGATTCTTACTGCCATTACCATTCTATTTAACATTGCCGGCGGCATATTATTAAACAGGAAAAAACAACGAAGCGCCTATTTCTACCTGCTATCCTGGTTTATCATTTTTATTGGCAGTCTTCTGTATCTTGCCAAATCTTTTGCCTGGCTGCCGTCAAATTTTATTACTACCTGGTCCATGCAGATAGGCTCCGCTGCCCTGGTTCTGCTGCTTTCCATGGGGCTTGGAGATAAAATAAATACCATTCGGAAAGAGTTGCAAATCCTTTCGGAAAATCTTGAACTTAAAGTTATTGAAAGGACCACGGAACTGGAATCGGCCAGGGACGCTCTCTGGGGAGAAATGGAACTGGCAAAAAAAATCCAGACCGTTCTTCTTCCGGAAAGGCCGGAGATCCCGGGCTTTGAGCTGTCGGTTTACATGAAACCCGCTGATGAAGTTGGCGGAGATTATTACGATGTCATAAACGTGGAAGGAAGAGACTGGATTATTATTGGTGATGTTTCCGGTCATGGTGTTGTTTCCGGCATCATTATGATGATGGTGCAAACTTCAATCCAGGTTATTCTTAGGAAATATCCGAAGGTGCCTCCTTCGGAGCTGCTTACTACCATAAATTCCGCAATCTCAAGTAATATCCAAAAACTTGATGAAGACAAGTATATGACGATTACTGTTTTATCTACTTTTAGAGAAGGAGAATTTATTTTTTCAGGTCTGCACCAGGATATTATGATCTATCGCCGCAAGCAGGAAAAAGTCGAAATTGTGGAAACCAATGGTGTTTGGATTGGTATTGCCGATGATATTGAAGCCATGCTTGATAATAAAAAACTCATTCTTGGTCCCGAAGATGTTATGCTCGTTTATACCGATGGTATTACCGAAGCCTGGGAAAAAGGAAGCGTAAAAAATCAAAGGCTCCCGTCAAAGCATATGTTTGGCGATAAGCGTTTAAAAAACATCCTTTTAGAGAGAGGGAAAGAGTCTCCCGGCTCTATTCAACACCATATCCTGGCAGGACTTGATAATTATAACTGTGAAGATGATGTTACGATGGTGATTATTAAGCGGAATAAAACCAGGCCTGGCCCTTAAACTCAGTTCTTAAAACTTTCAATAATCTTCTTACGGTCATATTTCCCGGCAGCGGAAACAGGCATTTTATCGACAATACTGATCCTCCGGGGCATGGCATAGGGCTCAACAATACTGGAGATGGATTTTTTGAGGCTGTTCATATCATTTCCGGATTCAATAAGCGCGGCAATCTCATTTTCACGTCCCTTATCATGGGGAAGAGAAACCACTATCACGTCCCTGACACCGGCAAGTTTCTTGATCTTATCCTGAATATCGCCCAGGTCAACCCGCTTACCAGCGACCTTGATCACCCCATCGGCACGACCCAGAAGGCGGAAGCCGGAGCCGGAGTCGCCGGCCAATTCAGCACGGTCCCCGGTGATAAAAAAGTTCTCATCGTCTATGGGGAGCTCCGGTGAAATAAAACCGGACCGGACATGAAGCCGTTCATCAACGATTTTCCAATCGACATTGTCAAAAGGGACCAGGGCGTCAGTTCCGCCAGGACGAAAACGGGTAGCAATGCCCCCGGTTTCAGTGGAACCGTATACTTCGGTAACACCAACCCCGGTCTCTTTATAAAAAGACTCTCCATCAACAGGATTTAAAGGACCTGCCGAAGAAAAGGCCAGTTTAAGAGAATGGTTTGATATAGTGCTCCCGTTAAGAAGCCGGTAATGAATAGGCACCCCTACAAAAACCGTAGCATTATCTATTTCCAGGGCCGATAATATCTCACCCGGAAAAGTAAAAACATCCTCCAATACAGAGGCGAAAGAAACAAAAGGGAGCAGAACCGAGAACAATATCCCGTAAATATGCTGTGTGGGAACAGTTGCCGCGAAAATATCATCTTCCGAGATCCCGAATTTTTCAGTTAGATAAAAGGCTTCGGAAAAAAAATTAGCCGGACTTTTAGACCAGACCTTTGGTTTCCCGGTAGAACCGCCGGTAAAGAGCTTCAAAAAAACAGAGTCAATATCCCGGGAAAAAGCAAGGGTGATATCCTTTGTTGAAGGTTCCGCGCTAATGGCCTGAACCGAACCTGGCAGGTCTCTTGGTTTATCCACCAGGGCTCCGGAACAGAAAACTGTTTCGGCAGTTTCGCCGATAACCTCCGCTGAAAGAGAGTAGGGGATAACCAGGGCAGGGCCGCCCGCAAGGGATGCCAGGAAAGCGGCAGCAATAAAGGATTTATCTTCGGCGCAGAGACAAACCGTTTCCGTAGAACCGCAGGCCTCCAATATGCCCTGAGCCAGGGCGTATACCCGGCCATATGTTGCTCCGGAAACAACAAAATCCCGGTCTTTATTTCCGGCCCCTGAAAACAAAACGCTGATATTCTCTTGTATATTATTATTTCTATAAATATTTTGGTTCATAAATTCCTATAAGCAAGGATCGTTCTGGTGTCAAGATTTTTTAGCGGCAGTATCAACAATTCATCATAGCCCAGGCAGTATCGAGCATGCGGTTGGCGTATCCCCATTCATTGTCGCACCAGGCCAGTATTTTGATTAAGTGCTTATGGCTTACCCGGGTCTGGGTGCCGTCAACAATACAGGAGTGGGGATTATGATTAAAATCAACAGAGACCAGGGGCTCTTCTGTATAATCAAGGATTCCCTGTAATGAGTCTTTAGCAGCCTTTATTATAGCATTATTAACAGAGTCAATAGAAACATCGGTGTGTACAGTGACGCTGAGATCCATGGCAGTGACATTTACTGTGGGAACGCGGACCGCAATTGCCTCAAATCGTCCGGCGAATTTGGGCATAATCCGTTCAATTCCCGCGGAAAGCCTGGTATCAACAGGAATTATCGACTGGCTGGCAGCCCTGGTCCGGCGCAGGTCCGGGTGATAGGCATCAATTACCTGTTGGTCATGCATGGACGCGTGGATCGTGGTAATGGTTCCGCTTTCAATGCCAAAGGTATTATCCAACACATTGATGACCGGGACTATACAGTTGGTAGTGCATGACCCATTAGAAATAATAGACTGATCCGAAGTCAATGTTTGATCATTAATGCCAAAAATTATAGTATTATCCATATCCGGATCGGCAGGATGGGAAAAAAGAACCTTTTTGGCCCCTTGCGCAATATGGGTTTCCGCGTGCTCCCGGCTGCGGTACTCCCCGGTGCAGTCCATTACCAGGTCCACATCCAGATCCTGCCAGGGCAGCGAATCCAGCTCTTTTTCCGAGAGCAGGCGGATGTAATCTCCATCTACGTATAAACCCGAGCCGTTGAGTTCAACACTTCTATCAAAACGGCCGTGAGAGGTATCATACTTGAGTAAGTGGGCAATGCCCTGGGGTTCGGCCAGTTCATTTATTGCAACTATCTCAATACGGTCCTGCCACTCATGTTCGTACAGGGCACGCAGGATATTCCGTCCAACCCGCCCAAAACCGTTTATTCCAACTTTTGTTTTTTTCGCTAACATTGTTCTGCCAATCTTTACATAATTGGAAAATATGCAAGCTAAAAAGTTTTACCAAAACATTAACCATTGACAATTAAGTATTCCCTCTATATCAACGATAAAAAATATCACTTTAAATAGAGGAAAACAATGCCAAGAGTACGATTACAAGAACAGGAAAATTACGAATTCAGCTGCGAACTTCATGTTCGCTTTTATGATATAAATTTAGGAGGCCATGTGGGCACTTCTGAAATGGTAAATCTGATAAATGAAGCAAGAATACTGTTTCTTAGAGCTCTGGATGTCTCTCCCATTAACATGGGGGATGGGAAAACCAGGGTTGTTATTTCCGATCAGGTTGTAAATTTTAGATCGGAAGCTTTTCTGGGTGATATAGTAACTATTGATTGCCATACCGATGAATTAGAAGAGAGTAGTCTTCGAATGTTTTACCGGGTCAGGAAAGGAGATAGCATAGTAGCCCTTTCGGAAACAGGAATTATCCCTTTTGACTTTCCGGAGCGAAAAAAAGGGATAGTTCCGAAGGAATTTATTGAGAAACTGGAAGGTTTTAAGAATAGGGAATAACAGGTGTCCTCAAGAAACTAAAATTTAGAACCGGAGCTTCTTTCTTCATAACGAGGGGCTGGAAGCCCCACGTTATGAGAAGGGAGATCCCTGGGACGATTTGACCCATTTCCAAAAACTCTTGCGCCCCCTCCGGGGGCGCGACCCCTGCGAGGGGTTGGGGGGCAAACAAAAGGCAAACCTAAATATGAACCCCAAAAGCCAGTTCAAAACCCCACTCATGGGCAGAATAGTCCTTTTTGTTGGCATCATAAAGAGAAATCGGGTTCTTGAAATTCATTTTTGAATAAGAATAAATAACATTAAAACCAACCGTAACAGGAAATCCCTTGTTCAGTACAAAATGAGGTCCTGCCCCGGCTTTAAAATAAAACCCGGTATCAATATCACTGGTATATTGGGAAGGTAAAAAACCGATATTTGCGTCCCGTAACGCGGCTGCCGCAGTAATAGACCCGTCAATAACCCGGCCGTAAACTCCATAGCAATGGATAATCATATTAAATATATCATTTCGAGGGCTGAGAACAAAATTCATCATTGGACCGGCAAACCAGGAATGATACTGCATCATGGTTCCGCTTGACTGTTGAGAAGCATAGCTGCTATTATTATATTCATAAATTCCCTGGTAGGAATGATAAAAAAGATATCCGCCTTTTACTCCAAATTGCAGCCCGGTTAAATCAAATCCCTTTTTTTGAATAAACCTGCTGGTATAGAGCATAACATCGACTTCCCCGCCAAAATGAAAAGGATTGTAGGTTGTTTTGTAATTTCTTCCGGCGGTTTGATTCAGGCCTGAAATATTCGCGTTATAGAGTTCTTTTTCTTTATCTTCGATATCACCGTAACTGAGAAGGACGGAAGCAAATCCTGCGATGCGCACTCTTGACTCCAGAAACCCGCCCTTACGGGGCAATACGTCTTCTTCGAATGGAGCTTCTTTCTCCGGTTCCTGCAACTCTTCCGAAACAGGAACAACTGTTCCGTCACTATATTTAATCCTGCTAACCCGGTCCTTTGAAATCACGGCAAAAGGCTTTTCTCCAACAGGATTATATTCAATATTCTTAGTTCCCACCTGAATTATTTTCCCCTGTATAACACTATTATCAGTAAGATAAAGAGTGTCGGTATTAAAAACAACTTCCGTTCCATCGGTGTAGGTGATTTTAGCAACTTTTTTCCTTGAGACTTCACCGGTAGTTTTTTCCTCTTTATCATTAGTATGATAAAAAATGATATCCGGGGAAACCCTGGTTACTTTTCCTTTAATAATAGTATTATTTTTCAGATATATTTCATCGGCAAAAAGCAGAGAATTAAGTGAAATAAGAATCATTAAGCATGTGAAAAAAGTTATTAAGCGTTTCATGAAAAAGCTCCCGGACTTTTTATATATAGTTATTTTTTTATATTATATACTTATAATAACTAAGAATCTACTCTCCGGCTTCCTGAAACCAGCAAAATGCTGAAAATTTCTAAAAATGTATCCCAAAAGCCAGTTCAAGCCCCCAATCATTGGAAGAATACTCCTTTTTTTCGGTGTCGTAAAGAGGAATTGGGTTTTTAAATTTTATGTTTGAGTAAAATTAAGACCAATAGTAAGAGGAAATCCCTTATTAAGAACAAAATGGGGTCCCACTCCGGCTTTTATGTAATATCCTTTTTCTATATCGCTGAAGTATTGAGAACGGTCAAAAACAATATTAGCATCCCTTAAAGCGGCACCCGCGGAAATGGAGCCGTCTATGACCCGTCCGTATACACCATAGAATTGAATCATCATATTAAACGTATCACTCCGGGGACTAAAAACAAGATTAAAAACCGGACCTGCAAACCAGGAATGGTATTCCATCAAGGACCCGCTTGATATCTTAGAAGAATACTCAGAATCATTGCTGTCGTATTCATAAATATTCTGAAAGGAATTATAAAAAAGATAGCCTCCTTTTACCCCAAATTGGATCCCAGTTAGATCAAATCCTCTTTTTTGAATAAATCTACCGGTAAACAGTATAATATCTACTTCGCCGCCCAGGTTAAAAGGATCGTTGGATGTACTGTATTCTTCACCCGGAGCTAAATTAAGATTTGATTTATTCGCATTATAAAGTTCTTTTTCTTTATTTTGAATCTCGCTGGAATTTACCAGGGCAGCAGCAAACCCCGCGATGCGAATTCTTGATTCAAGAAAACCTCCTTTTCGGGGCTGTTTTTCAGGCTGAATCTCTTCCATAGAAACTTTTTCCTGTGTATGATTATCAGCATTAATTTTTAATTCTCCTGAATCTTCCGGATCTGCCGAATCTCCTGAAAAAGGAACGGTTGATCCGTCATTATATTTAATCATTCTAACCCGGGTTCTTGAAATAACAGCAAAAGGTTTCTCTCCGGCAGGGTCATATTCTATATTCGTTTTACCCACCTGTATAATCTTTCCCTGTATAACACTATTATTTTTCAAATGAATCTCATCGGCTAAAAGCATTGAGCACAATGAAAACAGAGCTGTTGAACAGATTGATAAGATAATTATTTTACGTTTCATAGTAGTACCTCTTCTTTGTTTCTTGATATATTTATGATACATTCATGAATATAGGGAAAAATTCTTATGAGAGCAATCGATCAAAGGGTTGAAATTGGTGAAGATCTATCATACTAAAGTAGTAGGATAGATATAAACTATACAAACACAAGCTTTTGTTTAAGACAAATTTGTCAGGATATTTTTCTGTATTAATCAAAAAAAATCCACTTGGGCTGATTGCCGTTTTTAAAATACTTTTGTATATTATATGTATAATATGTATAATATGCATTATATGTATATTTTCTCCCGAAAAAGTCCCACTGGTGCTAGCAAAACAATAGAGGTTCAATTAGTTGCTAAAAACGGTTCAAATATGTCTGCTCCTGGCAATGTCTTTTCTTTTAATTAATTGTTCGGAAATGGGCTCATGGGATCTTATAGAAAAACAAAAAAACCAAACTGATCCTGTTGCCTGGAAAAAAAGAATACAACTGACCTTTCAAAATGCCGCATCCACTGAAAATCTTGTTAATTTCCCTGTTCTAATAAAACTCACAACAGCCCGGATTACCTATTCTCTAACTGTTTCCGGTGGAGAATACATACGCATTTACGACTCCGACACGACTACAGAGCTGGCCTTTGAAATTGAGTCCTGGGATCCAAACGGGGACTCTTATATTTGGGTCAAAGTGCCGCAAATTGATGCTTCTTCAAATACCGACCACATCTGGATCTATTATGATAATGTTAACAGTCTTGCGGATGGACAGAATGAAACTGTTGTATGGACCAATCTGTATGAGGCAGTGTGGCACTTAAATGAAAGCGGTACGGGAACAAGGTTTGACGCAACTGAAAACCTGAATGACGGTACTCCTGGCGGATATGAGGGAGATGAAGCTATTACGGGTCAGGTTGGCGGTGCGGATGAATTTGATAATATTGATGATAATATAGCTGTGAGCAGTATCAACTCATATGTCTCTCTTACATTTGAAGCCTGGATCAAAAGAAACGGTACTGGCGACTGGGATGCTATCATAAATTACGATGGTTGGAACAGCGGTGGTATTC
>JAAENB010001132.1 GCA_024224995.1 bacterium | reverse complement strand
GTATAAACTCTGTAATTTCAAACAGTTATCAGCTAAGTGACGTTGTAGGGTTAATTCCAAAAGAGGACCGTTCGGTTTGATATTCAACAATTTTTCCAGTTCTGATGACGTATATCCTTTTTCTGGATCTTCTGTCAGCGCTTTCAGCGTTTCAGAAAGCGTACCGTATGATGAAAACAGAACCGAGTTGAAAGACCATAATCCCATACGATTAAACCTGACAATCCGTTTCAGAGAATAATATTTTCCACTGTGTGAGCAGCTTGAGATATAAGTACCTCAGCAAAAGTTTTGCACCATAATTTATATTCAGTGCCATGAATTTAAAAGAAAAGAGTTCATTCAAAATGGTACAAAATATATGATGAGGTACTTAATTCAGTTCTTTAAGTTTGCGGAAAACCGTCACAGATGAATTTGTACCTAAAGCATTTTTCAACTCTGATATTGTAGCAATTTTATTTCTCTTAAGCATTGACAACAAACGTTCCGCAGGGAATGATACAGTTCTCATAATGATATAATCCTATAATAATATTAAAATTAATAGGATTATATCATTATAAAACTTAT
>JAAENB010001131.1 GCA_024224995.1 bacterium | reverse complement strand
GCCAGGGCCAGGTCATACCGGTTTTGCCACGCGTCCGGTGATAAAAGATCAATGCCGAATTTAAAAAAATGGCTGGCTGAATCAAAGGCCGTCGATCGCCTGGCTTTCTCCCCCGCTTCCAGGTTCAGCCGGGCCAATTCATCCCGTTCTTCCGCTAAGACAAGCAAATCACTGCCATAATTTAATTGCCCCACAATATAAAATATCTTTTCACGCCACTCCTCTTCCGGTGTCTTTTCCAGCAGTATCCGTCCTATTTTCAGATGCAGCTCTTTCTTTATCTCTTCCGGGATTAAGGAATAGGCTGCTTCCATGATCCTGTCGTGCTGAAAGCTGTATATATCATCCGACATTCCTATAAGGCCCTCTTCTACCGGTTCCGTCAACTCGTTAAGCGCTTCTGCTATAGGCTTTCCCGTTACCGCCGACAGGGTTTCCAGGTCGAAGCGGTCTCCAATGCAGGCTGCTGTTTTTAATATTTCCCTGGCTTTATTATTTAAGCCGTCTATCTTATTCGCCATGAGCTCTACAACATTTGCCGTGATATTCGTTTCCCCGATTCTACCTATATCCCAGTACCAGCCTTTTACCGGGTCTATTTCCAGGAGACCGTTGTCGTACAGGGTCTTCATAAACTGCTTTACAAAAAACGGGTTTCCTCCTGTTTTCCCGTGCACCAACTCCGCCAGGGAGTGCGACCGCTCTTTAGTACATCTCAATACTTCGCTGACAAAATCATTCACATGTCGCGTACTTAATGGAGTCAGAACTATTTTTTTGATCGATATTTCTTCCTTTTCGATCTCATCCAGTACTCCCATTAACGGATGGGTTTCGGATACTTCCGTATCCCGGTATGCCCCTATGAGCAGCAGCGATTCCATCCCGGGATCGATTATCATATTCCGCATAAAATTAAGGCTGGCCTGGTCGGCCCATTGCAGGTCATCGAGAAAAAGGACCAGTGGATGATCTCCGGAGGCAAAGACTTTTATAAAATTCTTAAAGACAATGTTGAACCTGTTCCTGGCTTCCTCGGGATTTAACTCCACAACATCCTGCTGTCTGCCGATTATGAGTT
>JAAENB010001130.1 GCA_024224995.1 bacterium | reverse complement strand
GGTTTAACCCCTCCGTGGTGTTGACCCCCGGGCAATATCTTCGGAAACAGGCCCGTAGAGGCGTTGCACTGCAACGTCTCTGAAACCACCCCGGGTAAGATCCCCGGAAAAAGACCCTATTTAAAAAGAGTTTCTTGAGAGTGCGGACCCTGCGAAGCAGGGCCGACATTACAAAAAGATCAACCCTCGATCCTTTTCACCAAAATAACCTGGTTGCCTTTTTTGCTATAGCTTACTTCGTCAAAGATCTGCCTGGCCAGTTTCACTCCTCTGCCGCTGCCGATATTTCCTTTCCCGTCCCGTTGAAATTCCTTTTGATAATCAAATCCTTTTCCTTCGTCCGTGATCTTATAATAGACCTGTTCGGGGTTGAGAGAATATTCTATGTGAACCCGCCGTTTGCTGAATTCCGGATTACGCTGCCGCTTCATGATGAGTTCAATAAAATCGCCATCCATTACTTCAAACGATTTTTCTTCATAGCTTATTTCCAGGTTCCCATGTTCAATAGCATTAATAATAATCTCCCGAAGTCCCAGCCGCAGCAGGATAATGCCTTTATGATCGAAATATCGCAGCAGGTTTTTTGTGATACGCTGACTTACCTCATCAACATTAACAAGATAATTCCCTATAAAAAATTCCTGGGTTTCCGATACAAAATATTTAAGCAATTCATCTTCATAAATACGGAACGCCTTGCCCAGGATCTCATTTTTCCCTTCTATGTTGATATACTCCAGCCGGATATTCATCTCCTTGGGTTCGCCGCTAAGAAATGACCGCACTTCGGTTTTGAACTGGACAGGCTCCCTTGTTTTCGCGAAAATCTCAAGCTTTTCCCTGACCAATTCCTTTATCGTTGATTTTTCATCGAGTCCAACATATAAGGTGTCCAGAAAATTCTTTGACACCATTTCCTTTGGTGAAATATGAAAATATTTTTGTACCGCTTTGCTTGCAGTCAGAAAATTCCATTCTTTATCAAGGGAAAAAATAATATCATCAGACCCTTCCAGTAAGATCCTTGCCCGTTCTTCTGCAAGGCGATGCCTGTTTTCACTCTCTTTAAGAAGTTTGTTCGCGGTTTCCAGTTCCCTGGTTCGTTCTTTGACCCGGTCCTCCAGTTCATCACGGGCTTCCCTGAGCTCGGTGAGCAATTTTTTGTTTTCCGTAATATCGAATGAATTAAGCGTATAAAACGCGAGACTTCCGCTATCATCAATTATTCTTTTAAAAACCGTTACCAGGCTGCGGAACCCCCCTTTTTTATTTTCAAATCGATATTCAATCGTTTGAGCCTCATCCGAATTTTTGTCGCCTTTATCCAAAAACTCTTCAACAATAGGTTTATCATCCTGATGAACAAATACGTAAATATTTTCTCCGATGAGGTCAATTTGATCATATCCCAGGATCTTTTTTATTGACGGGCTCAGGTAGAGCATGGTTCCGTCATTGGCAAGGACTGTTATAATATCAGAAGCATTTTCAAGGAGCATGAGGTGGTATTTTTCCAGGCGAATCAATTCGTCCATGGATTTATCTTCACTGGATATGTCCCGGATCACTCCTATTGTGCCGGTAAAACTCTTCCCATCCTCATCAAAACAATGAACACCAAGAGATATAATCTCGGATTTGATAAAAAAAGAATCTTCTATTTTTTCAGGTTCATCAACCAGGTGGAGGTATTCTTTACGCATTACCCGGATTTTTAGATTCTTGGTAATCCTGCTGCCGGTTCTCATTTCATCAAAGAGCTTTGGTGCCGCGTCGGCACCTGTTTCCACACCCTTATAATCGAGTCGAACCCGCTCGCGCTGAACATATTCCGCGTCTCCGGGGTGCATAATTGTCCTGAAATGCTTACCGATCAACTCAACCGGTTCATACCCGAATTGACGCACGGAATTGTTTAAAAAAGTAAAAATCCCTTTTTTATTAACCCGGTAAACAACATCAGGCAAATATTTTATTAATTCCAGGTAATTTTGTTCATCTTTTGTGGTCATTAAAATCCCTGCCTTTAGCGGCAATTACACTATTAAACAGGAATTTTAATAAAAAATCAAGTGAATTTTCGAAACCGGCATCACTTAAACATATTTTTATCGATTTTGAATTTAAACCCGGAATCACCGGATTCATGAACGGCTCCGGTTCCCCTGCTCTTTACCGCCTCTTCAATCCCCTTTAAAACATCATCCTCTGAATAAATATCTCTGAGGCAAATTGGGCTATAAAAAGACTCTCCCGGCGGCATTATGGCCAGGAACGGTATGGAACGGCTGCCGAGAATTCTGAGCAATTTCTGAGCTTCAGGGCTTTCCCTGGTAATATCGGCGACCATAAGGGTGATATCATGTTCGGCAAGAGTCTTTTTTATTTTCGGAGTATACAGTGACAGGTTTTCAACCAGTTTACAGTTGGGGCACCAGTCAGCAGTGAATTTTATCATGGTGATATTACCGCTTTCCCGGTTCTTATACAGCTCCTCAAGGCTAAAAGCGGTTTTCTTCATAGTTTGACTATCATCAACTTTATAAAGATACTCAAAAGAAAGGAAATAACCGCCAATAACTATTAACGCTACCGCTGCCGTAGAAATAATTCTTTTTAATTTACCCTGATAAATAGCGCCAAACCTGCCGTACTGCCAGAAGGCAACAGCCAGGAAAGCAAGAAACATTATCATTGGTAGAATTGAATTCGCGTCCAGAATACCAAGCAGGTATACAACCGTAAATATCAGCAGAAATCCCATAATATTTTCAAATGTCCTCATCCATTCGCCCGGTTTGGGAACAAATTTTAATAAGCCGGGATTGATCGTCAGGACCAGGTAGGGAAGAGCCATACCGGTACCAATGCTCATAAATATTATAAAAATAATATACGGCGGCTGCGACAGGGCCCAGGCCAGGGTTCCGCCCAGAAAAGGGCCGCTGCATGGAGTCGCCAGCAGGGTAGCCAGAAGTCCTTTCATAAAAGCATCAGCATAATGATTGGTGTTCTCTTTTACGGCTTTCCCCACAAAAGACGGAACATGAATAACAAAAACCTCAAACATGGTGAGAGAGAGTACAAAAACAATAGCAGTCATTATAACAATAAACAATTTATGCTGAAACAAACCGCCCCAGCTATATCCAAAAAATGCCGCAAGCAGAGCCAGGGCCGCGAAACTGACCAGTATGCCCAGAGAAAAAAGCACCCCCAGCAGGGTAAGCTCTTTCCGGTCTTTATCCGCGTGCTTTACCAGGGCCATTACTTTTAAACTCACTACCGGAAGCACGCAGGGCATAAAATTCAGAATAAACCCGGCAAGAAGGCCAAAGAGAATAGCCTGGATAAGGGTTGTAACATTTGAGGCTTCAATAAAGCGCGGAACAAAAGGCTCGTTTTCCAGCTGTGACATCAACGGAGAAATAACGGTCGCTTCCGGAGCGGTCCCCTCAGCCCCTTTTAAACCTTCCGTACCGGCATCAGCAAGCCCGGTATCGCCTTTACCGGGCATTTCCGGTGGAACGGAGTTGTTAAACTCTTCCATGATGCCGCTATCTTTTCCAGGGGCTTTAGAGCTCTCAGGAAGAACTGTTACGGGGTATTCAAAAGTAAAATCCCGGGGAATACAGGTTGTATTAGTACACATCAGGGATTCAAAACGGATTTTTATTGTATAGTTTCCGGGTTTTGTCCCCTTTTTTACTCTAAAGGGCAGAAAAACCTTTGTTTCGTTATTGTAGACCCAGGTAAATTTGGTTTCTCCCGGACCCAGGTATTTTTCCGGAGCAAGAAATTGAGCAGGCTCAAATATAAACTGTTCATGAGGATCGGCAAAAACCTCTGTAGGTTTCCCTATTCCGGGCCCTTTCGGATTACCGTAAATATGACTCCCTTCGGGAATCTCCGCCTTCAGGGCAGCAAAAGTAACCCCTTCCTCCAAAACCTCAACCCCTTCAGGAACCGGGTAAACCGCATATTCTATATATTTAGTCTTTCCACACGATAAGATCAGCATGGATACCGATATCAGCATTAATAAAAATCCAATTCTCTTATACATTGCTACTCCTGATAGATTTAAGTTTGAAGTTTGAAGTTTAAAGTTTGAGGTTAAAAGATACTGAAAAGAACTCTTTCTGTCAACTGAAAACTGTCAACTGACAACCGGCAACTGCCCTTAACTTCTTTTCGGTAAATAATGAAGCGGGTTTTTGGGTTTCCCTGAATGGTCGATTTGAAAATGGAGCTTTTTATTCGCCCTGTTTATCCGGCCAATAGTCCTGCCCGATCCGACAGAGTCTCCTTCCGACACCACGATCCTGTCCAGGTTTGAATATACGGTTATGTACCTGTTTTTGTGGGTGATAATAACATATTTCCCATACCCTCTCATACGTCCGATCTTTTTCACTTTGCCTCTGGCCGATGAAATTACCGGAGACCCGGGTTTACTTGTTATTATCACCCCGATTGGCTTAACTCCTTTTAAACCATCCCTTTTGCAGTGAAGAATATAGCGTACAGGCCATCTGAATCTCACTTTTTTAGCAGGGGGCTCTTTTTTCCTGTTAGTGCCTCGCTTTGCAGCAGTTCTTTTCTTTTTACCGGAAACAGGCAGTTTTAAGATCATTCCTCTGCGAATATAACCATTTTTGCGGAGATTATTCGCGGCAGTTATTGAATTTACGGAAATTTTAAACTTTCTTGATATCCGGTAAAGGGTATCTCCCTTTTTGACTCTATATTTCCGATAAGAGGAGTCACCTCTCCCTTCGCGGGCGTAAGCAGTACGCCGGTGTCCGTATTTATCCCCCCATTCCGCCTGCAAACCGGCAGGCAAAAGCACAGCCAATAATACAAGCATGGGAATAGCATATTTTAAATACTTTCCAATACGCAAATCTAATAATTTCCTTTTCACTCAGATGAATAAACCCAAAAAAAGGGCGATAATGCCCATAATCTTTATATCGGCACCGGTACCTTTATAATTTAGCGATAAAAAAATTTGCTGATAAATTTACGATTTAAGAGAATTCTTCAGGCTATAAAAAATCGCTTGTTATTTAACCCCCTTTATTTTACCATGACTCCCTGTGCGTGAAAAGCTGCGTACTAAATTATTCACTAGAGGTTATTATGGGCTGTATAGTTGCAATTGGAACTCAATGGGGTGATGAAGGAAAAGCGAAAATGATCGATTACTTCACTGCTGATGCTGATATTATTGCCAGGTATCAGGGTGGGGCTAATGCAGGCCATACCGTTGTTGTTGAAGGAAAAAAATATGTTTTCCATCTTGTTCCTTCGGGCATACTCCACGAAGATAAAACATGTATTATAGGGAACGGGCTTGTTCTTGACCCTGTTCAATTACTTGAAGAGATAAATCTCCTTGAAGGCGACGGTTTAGATGTTAAAAACAGGCTTATCCTGTCTGACGCGCTTCACCTGATATTACCATACCATAAAGCTATGGATGGGGCAATGGAAGAATTCAGGGACAATAAAATAGGAACAACCCAACGAGGTATTGGCCCCTGCTATTCCGACAAGTGTTTACGGATTGGGATCAGGGCCGGTGATATTTTTGATGAAAAAGCTTTAAAAGAAAAGGTTGCTTTTGCTCTTAAAGTAAAAAATATGTACCTGGAAAGGGTATACGGAAAACCACCTCACGATGTGGAAGACATTATGTATATTCTTACTACGTTCAAGAGGCTGCTTGGGGGACTAATACAAAACACCCAGAGTTATCTCCACAAGTCTCTACAGGAAGGCAAGAACATTCTTCTTGAAGGAGCCCAGGGATTCGCTCTTGATATTGACCATGGAACATACCCCTATGTCACTTCATCGAATCCGACTATTGGCGGAGCTCTTATGGGAACCGGGCTTAACGCTTTTAATATTGATGAAGTTATTGGCATTACTAAAGCCTATGTAACCAGGGTTGGAGAAGGACCTTTCCCTACAGAGGACGACGGCGAAGAAGGCGAGCGTCTCAGGAAAAATGGCGGGGAATTCGGTTCTACTACAGGCAGACCCCGGCGATGCGGCTGGTTCGATGTTGAACTCCTCAGGCAAACGGCCAGGATAAATGGTCTTACCCAGCTGGCTCTCACAAAAATAGATGTTCTCAGCGGTGTTAAAAAAATCAAAGTAGCAGTGGCATATGAAATGAACGGGAAAAAGCTGGAACATTTTCCCTCTTCGGAACTTGAAAAAGTTACTCCCGTTTATGAAGAGCTTGACGGATGGACGGAAGACATTTCACAATGCAGAGACTATAATGATTTACCCAAAAACGCGAGAGATTATGTGCAATTTCTTGAAAAACAGGTTGGGGTAAAAATCACAATGATATCAGTAGGACCGGGTCGAGAAAGTACATTTAGACTAAAATAAGCACTTTATTAGAAATTTTTTGCGAAATATTCAACTTTTTTAGGATAAAAATTTTTTTTATTTGACAGTCCGTCCCCTATTAAGTATTTGGTATTTCATTGTTTTTATCGAGTCGCTAGCTCAGTCGGTAGAGCAACGGCCTTTTAAGCCGTGGGTCCAGGGTTCGATCCCCTGGCGACTCAATAGTACAATAAATAGGAGAGGAACCGACGACATCTCTCCTATTCTTAAATGTCCCCGTCGTCTAGGGGTCTAGGACACCGGGTTTTCATCCCGGCAACAGGGGTTCGAATCCCCTCGGGGATGCATATAAAAAAAGACGGGTTTAAATAACCCGTCTTTTTTTTTGCCCTACGACGTCCTATACGTGTACGGGAGGCTAATGAATATCGCCGTCTTCGTATAATGACAATGAGGTTGTTGTTTCAAAATCAAGTAGAACTTCGGTATCATCAAGGGCTACGATCTGGCCGATGACTTCCTGGAATTGCTCGGTCATATTCTTAATATCGTTATCTTCTACCCAATCGAAGATATTTATAAAAAACGGTACTCTTTCAAGTGAATCAAGGTATTCCATAAGGGCTTCGGTCTTTTCCGTATCCGAAACCTTGTCATTAAGTTCTTTATTCAGTTTATCTATAAAGATTCTCCAGTTATCAAAAGGTTTATACAAATATAATGACGCGCTGTTTGATACAATAACAAAGTTTCGAACTACCGTTTTGGTTATTTTGCTGATAAATATCAAGAAGAGTCCAAAAAATCCATCATCCATATCTTTAAAACGGCCCTTTATGGCTATAATATCCTGATACTCCCCTTTGAGCACCATTTTAGCCATTTCCACATCTCCACCGCAGAATTTTTCAATAATTTTCAGCTTCTCAAAATAATCTCTCGCTCCGTCAGAACCCATTATTTTTATCCCTTTTATTTAGTAAAAAATATATACACATTATTATCTATTTTATTACCCAAACCGTCAAGATTTTTTTATTGCACTATGAGGTAATTAGTCCCTGTTGGCTGTCGGCTCCTCTGACACCGGACCGGACCGGGTTTCCGCAGGAAAAGAGCCCGTTCCTCTGACACCGGACCGGGTTCCGCCGCAGAAAGAGCTCGTTCCTCTGACACCGGTACGGGTTCCGCCGCAGAAAGAGCTCGTTCCTCTGACACCGGTACGGGTTCCGCC
>JAAENB010001129.1 GCA_024224995.1 bacterium | reverse complement strand
TATTGAAACGGCAAAGGCCAATGGCCTTGAACCATATAAATATCTTCGCTATCTTTTTGATCATCTGCCTGCTGCGAATACAAAAGCGGAACTGCGGACACTCCTGCCGGGCACGCTCTCCTGAAATAATTGAAATTAAATAATCCTGGGCTGGTTTCCCCCCTTCACGCTGGAGTGGGGTTGTTTTGGCGCTTACACGCAAAGAGCCCAAATTGACAAAATACGCCAATCTCAATGAACCTGAACCAGGGAGGAGCTCCAAAAATGAAAAAATTAGCATTAAAATTAGCAAGAATGATATTAATAAGTCTAATATTCGCCGCAGGAATATACACGCTTCCGCAAATACTATCAGCCGACGATTCCATTGAAGTTGGCGGATACGCATATACAACCGCCTCAAAATTGAATTACCGGACAGCGGCAAATACCTCGGGAAAACGCCTGGGCTCCTTTGCGCTGGGCACTAAAGTAAAAGTCCTTGACCTTTAGATTGTTGTTGAATAGCTTCTTGTTGAAAAATAAAAGGTAATGGTTTTGAATTAAAAGCCAAAGTTATTGCAAGTTTCTCGTTTAGAACTTCTTCTGATGTATCGACATTTCCTTTGAATTGTTCCTGGAAAACATATAAAGTACTCTCTAAAAATTCTATAAGTTTCTTTCGAATAGTTCCTTTATCTATCGAAGGCCCAGGAATATTATAAGCTGAAATATTAAAACTATCTTTCATCATATCAATATCCTGCTTTATAAAGGTCAACAATAGTTTCATCAGCATCTCTCAATGCTGCTGATTTGAGCCAATACCTTAATTCTTTCGGTTTTAATAAATAGATGTAATCACCATCATAGACCTTAACTACCCTGTTTATTCGATAATTTACCCCCATCTTTTGATAAACTAGTTGGGCAATATGTTTTTCCAGTTGTTTGTCGGATGTAATTATTGGAGAAGTATTATTTTCTGCACTATAATGGAAAGTAGTGCAAATGAATGATTCTGCACTGTAAATTTTATCTTGTAAATATTTCTTTGTTTCTGTTTCGAATAATGAATTCAATACTTTACAAAAAATATTCCCGAAATCAATAAGCTTATTATTTGATGCAACTTCTAAGGATTTAATATTCGTTTCTTTCCCAAGAAATTCTAATCCATACATTAAAGTGTCATCAAGGAGAACTTTATCAAACTCTGTTAATTCAATATCTTTTTTGTTTTCCGGAAAAGGAATACCAAGAATATCATTTTGCAATGTTGTTTGAGTTGACCTGCTTACCCCACTTCTTGAACTGGTTGCTAAAATATAAAACCTATATAAAGAATTGTTTTTGATGCGTTGATATATTGACTTCAATATAGCTTTATCTTTAGATGGACAATGAATACCAATAACCTCATTTTTATATCCAAGTTGTTTGTCACTAAAATAAATCGGTATTGATTTCTCTCCAATATTCTTTTTTATAAGTAGAAGAGGGGATTGATATATTTCCTTACTTCTAGGCCACTGAAAATACAAAGAATTTATTTTCTGAGTTTTCCTTATTCCATTTTCTGAAAAGTCCTCAGGTTCAAAATACTCAAGACCAGTTAAATATGGAGCTTTTGTATAACCTCCTTTTTTTTTCTCAAAATCAGTGCTTACCAGTTCATCATCAGGTTTCCCTTTAATAAAACCGTCACCGTAAATCCACCCCTTGTTTTTTCTATTATTGAGAAAATCTTTCAATGTTGGAAAATCGCTCAGTTTTTTTATAAAAGGAACTAACCTTCCCCCTCCCAATAGATTTGATTTCCATACGAAAATGTTATTCAATGCATCTGTTTTGCTTACCTTATGAAAATCATAATGATCTATTTCAAAATACTGACGTTCTTTTGCCGATTTTAGTTTTTTTACTGTAATATGGTAAATGGGTTTTTCATCTGGTAATTTATTTTCAAGAAAAAAGGCAGAAACCGCAACATTTTTTTTATTTCCTTTATTCTTGAAAAGAAGATTACTTAAATAGGTGAAATCTATTATCTGAGGTATATTATACTCGCTAAAAAGCCATTTTCTAAAGTTTACAGGCTTTTTTGAATTATTATACAATAAAGGACCTGAAGGTAAAATAAAAGCAAGCAATCCATTTGTCTTTTTAACAAGTTTTATTCCCAGTAAGGAAAAAAGCAAAGAACTTTGATTATTTGGTACTTGTTCCTTTAACTCCAGGCTTTTAGTCAAACTGTTTATTTCCGGAAATCTGAAGCCATATTCAATAAAAGGCGGGTTTCCTACTACTAAATCAAATTTTTCTCGTTTGTCTTTTGAGTACCATTTAAAAAAGTCCGACTTAACTATATTGTTACTTAAATCATCAAAACGTAAATTTTCCCATATTACTGTGGGAGACAGCATATCACATAAAGTGAGGCTTAGGCTGAATATTGCCAAATCGACAGCTTCGTCTTCAATATCTAAACCATAAATATTTTTTTTTAAAAGTTTTTTTAATTGATGTAAATGTTCCTTCCCCGGAATTATCCACTTTCCTGTCTTTTGGTGAACAGAGATTCTCCACCAATCAATAATGCGTTTAAAAGCTGAAACTAAGAAAATTCCTGAGCCACAAGCAGGATCAAGTATTTTAAAGTTTTCTTTCGGTTCATTGATGGGCATGCTCTCATCAATCATAAAATTAACCAAATACGATGGAGTATATGCTATGCCACTATTTTTATCTGCTTCTAAGAATACCTCGTAAATACTACTAATTAGCTCAACCGGTAGATGATTAAAGGAATATAACTTCCAAAAAACGAACTGTTTGTTGTCGATTATTCCTGATAAAAAGTGGGCTAATGGAGATAAGTCAATTTTCCTTATCTGCTCTTTGTATTCCTCTGGTAAATGGAAAATCATACCATTAAAATGACGGCTTAAGTGGTCAAATAGATCTAATGCAAATCCATTTTTTATTGTTTCAATAAAGTTTGCCGAAAAGCCAAATTTTTTTTGATTGAAAAAATCTGATGCAAAAACTCGGGTTTCTTTCCCCTTTTCGTCAATATCTATTCTTTCTTCAAGGTATTTAACTAAAATTCCCAAAACAAGTAATTTACTTGCGATGACTTTGTCTATGTTAATTTTTTTTAGAAAGTAATTTCGCGCATTTTTTAATTCCGTAATAAGTTTTTCATACGCAGTTTCACTATATCCGAAATCAATTTGTGTCTTTTCCCAAAATGTACCATTGTCAAATTTCTTCCCGGAATATTCTTCGTATCTTTCTTTTGCATCTCCTGCAATTTTGAGAATATCAAAAGGAGATACATATAATTCTCCTGATTTGTTTTGTCTTACTGGCTTTGATGAATTGAATAATTTAATTTCCGATTTTGTGATTATTAAGTATAACCTGACTTCAGAACTGCTCCAAACATTTTTATGGATTTCAACAATATCTTTTTCTCCTTTAGTAAAATCAAAAATGTAAAGTTGAGGTTTCGAAGGTCTAGTGTTGTCAGAATAGTTTCTAAAGTAAACAGCGTCAACTCCGTTTTTTTTTGCTTTTTCAAGGCATAGTCGTTGGTGATAGTTAATATTTGGATTTTTTAGTTCTGAAATATGAATTAATCCAACAGAATTTGCATCAGCATTGAACATCTCAAGTTGAGATAATCCGCTAATGTATTCTTTGGCTAATGAGCTCATTCGATTTGTCCTTTTCACTCCATATTAGCAGGATATTTTTCATTATACAGAATTTTATATAACTCAATGTATACCTACAATCTATTGTAAATATATTCACAATCTTCAATTAATTTCTGTCAAGTAACAAACCTGATTTATTCCCTTCGTATATTTAAACTATACGTTTGTTGACTGTCATACGTCAAGTGTTTTTGATGGAACCTCTATTTTTGGGGAAAATAGTTGACTCAAAGAGCCCAAATTGGCAAAATACGCCAATCTCAATGAACCTGAACCAGGGAGGAGCTCCAAAATCATGAAATTAGCAAGAATTCTATTAATAAGTCTAATATTCGCCGCAGGAATATACACGCTTCCGCAAATACTATCAGCCGACGATTCCATTGAAGTTGGCGGATACGCATATACAACCGCCTCAAAATTGAACTACCGGACAGCGGCCAATACCTCGGGAAAACGCCTGGGCTCCTTTGCGCTGGGCACTAAAGTAAAAGTCCTGGAAAAATCCGAAGACCAGGAAACCATAGGAGTAGATTTTGATCACTGGTATTTTATAAAAAAAGGTAGAAAAAGCGGGTGGGTTTTTGGAGCCTTTTTGTCGAATGAACCGGTTATGTCAGCAGCTAAAATGGGCAGAAAGATGAAGGGCAGGTATTATTATACAAATTTAAAATCCCAGAATGAATATACCAATATATTAACCCTTAAAGGGAAATATTATAATGAAAAGATTTTTAATTCTCATTTTGGGATTAGCGACCGGTATTCGGGCATGGTTAAATACCAGGGAGGGGCAATAACCCTTGTTCCCACAAAAAGACGTTCCCGCCCCTCCGTATATATTCAATACCCGGAAAACGAGGAAGAAGAGAGCGCCTATCACGGAACCTATCACGGCTACAGCAAGGACGCCAAACACCTTAAAAAAATAAGCAAACTCTCCGCTTCCGAAGGCAAGAAAACATATTATTTAGTTACCTGTAATAACAAAAAATACCTCTCTCCGGATAAACTGTCAAGAGGGGTATCCAGATCGAGCCTGTGCGGCAGTTTGCAGTGGGCGTACTTGAAGAAGTAGTCTTCGGCTCCGCTCAGACACCGGTCTTCGGCTCCGCTCAGACACCGGTCTTCGGCTCCGCTCAGACACCGGAGGGCGCGGTAAGAACCCCCTCCGGTAAAAAATTTCGAACCTGGAACCTGGAACTTCGAACCCTAAACTTTCATCCGGACACTAACACTCCCTCTATCAATCAATTCTTTAATCGCGCGAATCAAGGTATCCAGGTACTCCCCCATAATAGGGGAGAGGAGCAGGGGGTGGAAGTCTTTACGGGACACGGTTTTTTCCATGAGCTTTTTGCCGTTGAAGCCTTTGATCTCGAAAGTGGTCTCTTTTTTAAGGAGTTCTTCCAGTTTTTTCAGGGGGACGGCATAGATCCCAATAACCTCGCCATCGGTAAAGCGGTACTCGTCCAGGGGCATATTGTTTATCTGCAAATAGACATGTTGAAATTCACGGTGAAATATTTTGCCGTGGATCTCTTCGTACCTGAAGAAACCCAGGTCGCTCAATTCATCGTCATCCGGAGAAATACCAACCTCCTCAAAGGCTTCTTTCCGGAGTTTGTTTTCTACCAGGCCAAAAGGAACATGGCCGCCAACAGTGATATCAAGACAATCAGGGAACATATCCTTGTGCGGAGCTCTGTGCTGGACAAGAATCTCGGGTTCATCTCCCGAAGTCCGGATAATCCAGAGATGGACAGCTTCATGAGCAATCCCTTGCAGGTGTGCGGTACTGCGCGAAACCGCTTTTCCTGTTGGGCGGGCTGTGTCCCAGTCCCATATCTCGAGCATTTCTTCCTGCGTATTCGCGTTTTCTTCCATAGGAAACCCCTCTTTATGAAAAATATTAGTATAATTCCTGCTAAGATATACCGATATGGTTAAGGAATAACCATACCTGTGGGTAAAATTTATAGATATAGTGACGTTATGAAAGAGATAAATAATAAATCAAGAACAAAAGCAGACCGGAGAGCACAGCCTCGAACCGATTCTCCACAAGAATTTCAGAGAGATAAGGGTCCGGAAAAAGAAAAAAAAGAAAAAAAAGAAATAAGTGAGATAAAAGATGAAAAGAAGGGAAAGCGGCTAAAAACGTACATTTTTCCCATAGGGATCTTTTTAATGCTTTTTGTTATGCAGTCTCTACTGGCAACAGCGGCATCTTTCGGATATTTTATCTATGCCGGGAAGAAACGGATTGCTGATATCGAAAAGTATACAAAGAATTATTCCATAACAATGGCCGAAGCCTTTGCCCGGGTCGCGGAATTCAGCCACCGGACAAAAAAGTATAAAAGGCTTAATACCCTGTTCAGGGAGAAAATACAGGAACATACTATAGATGAGGCTTTTTTTGTTCTCATCGACGGGAAGCTGGTCCTTCATTCGGACAAAGCAGTGCAAAAAAGGCTTAATGGGAATATCGCGAATGATGAATTTGCCTATAATATTGACTGGATAATGCGGCCCATCAGAAGAAAGAGCAGGGAAGTTCAGTTCTCTCATTATAATATTATGTCAAAGAACCTGCCGGTATTTCCCATTCCGTTTGGATCAAAAAGAGGTCACCGGAGATTTATAAAACAGCATCTATATAAAGATATCAACAAACTGGGCTGGCTTTTGAGTAAAGCAGTATATGTGCGGAATAAGCCTGTGGGAACAGTTAATTTTATTATCAGTAAAGACAGAATATATACGTTTCTTGTTGAGCATATAACAGAGAGTAAGAAGATATTTCTTTTTGCCATTGGCGGAGTGTTCCAGCTCTCACTGCTGGTTTCAATCGTTGTTCTCATCCGGTATCGAGGTATACAAAAACGGGCGGTCCGGGCAACAGAAGAGCGAATGAAGAGTCGTCACCCGGTAACAAGAAAACCCGCATCCGTGAGACCCGCTCCGGAGCGACCGGCTCCGGGTGTAATTGAGGCACCCGGGATCATGAAGGACGACGTTTTGGAAACGAAAGAAGTAAAAGAGGTAGAAGAAGAGTATATAATAATTGATCTCCAGGATGAAGGAGAAGCAGGAATACTTCCGGCTCATTTGCGGGAAATAGAAGAAACACAAATGGAAGAGGACATTTGGGAAGAAATACCGGCGGCTCAAATAGCCAGGGTAGAAGAGTCCCCCGCCATAGAAGCTGAAATAGAAGCTGAAATGATACCGGAAACAATTATAACTCTTTACGATGAAGAAGACATCAAAGAAGATCGCGAAGAGGCATCATGGGCCAAAAACAGGGCCATCATGGATGCCATCCCGGTTGAAGAAGAATAACAGAGGTTAGAAGTTCAAAGTTTCAAGTTTTAGAGCCTCTTGCTTTTTAACTTCAAACTTCAAACTTTTAACTTCAAACTTTTTTTATAGAGGTAGAGCAATGGTTTTTATAAATCATGTCGAGGCTCTTGATGGAGAAGCAGCGATTGTTGATATAGAAGGACCTCTCGACAGTGAGACCAGTCCCGATCTTGAGGATTATATCAACCAGTTATTATATAATAATATCCGTTTTATCCTGTTTGACGCAAAAAAACTGTCATATGTCAGTTCCGAAGGTATTGGAGCAACGCTCTTTCTTCAGAAAAAGATAGCGGAGAATAACGGGTTTATCGTTATTTGCAATATTCCCCCGGAAATAATGTCCTTATACGAGATCCTTGGTTTCGATAAGATCTTCAGGATCGCAGGTTCCAGGATCGAAGCCATGCAGATCATGGACCGGCAAATAGAACTCAGGTCGCGAAGTGTTGGGGATTCCGGGCAAAAAGAGCCGGGAGCTGCTGTTGATGAATCATATACCGCAGTGTATGAAGACCAATATGACGATAAGGAAGAAGAGGACAATTCTAATATAACAGACTATTCCGGTGAATTTGCAGAGTCTGAAGAGTCAGGCTCGTCTATTGTTGAATGTATTCATTGTAAATCATTGATCCGGACAACAGGGCCGGGAGACTATCTCTGTCCCTTTTGCAATAAAGAATTTGTCCTCGACTCCGCTCGGACACCGGCTTCGGTTCAGGAACCGGCTTCAATAACCGTACATGAGGAACAGAGCCCGGCAGTGGAGCCTTTTATCGTTGAATGTATAGAATGCAATTCTCTCATACGGGCAGGCAAAAGCGGGAAGTACCGCTGTCCTTCGTGCAGCAGGGTCTTCCGTGTTATGGATGACTTGACTGTTAAGTTTTAATGACTTTTTAAGAAAGATCAGTTGGCAGTTGGCAGAGTTCCGTGCAACCAGTCTCTCTTAAGAAAGTTTGAAGTTTCAAGTTCTTTGCCAGGGGCTTGTTTCCTGGAAAGGGTCTAAAACTTTCTTCCGTATTTTTCCCGGCCAGCCGGGTCAGTTGCTCTCAAGATCGTGTCTTGATATACCGAAAAACGTCATTCCGGGTTCATATACCTTATATATGACGCATTATTTAGTTTCTGATCTATTTTTCCCTGCTCCGCAGGGGCCGCACTCCTTCCCGGAATCTCCATAGCCCTGGCCAGAAACCAGCCAGTAAAGGCGTTGCACTGCAACGTCTCTCAGAACCAAACCTTTGCCCGGAGCACCTTCGCAAAACAGACCCCGGTATCACCACAGTTTCTTTTGTATTTTTTCCCGCCCATCCGGTGTCTGAGCGGAGTCGAAGACCCGGGAGCAATTATTTATTCGCGATCTTGTCGTTAATATCCATAACCTGTTTCAGCAAGGGACTGTTGGGATAGGTGCGGATAAACACCCTGATTTTGGCTCTGGCTTTAGCATAGTCTCTGCTAATGACCGATGTTAAGATCGAAGAGAAGAGCTTGTTGTCGTCACCGCTTGTTTCCGGAGCGGGAGCGGTCTTTGTTTTCCGGTTTTTGGAATAAACCGGTTTATACGCGGGACCGTAGAGCGGTTTATATTTTTTTAAAATAGCCGTGTAATCGGGATTCAGTAATTTTTTAATTTTCAGGCTGTTTTTCATTTTTTTATACTGTTCCCTGTATTCTTTATTGTCGGGCACCATCTGCCATGCTTCCAAATAGGCTTCCAGGGCGTGAACTTTTTTATCGCTGCTTTCCAGTTCTTCGGCATCGTTAAAGGTTTTGCCCGGGAGATTGTATATGAACTTTTCCAGAGAATCTTCTATTCTTCTTGCAAGCCCCTGTGAAAGAGCAGCCCGGACCTCAGCAACTGACGTAAGTTCCAGGGGGTCGTGATCAATATCAGCGGCGGCAAACCCCTGTACATAGGTATCCCGGTCTTCAACAATATAATATTTGGAATTCGAGAACAGGGTTCTCCCGGTTTTAATCTCAATGATCTTAAAATTAGCCCGGACAGTGCCGGATATGCGGTGCGTTTCAATATTGTAAGAGTGATAACTGTAATTATTTCTTTTTAGTTTTTTCCTGGGCTCACGGCCGCATGAACAGAGGGAGCCGCAGGATATTCTTTTGGAATAGTCCTTGTTTTTATTCTGGCAGTTTTTATAGCAGATATTTTCTTTTCTCTTACAGCGTTTCCAATCTTTCCATTTGGGATTGGTTTCATAATGATAGCCCGACACGTAGCGAACCGAACGTGAGTCTACCTCAGGAACGTCTTTTTCAATGGAAAATTTATTTATCGTACCAATAACAAGATAATCAGCGTCCCCCATTGTGAGTCTCAGGTTTTTGTTAAGATCACCGGGAGAATGATTTTTTACATACCGGTATTTGTTATGGATCCTGGATGATTCATCAGTGCCGAGAAAATTACAATAATGATAATTACTGTTTGTAGGAAACACGGCCCTGGTAAGATCATTTGCCAGCATGCGGCTGAAATCTCTGCCCCCGGAGCGGCTGTGATTATCAAAGGGAAATATGGCAATATCTTTTTTTGTACTTCTGGCGAGTCGTAACCGGGCGTATTTTTTATTTTTTTTAACAGCCGATTCTATTTTTTCGATCTTTAGATCATCAATATGCTCCCAAAAGAGGAGAACATGCCCGGGAAGATTATTTTTAGTACAGGTCTTTAAAATAATCTCATAATATGATTTTAAGGCACCCTTTAAGGTGCTGATCTTTTTTTCGATATTGATCCTGCTTTTAAAACCAAAGGATTTTTGCAGGGCACGGGCCTTTTCCGAAAAGCTGACGGCAGTATAGAGGAACCCGGCCTTTTCTTTCAGCTTTTCGTTTACGATATAAGAATAAAAGAGTTCCCGCGCGATCCTGGTATGTTCAGGGTATAAGGAATGGGCTTTTTCAAATTCAAGAAGCGCCGCAGGATATTTTTTTTGGTACTTTAATTGCAGCGCGTTCCTGAAAACTTCAAGCCCCAGCTTCCAGTTCTTGAAACGGGTTTCCTGGTTTTTGATGGTTTTGTTATTGAGGAACTTTTTTCCCAGGGCCAGTTCGTTAAAGCAGAGCTGCCATTTCCGGTTTTTGGCGTATTTTTCGGCCCTGGCAATATAAAAAGATTGGGCATTTTCTTTATAGAAATTGGTTTTTTCAGCAACAATATTTTTCTGTTCAGGAGAAGCGGCAAAGAACCCGGCTTTATCCGCTTCATGAAGCACCTCTTTCCATTTTTTCTTCTTCTCCAGTGCATCGGCCTGTTCCAGGTGAAGCGCGATCCCCGATTCACGGATAGTGAATTCCAGTGCCCGGATATCTTTATCATTGGAATTGAGTGTTGAGGCCTGGGTGACCGTAAGCAGCGCGTCGTCCCATTTCCGGTTTTTAACGTGATCTTCAGTGAGAGCCGTAAGCTGGTTGATCCGGGCCTGAACGTCAATGGTTGTTTTTTGGATTTGCTCTTTAATGGAAGAGCAGGGCTCGCACCCTGTGCTGTGCTTAAGTGAAAGGTTTGCTTCTTTGAGTGCTTCTTCCAGCTTAGGGATATTTTTTTCTCCGGCGAAAAGGGAACGGGCCATATCCAGGTGGAACTCAGTGGCTTTTTTCCTGGCGTTTTCCAGCATTTTTTTTATTTTTTCATTGTCGGGATTCTCGTAAAGCGCCTGTTCGAATGAGGCAACAGCGTTATCGTAGTTTTTGCTTTCCATGAAGGCTTCGCCCCTGCGGACGTCTTTTATGCACGCGGTGCAGCCCGAGAAAAGAAAGAGGCAGATGAAAAATATAAGGTTGTATTTTCGTAATAAGGTCATAATGTCTCCGTAGTCTGATTCCTGGTTTATATAAGTATAGTGACAAATATAGCAGAATCGGTACAAGAAAAAAAATACTCTTACTGATATTAATTGAAGCGACGGTCTTTTTTTGAAACAAAAATCGTTGTTTGTGTAGTTTCTTGAGAGCACCTGACCCCGCAGAGCGGGCTATATAAGGTATATCAACCCGGAATGTAAATTATGCCTACCGGGAGTAATACCTCTGCAGAACGTTCGGAACTCGCTCCGCTCAAACAGCCTCACAACCTGCCGAG
>JAAENB010001128.1 GCA_024224995.1 bacterium | reverse complement strand
GCGGTAATAAATACCGGTCCGGAACGCGGGTTCCGCATCAACGAGGCCAAGAAAGGCAATATAGTCCTCATAATCCAGTTCCTTGATGGCAGCGATCTTCAGTTCCAGGAGAAAATTCTGCACCCTGTTGGCGTCAAAGGCACACACATGAGCCGGGTTCCCAAGAAGGATATGCAGGGGCCGGTCACCGCTTCCCGTAATACAGGCAACACCGTCGCCAGGCTGAATATCCAGTGCTTTCAGTTCGGTATAGGCATCCTCATTACAGGAGCTGTAGTTTAATGTTTCAAAAAATGTAGTCATAAAATAATCCTGCTGCCTTAAAGGTAGTAAAATAATCCCTTTTAGACTTCCTGAAAGCAGCAATCTCTAAAATCGAGAGTAAAAATATTCTGAAAAAAACTAATGAAAATATACACCTCCCCCCGCCTTCGGCGGGGGGAGGTGTATATTTTCATATAGCTGAGCAGTTACAAAAAAACAAGCTCTTTTTGTTCTTCACTTTAAAAGGAAGCAGTTTAATGTGAAAATCACTGCCGCCTCTAACGGGCACACAAGACCTCGCTGCCCATTGTCGGCGGCGGATTTTTTACATCTTTTAGATCTCTTCTATAAGGAAATGAAACCCGGCATATTTATCAGACTCAGTACCAGTGCCGATGTAAAACCGTGAACCATTGGCTTGACTACGAATTTGAACCTTGAAGCTGTGCTCTCCCGCCGGAATATCTTCCAGAATTCGCATGAAATTCTGTTTTTGCCATACATTATCCTGCGCAATAACCCAATCCATCCCATATGTTGAATTCATGTGCAAAACAGTATTATCATCCATAACAATTCTAATCCCTCCGTGATGTATTCCATACACTGAAAAATCCATTGTTACTTTGAGAGGACGCCCATTTGTGGTCATAGTGCAGGGAGTAAGGCCATCCAGGTCGGTCCAGGCGGCAGAGGACATGTCATGGCCCGTGTATGAGGAAGTATAACATTTGGCCCCTCCCAGACCACTTAATCTTTCATAGAGCTCACTAAAATTTTTATTAACATCAGAGGATCGAATTATTGTGTCTTCCTCAAAAAATATTTGCGAGGCATACAAAAAAATTGATGATATTGTGAAGGCAAGTGTTATGCCAATTACCAGGCTCAATTTTGAAACAGAGTTTTTTATAAAATTCTTGAATCCTCCGGGGGATTTCGCTTTTTTGATTTCAGCAACTTCTTGTTTGAGATCTTTGATCTCTTGAATTAAATTTTTCTCGTTCATTTGTTTTTCTCCTTATGATTTAATGATTTAATAATTTTTTTTTGAGAAGGGGCTTTGAAAATATTATTTCCATTTGTTTTTGTCCCATTTGGCGCTTCCCCACCTGGCAGCGTTAGTATCATCAGGCGGGGTATCTTCGTCAAAGCCGAGACCGCATCCGCTAAAGATCAGAAGCGATAAAGCAAACAGCAATACGAGAACACCGAAAGAATTTTTTTTCATTTGTTTCTCCTTGAAATGTTTTATTGTTTTAAATAAGAGCGGTACGCAGAGAGGAATATAACGACTCGCTGCTTAAACACCGTCAAGCTCTTTTTTTTGAGAGCAAAAACCGGAAAATAGACACTATATTCCAACTCTTTTAAATTATATTGACAGAAAAGCCCAAATTCGATATACAGGAGATATGACGAAGGATACTGAAATTAAGAAACTGGAACGAAGAGCTAAATCTCTTCTCATGAATAAAGAGATCCCGGCCGGGAAAATGCAGGTTGTCCGGACCATAATGGATAACAAGGCTCTTTTGTCTGAAGAACGGAATAAGGCGATTATTGACCTTGTTCAAAATTGTCCCGACAAAAAAGTAGAGCGGCCTGCGGACAAGCCAAAGCCTGCGGCTCCAAAAGCGGCGGGCAAAGCAGCCCCCAACCAGAGAGCTCCCCAAAAGAGAAATATCCGGGCTGAGGGCGGATCGTCCGGTCCACAAGAGCTTTCCACGTTTGTGAACGCGCTTGATCAGAAATACGCACATTTGAAATTATTTAGAAAAAGACTTCTGGTCCACCGGAACAACCGCTTTGGAATAGGATTTCGAAAACGGCTGATTCCCAACAAGCGGTTTCTAAAAATGATGCAGGATATAGGAACCTTTCAGGAGCAAATAATAGTACGAATATCTCCAATCCTGGTTGGTATACTGAATGATGAGGAAGCGGAAAACCCTGCGGTTTTTAATTATCTTCGGCTCATCCGGAAATGGATCATGGATTCGCCGCTTTCGAGTCATACCTATGATACGATTAAATGGATGGAGCGGCAAAACTTTGAGCGGGAATTTAAGTCATTTATCGTCAATTACTTTTCCTTCCAGAAACTCGGAATAGAGACCAGGGAAGAGATAATCCTGGAGATTGAAAACCGGCTCCGTTCCCTGGAAGACCTTGAAAAAGAGCAGGTACAGCTGGAAGATCCCGACCCGGAGCGCAGGGCCAAAGAAAAGCGGAACCTGGCGCGGGAAAAACAGGTATATGAGTATATGATGCTCATGCGGTTTTTCCTGGCCTCAGAGGTGCCGGAAGACTGCCGTTTGTCCAAACATCTAAAAAACAAGTATCGAATAAACGATCTAACGGAGTTGTTTTCCATAATAGGGGAGGTTTTGCTTTTTCAGCGCCCAGTGACCCTGGTAGAATTAATATCATACTATCGTATTTTTTCGCCCCAGGTGAGCAAAGAGAACTGGGACTATAGCGAAGATTATCTAAAAAAAGTAGGGAAAGATCCTCTGGCCAGGCAGGAGAAGCAGGTTAAGGTACTGCAGAGGCGCCTTAAAGAATATGAAACCCGCTACCGTATGCTCACCCTGGAGTATGGGGGCCACAACATCTTAATGAAAGCAGTGCACGATCAATGGAAATTTGTAGACAAGAGAGAGCGGGACCTGGTAGAAACCTATAAAACTAATTTTTTTACCTTCCTGGACGGGGTAATCCAATATTTTAAGAATACCTTTATTCCTTTTCTGGACGGAACCTTTATCAATTTTAAAGATAAACAAAAAAAAGAGTATGAAAGCGCCGTATTTTCACCCTCGTATTTTGAGGATGAGATAGAGACCCTGGGGACACTTATTGATGAGGTCCATTTTTTCAGGAGCAACAATCCAACACTGGCAATCTCCCTGGCAGAGGTCAAGAAGATCATGACGGGACAAATAGCCACCATGTCCGATGTGAAGAACTTTATTGTAGGTATGGGAGATTTTTTTTACAAGCTGGGAAACAAGCTGCAGGTATTGTATGATCTCCACGGAACATGGGAAAAAAAGGCGGCCCCTCTTGAAGATCCGGCAGTGATCCGGATAATATTAAAAGACCCGAATATTGAAACCGGGGATTATGAAAAAGGTAAACCAATTCCCTTTTATGATTGTGTCATAGAGGGTTTTCAACGAAACGATTCACTCACCAGGCTGCTCGTGGGAAGAAAAATTTACGATTTGAACTCCACAGACGGGATTATAACGTACTTGCTTGCCTTTTCCTACCAGGCAGCCTATGAATGCATAAACGTACGGATGCTCAAAGACCTCAAAGAGAGAAAAGCGCTCATGAAAACAATAAAGCAGATGCGGGAAGAATAATATGATAATAGAACAAATCCTTGTAACCAATATGGCAGTATTTTGTTACCTCATTGCCGATGAAAAGACCAGGGAGGGGATACTCATAGATCCTGCCGGAGATTTCGATAAAATATTTGAGAAAGTAGACAAACACGGAGTAACGGTAAAATGGGTTGTTAACACCCACGGGCATTTCGACCATACTTCGGGAAACGACTATGTGGTCAACAAAACAGGAGCGCCACTGCTTATTCATGAAAATGATGTGAAAAAACTAAGCAGTCTCACCAATAAAGTCCTTTCACGGTTTATGGGCGGCAAGGGATCGCCAAAACCGGTCAATTACTTAAAAGACGGAGATATTATTGAAATTGGTACCATAAAGCTCAAGGTAATACATACTCCGGGTCATACGGAAGGCGGGATCTGCCTGTATACCAATGGTAATATTTTCACCGGGGATACTCTTTTTACCGAAGGAAGCAGGGGCCGGACCGATCTGCGGGACGGATCGGAAAAAACAATACTGAATTCCATTCGAAAAAAGATCCTCACTCTGCCGGAGAAAACGGTCATATGGCCGGGACATCATTACGGACGCTTCCCAAAATCTACGGTGAAGCAAGAAAAAAAATTCTACTAGAATTAATCCATGCGTGATACACTTAAATTTACAATCCTTGTAGTCGATGATGATGAGGATTTTAACGAAGCCATCAGCAACCGCTTAAGAACCATAACAGAAGAGGTGGACGTTTCTTTTTTCGGAAGCGAGGCAGTGCAAAAAGTATACGAAAAAGATTACGACCTGGTGCTGCTCGACATTCTGCTCAAGGATACGGATGGGGTCGCGGTTTTCAATAAAATAAAAAAGATGAAACCTTATTTGAATATAGTACTCATGTCGGCATTTATTCGAAAAGATATCGTCCGGGCAGCCAGGGAATTGCCGTCGCTGGCATTCCTGGAAAAACCTTTTGAGTTTCAAAAATTGAAGGACATTATAACGGCGCTGCAAATGGGACAAAAAAAATGAAGAGCAAAATATTATTTGTTGATGACGACAGGGATTTCGCCGATTCCGTAAAAAATGTATTAAAAAATGAAGACGTGAAGCTGTATCACCGGGACCGGGCGGCAACAGCCCTGGAACTTCTGGCAGAAGAAAATTCCGTTGATATTGTTATCCTTGACCTGGAACTTCCGGACTGTAATGGAAAAGACTTCATCAAAAAATTAAACAAGGATTATAAGCATGTTAAGATCATAATATTAACGGGGCATCCGAACCTGCTGCCGAATGAGCATGCCATCAGTCTTGGGATACATTCATACCTGGAAAAACCAATAGGGATCCAGACCTTAAAATTTTCCATAAAGAACGCGCTGCTTCAGTCGAAATTGGACAACGCTAAAAAAATGGCTCTTGTGGGGAGCCTTTCCACATCAGTGGCCCATGACGTGAATAATGCCCTGGTTCCCATATCAACAAACGCACAATTTATCCGGGAAAATCTCGAAAGCCTGGAACCGGGACGTCTTAAGGCAGGGCAGTTAAAAGAGTATATAGAAACCTCACTTGAGGAAATAGGGGTAATAATCCAGAGCACCCGTCATTGTTCCGATATCGTCAATAACCTGATGCTTTTTGCCCGGGAAGAAAAGGTTGAAAAAAAGAAGATTAACCTGTATGATATACTTGAAGAATGCCTGTTGGCCATAAGTCACCATAAAGATATTACTATCAGCAAAAATTTGAAAAATGATATTCCTCTTTTCGCGGACAAAGACCAGCTAAAACGGGTCTTTAATAATATCTTAAAGAATGCCGTAGAGGCATTGCAGGGCAAGCGGGAGGGAGACAAAGAGATCAGTGTAAAGGCTGTTCCCCGCAAAAATAAGATTCTACTTGAATTTCGCGATAATGGCGCGGGTATTTCCAAAAAAAGCCTGGCCCATGTCTTTGATCCTGCGTTCTCCATGAAAAAAGGAATGGGAATGGGATTGGGGTTGTCCATAGCCAAAAACATTATTGAAGGAGAGTACGCCGGAAAGATAGACATTGAAAGCCAGCGGTATAAATATACAGTGGTTTCTATAATGATACCGCTACCCTCGTAAAGAAGGCCGCAAGGGTAGGGGAGGGGAGAAAAAACCTGGATGAACAACAAAACCATAAAAATACTAAAAATATTAATTGTAGAAGATGAGATTCAGCAGTGCAAGGATATGAAAAAGGTCTTAAATGGGCTCAATAAGACGCTAAAGGACTACAATATAGAAGTAAATACCGCCAATCACGCGGAAGCAGCCATGCAGGAATTCCGGCAGGACTGGCATGATATTATCATTATGGATATAGTTCTTGAAGGAAGCGAGCTCGACGGAAAAGAGGTAGACGGAATTCAGCTTCTGAGACGGATGTATCTCGACAAAAACGACATTGAAGCGGTTATTGTTACGGGTAATAAATATGATTTTGAAACCGCCCGTGAAGCGATGAAATACGGCGGGAAAAATTTCCTGCGAAAACCCTATGGAAATGATGAGTTGCGAAGCGCGGTAAAAGTTCTAACCGATAAGATAGTTCTGGTAAAGGAGAATGAAGAGCTGCTGAAAAGTGTGGTAATAGCCTTAAGCCAGGCTCTTGATTCACGGGATTCCTATACCAAGTATCATTCGGCAGTAGTTTCGGCCCTGGCAAAAGGGATATGCAAAACCGCGTTTATGTACAACCTGCTAATTGATGAAGAGAAAGACTGGGACATAAAAGATTATCTAACCAGGCTGGAGCGGGCGGCTTTTCTGCACGACATAGGAAAGATCGGTATACCTGCGGAAATTCTATTAAAGCCCGATGATCTTTCAAAAGAAGAATTCAACCTTATGAAATCCCATCCCTTAAAGAGCGTAAAAATTCTGCAGGATATCAAAATAAGCAATGAAGAAATGGATATGATAAAGTATCATCATTGCTGGTACCGGGAACCGGAAAAAGCCGCAAAAGGGTATCCGCGGAGAGAACGGAATAAAAAAATTCCCGTAGGGACCTGGATCATTGGCATTGCCGATGCCTTTGACGCCATGACCTCAAAAAGAAGCTACCAGAGTAATATGAGCTATACCAGGCCCATGAAGGACATTTTCAATGAGCATGAATCGAACAAGACAAAGAAACAAATAAAGGATGAAGGGCTGCAATTTCACCCCGAAGCGATAGAATCATTTTTCCTCTGTGATGAGGTGCTGAAGATTATTAGACAAAAGCATCAGCAGGACGACCTGGGGCAAAAATGGAAAACCATTGAAAGCGCGTTCATGGGATTCCGGAGAAAACTGGGAAAGAAATAAGCCCGGTTTAGTTGCCGCTGATTGCCAGGTTAACCTGGACGCAGGTGTTGTAGAGAATATTATAAATGGTTTCAATGCTGAAGTCATTGGCAAAAAATCCAAAAGCAACAATGTCGAGTGCGGGAAAATATTTTATATATTCAATATGATTGGGGAAATAAATATCCAGTATCTTCCGGGCTTTTAAATCGAACAGATCAATAGGAATGAGAACAACTCCTTTCCGGGAATCGGGCTGATCATCAATTAAAAAGGCAATATCATTGCAGTTATTGAAGTATTCAATATCTTTATATTCGACTTTTACATCAGGATGATTTTCAAGGTCAATAGTAGCTTTCATCACAATAAGGTTCCCCCTGTAAAACGATCACTCACTCGTTATTGTCACTAAAGAAAAAGCTCATCATTGTCAAGAAAAATTCCAGGAAAGGTCGAACCGGCTGTATGGTCGCTAATATAGCGCTTTCGTAAAGAACTCATTAGAAAACACAGAGGGAGAAAAGCTGCGCGAAGAGACTAATTATGAAGAATATTTTGCAAAACTGAATCAATCATCTCAAATTGAAAGGGTTTGGTAATATATTCATTAAAACCTTCTTTAAATAGAGCCTCCCGCAAACCTGAACGAACATAGGCGGTGACAGCAACAACCGGGATTTCCGGACGAAGCTGCTTTATTTCTTTCATGGTTTCAATTCCATCAATTCCAGGCAAAAAGATATCCATAAAAACAATACAGTATTGATTCTCTTCAATCAGCCGAAGAGCCTCTATGCCGTTTACAGCGATATCACAGGTGTAGCCACTTCTATTCAGCATGGCGTCCATCATAGACCTCATTGAGGGGTCATCTTCAACAACAAGCACTTTTTTCATTCTATAATCCTGCTAAAACCTTAAACTCTACTATAATCAATGTATATAAAACAAAAGATCTTGTAAATAACGTTTTTCCCACTATTTGTATAATTTTTTCCCGTTAACCGGGCATACCGGGTTCCACCCATGCCTGACTTCCGATAAGATATATTATGTCTCATTAGAAAATTTATATAAAAGGCGCACCAGGAACGCCCTTTATATCTTTAAAAAATCCTGTTATCCTACTGCCTGTAAATAGTCCAGGAATTCCCGTGACCGGGATGAGGTTCCTCGTTTTCTGTTGTAACAGTCCCGGTCTGAATTGGACTCGCGAGAACAACATTGGCCATATTTGTCCATGAATGTCTTGCTGGTCCATAATTACCGTAAATTTGCTTAGATGTGGTTTCAAAAACCCGGTTCAGTCCTGTAGTACAGTAATTCCCAGGGGAGCATACCCACCTGGTTTCAATCACTGTTCCCATATGAATAATGTCACTGTCACTTTCTGTTGGGTAATAACAACTTAACTCATTGTCATATTTTGACTCATAATATGAACTTCCCCAGCCAGAACCGGAATCTGTGCGTGTTTGAGTAATCTTAACCCAGGCATAAACACTGCTGCTATTATGCTGAGCAACTAACCTGACCCGTATTTTCCCTGAGGGATTTGATGTGGAATAAGTGTATGGAGAACAAAGAAATTGATCACTAACGGGAATAGTAAACCCCTTCCCCAGTGCATCTTTTTTCACCGGTTCAACCACTTCAAGCTCTTTTACAACAGCATCACCGTTATACACTTTTCCGAAAAAAATAAAATCCGATTTAACACGCAGAACAATGGTCTGTAGCGCTTTGGTCTTAACAGAATTCAATTCCTCTTCCAGGTCAATTTTCAGGACCCCCTCTTCTCCAAAATTGAGAATGTAATTTTTGCATGTGCTACCCGGTTTGACCAAGGAAACAATTATCGGAATACCGTTACTTTCTTCTGACGGAGTTTCCAAAACCAGAACCGGATTTACAACATCAATTTCAACTACAGCGTTGTATGAGGTACTTTCTTCTGAAGCCGAGAGATCCCTGATGAAATAGGATTCAGGGATCTGCATTCCCAAAGGGCCGTAAATGTTTTTTTTCGTTCCGTCAAAATCCGACAGATTTTGTGCCGGCATATTCGCAGCTTTGTTTTCACCATTGAAGCATAACCAGCTTCCCGAAACAAACAAAGACAAAATTATACATCTAACCAATAAACGTTTCATAAGAATTCTCCTTCCAAATTTAAATTCAAAACCATGAATATGTTAACAAACAGCACTACTGCCTGGTATTTTTATATCAACAGTGCCCGTAACACACTCACGTTATATAAGCGTTAATTTATGTTAAATCGTCACAAAAAAAATAAAAAAATTTGCATATACACATTAAAGGTGTTTTGTACACATTCCGCCTGTATTTTTCTCTCTGGTAACCGAAAGAAACTTGACATCAAACGAAAACACCGCTATAGTATTTTTTTTTGTAGAATACCATTATAAGTGTCATCAAAAGGTAAACATAATGCAGATCGTAATTTTAGGAGCCGGAGTTGTAGGGTTCCAGATAGCCAGCCACCTGGTAGCTGAAGGAAAAGATGTAGTCCTCATTGACAATGATCCGGAACGGGCTAAATACGTTTCCAACCACCTGGACTGTATTGTCCTTAATGAAGAAGGAAACAACATCGTAACCCTTAAAAGAGCGGGAATAGCAAAAGCCGATTTCTTCATCAGTGTAACCAACTCCGATGAAGTCAATATGATAGCCTGCGGCCTGGTGGCCAGCGAGTTTTCCGCTCCCATCAAAATTGCCCGGGTCCGAAACCTCGACTACTCCAATTCAAAGATCCTGGAAAAAACCTTTCTTGGAATAGACTATATTGTTAATTCCGAAGTAGAGACTTCCCGTCTCATTGCCAATACCGTAGCCCTGGGAGCAACCAGCGACGTTATGCTCTTTGAAGATTCCGACATGCAAATGAGAAACATCATGGTAGAAGACAATTCCTTCTTTAAAGATAAATCTCTCATTGACATTAGAAAGGACGTTAAAGAACAATTCCTGGTGGCAGGCATACTGAGGGATGATGAATTTCTCATCCCCTCGGGAAACACGATTGTACGAAAAAGCGACAATGTATATCTCCTGGCAACAAAAGACAGCCTCACTAAAATTTTTATGGAAGTTGGCCGCAAAAGCGAAAAAATAGAACGGGTTGTAATTGTTGGCGGCGGCAAAATAGGAAACCTTGTTTCACAATACCTTATTCGAACAGGAAGAAAAATCACCATCATAGATGACAATTATGATAACTGCAAGCGCTTGTCGGAAAAATTCGGTGAAGCCCTGGTTCTCCATGCCGATATATCGGAAGAAGATATTTTTGAAGAAGAGCAGCTGGACAAATATGATCTTATTATTACAGCAACAAACAACCAGGAACTGAATGTCCTTACTGCGGTCTACGCGAAAAGCCTTGGCACTAAACGGTCAGTTGCCCTGGTCGCGAAAACCAATTACCTCCCAATTGCGACGCAGCTGGGAATTGACGCCACCATCAGTCCTAAAAACAGTACGGTAGACGCCATCCTTAAATTTGTACGAAGAGGGAATATTAAAAGTGTTCACACCCTTTTCGGCGGCAAGGCAGAGGTCATTGAATTCTCTGTTGAGGCCACAAATAAGCTCTGCAATAAAGAAATCAAGGATGTGGAAATGCCGGAAGACTCGCTGATTCTCTCTATCCTGCGGGATAATAAAAATTATATTCCCGGCGGAAATTTTGTAATAGAAGAAGGAGACTCAATTATTATAATAACCCACAAAGATTCTGTCACCAAGATAGAAGATATGTTCCTGGAATAATTGCGGCAGTATGAATTACAAACTAATAACAAAAATTATCACCATTCTTCTCACCATAATATCCGGCTTTATGGCGGTTCCGGCGCTGTTGGCACTCTATTATGGAGAGTACAAGGCGTTCCAGGGTTTTACCATAACCATCTTTGCCACACTCATTGTGTGTGGTATTGTTTTCTATAGTTTCAGGAACAGCAAGGGTGATACCATGTCAACCAGGGACGGGTTTCTGTTTGTCACCTTAAGCTGGGTCCTGGTCTCCCTGATCGGCGCCCTGCCCTTCATTATTTCCGGGGTATTACCCTCTTTTGCTGATGCCTATTTTGAAACGATCTCAGGATTTACCACAACAGGAGCATCTATTATTACAACGAGCGAAGCGCTGCCCAACGCAATAGAAAGCCTGCCAAAGTCGATACTGTTCTGGCGCTCTCTCACGCACTGGCTCGGGGGTATGGGTATTGTTGTTCTTACGGTTGCCGTTCTGCCGCTCCTGGGAATTGGGGGCTTGCAGCTCATCAAAGCCGAAGCGCCCGGGCCAACAGTAGATAAGATCACTCCCCGAATTAAAGAAACAGCAAAAATACTCTGGCTTATCTATGTGGGGTTTACTGTTGCCGAAACAATCCTGCTCATGCTGGGAGGAATGGATCTTTTTGACGCCCTCACCCACACCTTTGGAACCCTTGCTACCGGTGGCTTTTCAACGAAAAACCTGAGTGTAGGCCACTATAATTCGGCCTATATTGATGCTGTTATTACCGTATTCATGGTTTTGGCCGGTATTAATTTTGTTCTTCATTACCGTTTGCTTACGGGACGGGTGAAATTTCTGCTCCGTGATACGGAATTCAAAGCATACCTGCTTATATTTTTTACGGCCACACTTCTTATGACATTCAATCTTTACGGAGATTATTATAAATCACTCGGTGAAAGTTTGCGGTATGCCAGTTTCCAGGCCGCGACGATTATGACCACAACAGGCTTTGCTTCAACAAATTATGAACTATGGCCGCCTCTAAGCCAGGTAGTTCTGTTTATACTCATGTTTATTGGCGGTTCATCCGGATCAACAGGCGGCGGGATCAAGGTTATCCGGATCGTTACCCTGCTCAAACAGGGATTTAATGAAATGAAATTCCTGCTTCATCCAAGGGGGATATTTACCCTGAGAATAAGCGGGAATACCGTACGCAAAAATATCGTCTATGCTATTTCCGGGTTCTTTTTTCTTTATATCTTTATGCTTCTTACGGTAACCATTGTTGTGGCCACATCGGGACAGGATCTTCTCACGTCATTTACCACTGCCCTGGCCACTGTAGGGAATGTGGGTCCCGGTTTTGGAAATGTAGGTCCTTCGGAAAATTACGCGATGTTCCCGGCATATGTAAAATGGTTCCTTTCCTTTGCCATGCTTGTAGGCCGATTGGAACTGTATACGGTACTGATCATTTTCACGCCCCGTTTCTGGGGGAAATAGTCATTAATGCCGCGTAAAATAGCTGAGCCCCTTCCAGCAGGTAAAAATATTCTTGTTTCACCTGCTGGAAGGGGCTCAGCTATTTTACGAATATATTTGGTGCAGCGGTGTTATCACAATTTACTTAGAGCTCTATTAAGGCAACGGAATAGACTGATATTCCTTCACCTCTGCCGGTAAATCCAAGCTTCTCTGTTGTTTTTCCTTTGATGCCGATACGGTCAATATCAAGATTTCCCAGAGCAGCGGAAATATTTTCTTTCATAGATTCTGCGTGCGGGGAAATTTTCGGTTTTTCACACACAACTATAGAGTCGACGTTTATAATCGAAATTTTCCGGGAGAGCAGTCTTTTACCAACTTCCGATAGCAGGGTAATACTGCTAATATCTTTAAATTGGGCATCTGTGTCAGGGAAGAGTCTGCCGATGTCTCCAATGTTGGCAGCCCCCAGCAATGAATCAATTATGGCATGGACAAGAACATCAGCATCGGAATGGCCGTCAAGTCCCCTGTCGGACTCAATGTCCACCCCTCCAAGAATCAGCTTTCGCCCTTTTTTGAAGGCATGAACATCAAAACCATTTCCTATTCGAATGTTCGTCATTTAAGCGCTATATATTAAAGACATCCGAAAGAGAACTGAGCTTAAGAACATTAAGGACTTTTGAACTAACCTTGTTTATTTTAAGCGTTTTCCCTTTCTTTTTCTGGAGTTTTAACAGACTGATTAAGACACCTACTCCGGAAGAATCGATATAATCGACATTAGAGAGGTCAATTTCGATATCTTTGTCCACATTTTGACCGATCTCAAAAAGTTTCTGCTTGAAACTCTTGATCGTCATCATTTCGATATCACCATTTACGATAATACTGACCATACTTTCAGCTTCTTTGACTTCAATGTCCATACATTATTCCTCTTACTATACTTTTTTGGGTTAACCAAACAAATTTTTACTATTTCTTCAAATTTCAGCTGCTCATATTAATATAAACATTCTAATAGATTATTATTTTTGCACAAACAAGTCAACATTAATTTAATATTTCTGCAAAAAGTACATCAGACCCAACACCAAACAATACAATCTTCATCCGGTTTTGACAGATCCCTCTTCTGAATGTGAGGACTGTTTGAGCAACGCGAGTTCCGCAGCATTCAGAAGAGGGATCTGTCAAAACCCGCGCACAGACTTTATTAATTATAAACTACTCCGGAAGCAGGCGCAGCTACCGCTGCGCCTGATGAGGGGGGTTAAGGGGGCGAAGCCCCCTTAACCCCCCTCATCAGCGCGGCGCGGTAGCGCCGCGTTACCCGGTGAAGAATCTTAAAAAAATGTATTGACTTAATTGTTGAAATTACATAAAAAAAAGACTACAAAATAAGGTTTCCATAGTTTAGTAAAGGACAAAGAATATGAAATTCGTTAAAATTTTATTGGTTTTACTCTTTTTTTTGCAGATTATACCGGGCAGTTTGCCGGTTCGGGCTGCCGACCATTCATCTATGGAAATCAGGAACCTTCTTCTAGTCGTAAATAATAAACTTAAAAAACTAAAAGAAGGCGCCGCTCCCACCTATGCCGGCAAGGAAATGTCAAAAATTGAAGATTTCGTCAAAAGCGCGAAGATGTTTCTTGATGATGATGAATTAGACCAGGCTTATTACCAGATCAGTATTGCCAATGTCTATTTTAAAATAGTTGAGGCCAAAAAGGAGCTTAGCAATGCCGAAAAAGAATTGGAAAAAACAAAAGCAGATTTAGCGATTGAGGAATAATATCATGAATAAACGATCGATCTTTTTTATTATTATTGTACTATCAAGCTTAAACCCGCTTTTTGCATGGAATAAAAGAAATGCCAGTCAAATGATCGACAAAGCAAGCTCCATCATCTCAAGCATGGATCAAAATGCCGAACTAAAAGAATATTACCCATACGATCTTTACAGCGAATCTATCAATGATATCACCAAAAGCCAGGTTCAAATGGACGACAGCAATTACGAAGCTGCTTATTATTTCGCGTCAGTCGCCATAATTAAACTGGAAGCAACAATGATTTTTGCTGAATCACGAAAACTTCGCCAGGCCAAACTTATTCATGAAAAAAATTACTATAAACAAAAAGCATCAAAGGTGGTTAAAATAAAACCGGGATCATCCCCTACACGGTACCTGATTGAAGCCAACCTTACCCAAAAAGGAAATTTTTACAGAATTGAACTTCTCGACAAATACCTTTTCAAAAGAAGAACCCATAAATTTATTAACAAAGGCTCTGCCTCTCTCAATAAAATTGTCCGGGTACTCCGGGCCTATCCCGAAAGCACGATCAAGATCATTGGCCACACCGGCAAATATGATCTTCAAAAATACTCAGCGAGAAAAGCCAGAGCAGTGAGTGAATTTTTCATCAATGCCGATATTGCCGAAAAAAGAGTGGATTTTGCCGGTATTGGAAATAAGGTTGTAATGGATACCCCCCTGGGATTCAGGCGTGTCGACCGGGTTGAAATCATTATTTCAAACATTGACCTGGGAAAGCCCCCTGCGGAAGAGCCCGGGCAGGATGAATAAGCCGGACTATTTTTTTCCCAGAAGGTTTTTCACATAGGCGAGTTTCTCGATATTCGCGGTTGATGTTGCAATATCTTTTTTATGTGTTTCAAAGTATTCAATGGTAAGTATCACCTTCGAGCCTTTGTTCATATTCTTTGCCCGAGAAGGTCCCATATATGAGACACTGGGACAATCATTTTGCCAAAACCACCGGGCCTTTTTCCAATAATATACCGAATAAGCAAAATCAACAACAGTTCCCGGGGAAATTGTTCCTTTTACTACAGATACAATTTTCAGCTTATATTTAAAGTTTTTATCGCACTGATTCTCTGTTATTGTAACCTTCACGACCTCTGCGATGGCAATTATTTTTGCCGCCCTGATGGTATCATCATAGTTTCGCACGCGTTCATCATGCGGAAAAAGGCCCTGTCCCGGTACGAGAATAGACAGAACCAGAAAACAGAATATATATTTCTTTTTATGGAATATCGGCATACCAGCCCTCCTGCTGTTTATAAAATCAGGAACGAAACCTCACCATATACCCCTGCTCAAATTAGACAATCATTTTTTACGCCCCTGCCCTAATCGTGTCTTAATATACCGAAAAACGTAATTCGGAATGTAAATTATGCCGGGAGTGATGCCTCGGCAGGTTGTGAGGCTGTTTGAGCGAAGCGAGTTCCGAATGTTCTGCGGAGGTATTGCTCCAGCATAGTTTACATTCCGGGTTGATATACCTTAGATATGACGCATGCACGGCCCCTACGCGAATCAATGAAAAATAAAATTTATAATTGACGAATTAAAATAAATGAAATAATAATACAACATGCGTGTAACTACTTCTCATATTGTCCCGGCATTGGCTCTCATTCTCGTGGGCGCGTCAATATTTTTCACAATTAATGTAATATTGTTTAAAAAGGGATTAAATGTTTCATCCCGGGGACTGGTAATTAAATCAGGCCAGGCTGCTACTGTGGCAAAAGTCATTGATGGCGACGAAGTTTCAGTTAAATTTGGAGACGCCCAGATCATTATCCGGATACTGGGAATAGTATCTTACGATCCCGGAATAAATGACCTCCGGTTTCGCGACGCAGGCAGAGCGGCTTTACGCTACCTGAAAAACAACTATTTAAATAAAGAGATAACGATCCATTTCGATAAATTCAAGCAGGATTCCAAAGGAAGACTCCTGGCCTATATTCATCATAATGATAAAGATATTGGAAAAGAAATGGTGGAACAGGGGCTTTCCCTGATCTTTACCAGATATCCTTTTTCAAGGCTGGAAGCGTACGCCCCTTCAGAGGCGAAGGCGAAAAAAAAGAAAGCAGGGATCTGGGACGATCCCCATGTAGCTTCCCATTCCCTCCAGATGAAAAAACTCTGGAAAAAACAAGTTGAAGACCAGCAAAAAAAAGAAGCACAAAAAGATAAAGACAACGTTAAAAATGAAGTTAAAGAAAAAAAGGAATAATTGATGTACCAGGTATTACTGGCATTTTTCAAAAAAAGAAAATTTTCCCTGGGAAACAGCAAGATCAAGGTGCTTCTCCTTTTCCTGATCCTGTTCTGGTATGCATCTTCCGGGTTTTTATATTTTGAGTTAGATGGCAAACCGGACCTGAGCTGGCAGGATGCTCTCTGGTGGTCCCTGGTTACCATGACAACTGTTGGGTATGGAGACCTCTTCCCTGTATCCCCCCTGGGACGATACCTGGTTGGTATTCCAACGATGATCTTCGGTATTGGTTTCCTTGGCTTTATTATATCAGAGGTTACTGCTTCCTTAATAGAATTCCGTTCAAAGAGGTTACAGGGCATGCTACAGATTACATCAAAAAACCATATCCTGATTATTAATTTTCACCAGGTTGAAAAAATTCTTAAAATCATTAAAGAACTGAAATCGGACAGATCTACCATGAATAAAGATATCTGCCTCATCGATGAAAATCTTAATGAGATTCCCAAACTACTGGATGATCTGGATATCCGGTTTGTCCGGGGAAACCCTACTCATGAAGCCACGCTAAAACAGGCCAACATTATGGAAGCCTGCCACGCCATAATCTTATCAAAAGATCCGGCAAATCTCAATTCCGATGACCAGAATCTTTTTACAACCCTGGTTATAGAAAACCTGAATCCCGGGATCTTTTCCATTGTTGAGGTTCTTGACCCGGAAAAGATCAAACAGATTGAGCTCGCGGGCTGCGACAGCGCGGTATGCGTGTCGGAACTTACGGTTAACCTCATAATCCAGGAGCTGCAGGATCCGGGAGTGAAGCATATTCTCCATGAAATAACCAGTAACAGCTTTGGGCAGCAGCTTTATTTTATTCCCATCAAAAAAATGAGAAGCTGGATCTACAAAGAACTGGTTCTCTGGGGGCTCGAGAGGAATTACACTATCCTTGGACTCATGAGAGATAACCAGGCACTCCTAAACCTTGAAAGTTCGGAAACAATAGAGAGAACCGATCAGGTCATTCTCCTGGGACGGGACCGGTTGAGTGAGATTGAAACCTCTTAAAAAACTAAATTCTGCAAGTGCGCTGGCCTTGAAGTATGGGCTCTTTGGATTGCTGCGGAACTCGCTCCGCTCAAACAGTCCTCACAACCCAAAGAGCCCATACTTCAAGGCCAGATGCAGCTCGCAATACTATTTAGTTTCTGATCTATTTTTTCCCCGCTACACGGAGTCGGTCGTGTCTCAATATACCGAAAAACGTAATTCGGAATTAATAAAAAAAAGGGAGAATAAATTCTCCCTTTTTTGTTATATCCGTACGTTAGGAATAAATGAATTGCCTATTAGAGGTTTTCCATCATTGCAGGAATAACTTCGAAAAGATCTCCTACGATTCCGTAAGTAGCAAGGTTGAAAATTGGAGCTTCAGGGTCTTTGTTAATAGCAACAATACACTGAGATCCTTTCATTCCGGCAACGTGCTGAATAGCACCGGAGATACCTGCTGCGATGTAAAGATCGGGAGTTACAACTTTGCCGGACTGCCCAACCTGTCGAGCTGCATCGGTCCAACCGGAGTCAACTACCGGTCGAGAAGCGCCATACTCGCCGCCAAGTTTTTCAGCAAGCGGTACAATAACTTCTTTGTATTTGTCTCCGTCTTTAACGCCACGGCCACCGGCAACAATTACTTTTGCCTGTGAAATATCAACAGCACCGGCCATTGTTTCAATAACTTCTTTAACTGTTGTTCTAACATCACCAATGGAAGCTGAAACAGCGGAAACAGAACCTGCTCCACCGGCTTCTTCCATGTCGTATGCGCCTTTTTCAAACGTAGCAACAAATTTGTCTGTTGTTACTGCTTTTTCTTCCTGGATTTTACCATTGAAGGTATTTCTCGTGAAAACAACCTTTCCACCGTCTGCAACTGCTTTGTTACAGTTAGAAACGAGACCTGCATCAATAGCCATAGCTACTTTAGCTGCAAAGTCAACACCATCATAGCTCTGAGCGATAAGAACGCCTTTTACATCCTGAGCATCAATAACCGCTTTAGCAGCCTGAGTATACGCATCAGATGTATATACTTCAAGAGCGCCATCAGCTACTGAGAATACCTCAGGGATATATTTTGCAACTTCATTTGCAAGAGCATCATCTTTACCGAAAACAGCTGCTGCTGCTTCAGCACCAAGACCTGCTGCGAGTTCTTTAGCGGCTTTACAAAGCTCAAGGGTTCCGTCACTTAATTTTCCATCTCTATGTTCTGCAATTACTAATATCTTTGCCATTGTAAGCCTCCTATATCACCTTAGCTTCATTTTTTAGTTTGTCAACCAGTGTAGCTGCGGCTGCTGCAGGATCACCTTCGATGATTTCTGCTTTACTATCCGATACAGGAAAGAACATTTTAATAAATTCTGTTTTTGATGCAGTATCGGAGCCAAGGTCTGCGGCGGTTTTTGCTTCAAGCTTCTTCTTCTTAGCTTTCATAATACCGGGCAGAGTCGGATACCGGGGCTCGTTAATGCCAGACTGGATAGAAAGAACTGCAGGGGCACTTAATCCGAGAACTTCGTTTAAACCACCTTCAAGTTCTCTGTTAATTCCAAGACTGGATCCATCCAATTCAAGCTTTACAACATTAGTTGCATGGGGGAGTCCCATTAAATCGGCAATCATAACACCGGTTGCGGCAGCCTGATCATCTTCAGCCTGAACACCGGTTAAAACAAGGTCTACATCTCCAAGGCTCTGAATAGCTTTGGTAAGAGCTGAGGCAACAACATAATTATCACCTGCTTCTACAGCAGCATCATTGATATGTATTCCCCAATCTGCTCCCATAGCAAAAGCTTGCCTGATATCCTTTGCTGCTCTATCAGGACCTGCTGATACGATTATAACTTCGCCGCCATTCTTCTCTTTCAATTGGAGAGCAGCTTCAACAGCATAGTTATCGAAATCGTTGATTTTGAAAGCAATTTGAGATTCATCAACTTTATTATCGTCGACAATCTTAAACTTGGATTCCATATCCGGAACCTGTTTTAGACAAACAACTATCTTCATCCCTTTACTCCCTTATATTTTAAATTTTAAATTGTATAAAAAATAACGTAACTACTCAATAAAGCACCGCCACTTAACAAAAATGTGGCCTTGAGAGCTTTTATTTTTTTTATCACTTTTAAAGGTCTATTGATATATGTCAATAGAAATCAATGCAAAATCCAAATTTTTTGAACGATTGCCCCTTATCAAGCCTTCAAATATGATTTCACTCAATAAACATTGTTCTCTTGTTAAGTGATACGTAATATTTTTTTTGTTTGACTAATATTATTCAATGTTGTATAAAGAGGACTTCCTTGATATTTTACAAAGTTTTGAGAGGCTACCTAAATGAAAAAAACAATAATTATGCTATCGGCTTTACTCACTGTTCTGTTCCTTTTTTCCCTGGTTCCTGTGGAAAGCCCGGCTCAGACCCGCCGTTCTAAAAGGTATTCTAAAAAATATAATGAGAGTAAAATTATGCGGGATATGCGGAGTAATAATTACAGAACAGCTTCCAGAGCTATTAGCAAAGCTTCCCGGGGACATGTTAAAAATCCGCGAAATGTTAAAAAAGTAGAATACGACCTGATACGTATTATCAAAAATAAACGTAAAAACTATAAAATCAGGATGTCCGCTGCCTATGCCCTATCCCGGTTAAAGGTAAAAAAAGCGGAACCTGTTCTCAAAAGATTGGCCAAATACGAGCGCAACAGGAGACTTAAAAGATCGTTTAAAAGAGCCGCAAAAAAGCTCAGCAGGTACAAGGCTGCTCATGCTTATGGCGGTACTCCACATTATGGTGGTACTCCGAGCTATTACGGTACTCCACGGTATCGCGGAACTCCCCGGTATAGAGGTACTCCTCGATATTACGGCACTCCACGGTATAGAGGTACCCCCCGGTATCGAGGTACTCGAGGGTATTAAAAATCTCTAATTTTTTAATAGAGAGCAAAAGAATTGATACTCAACAATAGTAAAGCATATTTACAAGGCCGCGTTTTTGCGGCCTTTTTTATCTTAACCCTGGTTCCACTGTTCCAATCGTCCATGCTTCCCTATTATAGTCTGCAAATTTTCGGTATTCATGTAATCCTTGTTCTTTTTTTTTCTTTTTGGGGCATATCATCATTTATTAAAAACAGGGACAGTTCTACCCCCACAAAGCAGGTTCATCTCTCCCTGGTAGACATTCTCTTCATCCTCTTTTACCTTTTTTATTTTTTATCCTGTTTCTTTTCAGTCAATAAGCCTGTATCTCTTATTACCATTTTAACCGAGCTTCCGTTCATTTTTCTCTATATCTTTTTTAGAATACTTTCCAAAAACTCCTTTTCGCGAAGTGCTCCTCTCTTTTGTATTACCGCTGTTGTTTTAATTCTGTCGGTATGGGGACTGCTCCAGTATTTTTTTGAGATTGATGTTTCTCCGGGCTTAAAATCCCTTTTCAAAACACATCATTTCCCGGTTACTGCCTCTCTTGGAAACCCCAATTTCCTTGCTGAATTTTTACTCCTGGCTGCTCCGGTTACCATTGCCTGCGGCTCTTTTACCCGCCGCTATGTTATTGTCGCCATTATCTTTATTATGCAGGGCCTTACCATTTTTTTCACCTATTCCCGGCTTGCCTGGGTTGTTCTGTTCCTGTTTATGCTCATTTCACTCTTTTTTGCCTCTCAAAATGGCAGGAAAAAAATCGCACTTTTATACATCCTTTTTCTTGTTATTTCGGTCTCCTTTTTCACCTATCACTACAAAACCGATTCTCCCCGGTCCTTAAGAATAGTACAAAGTTTTTCATTCGCTAATTTATCCAACCCGGAAAAAAACAAGCACATTCTTTCGGAACGAGAACTTATATACAGCACCTCAATTGCCATGCTTAAAAAAGCCCCTTTCCGGGGTATGGGGCCCGGTGCTTTTGGGCACTCCTATTTGCAGTTCCAGGGAAAAACCGGCCGGAATCTCACCAAAAACCACTTACGATATAATTACCTCGATCTTAAACACGCTCATTCCGATTTTCTTGAAATTGGTATTGATTCGGGCTACGGTACTCTTGCCCTTTATATCCTCCTGCTCCTGTATGCCGTCTTCGCCGGCTTTAAAAACCTGCTGCGGGGTCAGGAACAACGGAATCCCTTTAAATATCTTAATATTATTCCGGTTCTTTTTATTCCATTAGGTGTCTGGGCCTTTCCCTTTTATCTTCCTTTTAGTAAGATGATATTGTTTTTCTCTCTTGCCTATATTTCCGGGCAGGAAGAGCGCTTTGCTGTGCCGGGAATCGCGGCTAAGATTATCACCCTGATTTTCTTTATTCTTTTGCCCCTTTCCCTCTATTTCCATTCCCGGTATATTGCTTCCGTCTATTATCACTCTGAAGGGCTTGCCTGGTTCGCCTCAGACACGGTTAAAAGCCTGGAGGAGCTGAATAAGGGGATTGACCAATGTCCCTATAACGGGTACAACTATTTCTCTGCCGGAGCGCTTCTTCTGGATAATGGGGAATTTGAGGGGATTGAGTATCTTCTTGATTCTTTGCAGTATTTGAACAACTCCAAGACCTACCTCTACCTGGCCAGGGGATTCAGGGATTTTGAGATGGCAGAAGACTCAAAAGACTGGTATGAAAAATTCTTGTTTATCCGGCCCAATTCCATGACTGCGCGAAGAGAATATAGGGATCTTCTGGATGAATATGGGCTTGAAGATTAAGATGTACGGGCACGGCGCGCCGTGCCCGTACATCTTCGGAGGGGGCTCCATCTATTCATCCCTGAGAGAGCTCCTTTAACCGGGCTACAAGATCTTCCGGATAGACCAGTTCCTTTTCGGGCTCTTTTCTTTCCTTAAGTTCTATCTTCCGGTTCTGGAAATAGCTCTTACCCACAGTAACCCGCAGAGGAAGCCCAATTAGATCGGCATCGGCGAATTTAAAGCCCGGGCTTGCCTTACGGTCATCATAAAGGACATCAAAGCCCGCTTCCAGTATGAGTGTATATATATCATCAACAGCCTTTTTCTCATCGTCGGTTTTACCGATTCCTACCAGGTGCACATCAAATGGCGCGATTGACGCGGGCCAGATAATCCCTCTATCGTCGTTATGCTGTTCCACAACCGCTGCCATTGTCCTGTTTACCCCGATCCCGTAACAGCCCATTATTGGCGTTACTGCTTTTCCCTTTTCATCCAGGACCGTTACATCCATCGCTTTGGTATACTTATAGCCCAGTTTGAAAATATGACCTACCTCTATTCCTTTTTTCACGTACATGGACGCGCTGCATCGCGGACAGGGATCGTTCTCCTGTGCTGACGTTATATCGGCCTCATTTTCTATGGTAAAGTCCCTGCCGGGCTTTACCCCGGTATAATGGGTATCGACCTTGTTTGCCCCGGTAATTGCATTCACAGCCCCTTTTACGGAGATATCACACATTGTTCTTACTTTTTTATCGCTTACGGGCCCGGCAAACCCTACGGGAGCGCCCGTAAGCTCTTCTACAACCGAATCAGGGGCTATTTCCAGCTCTACTGCTCCCAGGCTGTTTTTAAGCTTATGCTCATTGATCTCCCGGTCCCCGGCAACTACTGCCATTACCGGTTCTCCGTCTGCCACATAGATTATGCTCTTTAAAAAAGTCTCTTCCGGGCAGTTGAAGAATTTGGTCAACTCGTCAATGGTGCGCACATTGGGTGTATCTACGGTTTTCAGTTCTTCAGGAGCTGCGTCTGTTTCCTTTTGCGCGGGACGTTCATACTCCGCCTTTTCCTGGTTTGCCCGGTATCCGCAGCTGTCGCACAATAAGAGAAACTCCTCTCCAATTTCAGAGGCCGCCATAAATTCTTCGGAATCACTTCCGCCCATGGAACCGGTATCGGCTTCTACCGGGATTGTCTTCAGGCCGCAGCGTTCAAATATCTTGCGGTAGGCCTGCCTCATTCCCTGGTACGATTCTTCCAGTCCCGCCTCATTCATATCAAACGAATAGGCGTCTTTCATAATAAATTCCTTGCTTCTTATTACGCCATACCTGGGCCGGATCTCATCTCGAAACTTGGTATTCACCTGGTACACATTTATCGGTAAATCCCGGTATGAAGAGACCAGGCTTCTTACGACATTGGTAAAGGCTTCCTCATGAGTTGGCGCCAGGGTATATTCAATGCTGTTCCGGTCTTTGATCCGGATCATCTCCGGGCCCATGGTGTCCCACCTGCCCGATTCTTTCCAGAGTTCCGCATTGGTAAGCTCGGGCATGAGAAACTCCAGTGCCCCTGCCCTGTCCATTTCTTCCCGCACAATATTCATTATTTTGCGTATCACTCTCCAGCCCAGGGGCAAATATACGTACATCCCTGCTGATTCTTTTCGAATGAGTCCCGCACGTACCATCAGTTTATGACTCAGTACTACTGCGTCGGAAGGGTCTTCTTTTAATGTGGGCAAAATATATTTTGATAGTCTCATTGAGGAACTCCTGTTTGTAAAATTGTAGATGAGACATCTTTATGGCGATTTATTTTATGTCAAGCCGTTTGAATTAGCTGTTTTGCCCCCAAATAAAAAAAATTGCAAAAAACAGCAAAAAAATTCAAAAAAAATTTACGATTTTCAGCTCTTATTCGTATTAATATATAGGGGGTATTACTACTCCTCATGAATTCCACCACAAATACTACTACTTAATTAAATACACTCATTTCTTAACATTTTCACGGAATCATACATTTATTTATTATTTGGGAGATTATTTGCAATGGTTACAAAGAAAAAAACTAACAAATCGAAGAGAACTAACAAAAAAAAGAAACAGGCTCATTTCTACGACAGGGCCTACAAGGAATTTTTCAGCAACAGGATAGTTTACGAACAATTCATGATATTTTTTACCCCTTTTAAGTGGAGGGATAAGATACATTTTAGTAAAACAGAGATAGTCAATACCAGTTTCATCAGTAAGAACTATCAAAAAAAGCAATCCGATATACTGTATAAATTTACAACATCATATACAGATAGCGGCTCCGGGAAAGAAAAGAAACAGGAGACCTTTCTTTATGTATTAATTGAATTTCAATCAAGAATTGACAAATGGATGCCCTTAAGAATGCTTTTGTACCTGGCAAATTGTTATGAATTTATACTAAGAATGCTGCGAAAAGAAGCAAAAGAAACAAAAGAAAAGATCAATTATTTACCGGTTGTAATCCCCATAGTTTTATACAGAGGTGATAGAAAATGGAATATTAGCTTGAAATTTCAGGACATAATTGATATATTTGATAGAGGGTTAAGGAGATTTATTCCGGATTTTGAGTATTTTTTGCTGGACATACAGCGCTTTGATAAAGATAATTTGAAAAAATTAGAGAATTTAATAGGATCATTTTTTGCCCTGGAAAGTGACAGGGATTTGGCGTCAATAGAGGAAACGGCAAAAGAAGCGGTTGCAATCCTGGAAGAAGAAGAACAGGTGCAAATGCTGTTTAATTTTCTATTCAGAAGGTTGGAGCACCAGGGAATTGACATTCCTTCGAGCCTGGTAAGGGTCATCAACGAAAAGGAGAAAATTATGGGTTGGACAGAAGTTATAGCCAGGGAGATTAAACAAAATCGAAGAGAAGGTAAAGTCGAGGGTAAAGTCGAAACCAGGATTGAAAACGCAAATAGTATGATTGCTGATGGTATGGACATTAAATTAATAGCCAAATATTCCGGTTTAACAGTTAACGAAGTAAAAAAACTAAAAAAGCCCAAAAAAGACGACAATCATTAATGACCAGCCTGATTTTTCCGGAAACCGGTAATACAAGCCGGTATCCGGTTAGCCCCAGGGACCGGAAGCGGGATCAGGGTAAATACTCCTCCTGGATATCCCGCATTGACCTGAAAAGATTAATCTTCGCATTGGGATTAATCTTTTCGCTTTCAGCAATAAGCCGTTTAACCTCGTCCCGTTTTGTAGTCTCTCCATAAGGACATTCCTTTTTTTGAGTCCTGAACCCCTGTATGCTCGCGCAGGTTTGCAGCTCCTCATCGGTCAAAAGAATAAGCGGCCGGATGATATCAAATTCGCCATCTCCCCCCTCAAACATGGTAAGTTTTCCGGGCATGGAACAGATAGAACCATGAAAGATCATATTCATAAAAAGGGTCTCAATGGCATCATCCATATGATGGCCAAAGGCGATTTTATTACAGCCCAGCTCCTTTGCCTGTAAAAAAAGCGCTTTTCTCCGGTGAAAAGAACAAAGAAAACAGGGTGATTTTTGCCCCTCCCTGGTTGTGGTATCAAAGGCCTGGTCAATAGTATGGGAAGCAAACGGGACATCCCGCTCACGGCAGAATGTTTCAATATAAGCGGTATCTATTTCATAGGGAACAGCAGTAAGGTCGATATGGACCGCAGTAAGATTAAATCCCCTGTTGCGGTAGCGCTTCCACATGGCAAGAGCATCCAGAAGCACCAGGGAATCCTTTCCACCGGAAAGAGCAATAAGAATGGTATCGTCCGGTTCAATAAGGTTGTATGAGACTATTGCCTCTCCAACCTTATTCCGGATCTTTTCTATAAATTTTTTATTAAATTTTTTATT
>JAAENB010001127.1 GCA_024224995.1 bacterium | reverse complement strand
TGTCAGACATTGTAATAATGATTGACATATCCATATTACATGTTAATATGTCTGATATAGTGATAAAGATAGGAGTTTGAATAATGATAAAAGTTGGTGTAGCCGGTTATGGTGTTATTGGTCAGCGTCTTGCTGATGGAGTTGCAATGCAGAAAGATATGGAACTGGTTGGGGTAGCCGATGTGGCGCCAACCCTTCCTGTTATGGCTTTATATGAAAAAGGGATGCCCTATGATCTTTATACTGCTGTTCCAGAGAAAAAGAGTCTGTTGACAGATAGGGGAATTCCTGTTTCCGGAACTCTTGAGGATCTTATTCAGAAAGTTGATATTATGCTTGATGCGACAAGTGCAGGTATTGGAGCTAAAAATAAGGAATTATATAAAAAACATAATGTAAAAGCTGTTTTCCAGGGTGGGGAGAGTAATGATATCGCCGATGTTTTTTTTCATGGGTATGCTAATTTTGAAAAAGGGTTGGATGCGGATTACCTAAAACTGACAAGTTGTAATACAACCGGCCTTATCCGGGCAATGAACTGTATTGATGAGGCTGTTGGTGTTGTAAAAACGGCCATTACAATTATTCGTCGTGTAGCTGATCCGGGAGATTATCACAGAGGGCTTACAAATGCCCTTGAAGTGGCAAAGGCCCCTAGCCATCAGGCTTTAGATCTAATGACAATTATGCCACATGTGGAAGCGACAGGAATTCTTGTCCATACACCTGTTACCCATGGCCATATTATTACATCTGTTGTAACAACAAAAACCAAAATGGAGAAAGAGCAGCTTCTTGAGCTTTTTGAATCCCATCCAAGAATCAGGGTTGTACGGCTGGCCGATGGATTCCTGGGGAATGCCTCCTTGTTTAAATATGCCAGGGATCTTGGAAATTCAAGAGGGGATATGTACGAGATAGCAATTTTTGAGGAGTCTATTGTCAATTCCGGTGATGATATTATGTTCGCGATTAATATTCCCCAGGAAGCGGTTGTAATCCCTGAAAACATTGATGCTATCCGGGCAGCTATGTCCATGCAGAAGAACAGGGATGAGGGGACAGCAAAAACAAACGAGTATTTGGGGATGAAGTAATGGGAAATGCCTTGGGCTTTAAGCCAATGGAGGAGATGGATGTTAACGGGAAACGGGTTCTTATCCGGGTTGATATCAACTCACCAATAAATGTAGATACTAAAAAAATAGTTAATACAAACCGTATAGATAAAACTGTTCCCACACTCAAGTGGCTTCTTGACCAAGGTGCAAAACTTGCAATAATTGCCCATCAGGGAGATACCCTTGATTATCAGAATCTTATACCCTTAACCGAACACTCTGAAATGTTAAGTGAAAAACTGGGTGTAAAAGTGGATTATATAGATGATGTTTGCGGCCCTTCGGCTTTAGAAGCTGTAAAATCCCTTGAAATGGGAGAAGCTGTAATATTAGGGAATCTCCGTTATCTCTGTGAGGAAATTTCCTCTTTTGAGAATGTTGTCAAGCTTGATCCGAAACAGATGTGTAATACCTGGCTTGTCCGTTCCCTTGCCCCCCTGTTCGATTTGTATATTAATGATGCTTTTGCGGCGGCCCATAGAAATGCCCCATCCATGGTTTCTTTTCAGGAACTTCTACCCTCTGCAGCGGGGCCTCTTTTTTATAGGGAAGTAACTGCCCTTACAAAAGTAATGGAGTCCCCGGACAGGCCTTCTGTTTTTGTTCTTGGTGGCGCAAAAATATCCGATGCGTTCGGGATGATGGAGAAAGTCCTGAAGGAGGGCTCAGCCGATAAAATCCTTGCCTGTGGAGTTACCGGGGAAATTTTTCTTCTCGCAAAGGGTATCCGCCTTGGGGAAACAAAGGAAAAATTTATCAGGGAACGTTCTTTGGACCTGTTTATTAATGATGCATCCAGGTTTCTTGATAAGTACGGTGACAGGATTGTTCTGCCTCAGGATCTGGCTTATGAGAAAGATGGGAAACGTGTTGAGATTCCGGTAGATCAGTTACCATGTAACGAGATGTTTCTTGATGTCGGGAAAAAAACAATAGATCTCTTTTCCTCAATAATAAAAGATGCGGGAACGGTCTTTGTAAATGGCCCTGCCGGGATGTTTGAAAACGAACTATTTGAAACAGGTACGAAAGGGATCTGGAATGCTATTGCCCATTCAAAAGGTTTTACTGTTGTTGGTGGAGGTGACAGTGTTAGCGCTGCCGCGAGGTTTACAGATATAAACAAAATAGATTATATTTGTACAGCGGGAGGTGCTATGGTCCGTTTTTTATCGGGAACCAGACTTCCCCTTATTGAAGCCATGAAAAACGCTGAAAAGTAAAATATAATATAAGGAGCAAAAAGATGCTAACAGATGCACAAGCATTGGAATTGGAAAAAATAGCTGTCCGTATTCGGATTCTAACAATAAAAGAAATAGCTAATCTTGGAGCCGGTCATATTGGTGGGGCAATGTCTATTGTAGATTTATTGACCATTTTATATCATAAATGGCTCCATATCGATCCCAAAAACCCAAAAATGGAGGACAGGGATAAACTTGTCGTTTCAAAAGGCCATTCAGGGCCGGCGGTATATGCGACTCTTGCCGATAAGGGATATTTCCCCCTGGACTGGCTGGATACACTAAACCAGGGAGGAACAAACCTTCCAAGCCACTGTGATATGAACAAGACTCCGGGAGTCGGGTTCACAACCGGTTCCGTCGGCCAGGGTTCGTCGGCAGCTGTGGGACTTGCCATGGGTAACAGGTACAAAAAAATTGACAGATTTACATATCTGGTT
>JAAENB010001126.1 GCA_024224995.1 bacterium | reverse complement strand
TTACATTCCGAATTACGTTTTTCGGTATATTAAGACACGACCGACCCAGTGTAGCGGGGAAAAAATACAAAAGAAACTGTTAGAAAAAGGATTGGGAATAAAAAGAGACTGGTTGCCGGAACTCTGTCAACTGTCAACTGCCAACTGATCTTAGTTTCTTGAGAGAGCGCGGACCCTGCGAAGCAGGGAAAATATACGGAAGAAACTGTTCATATAAATAGATCGGTTTCAGCCCGGGTATTATTTCCCGGAGGGTATTCGGTACGTGTAGGGGCACGGCGTGCCGTGCCCTCACGGTGTTTATTTGGGATTCCCCCTCTGTGGTGTTGACCCTGGACAACATCCCCCGGGAAGCAAGCCCGTAGAGACGTTGCATGCAACGTCTCTAAAACCGCTCCTTCGGCACAACAAGCTGCCCCCCAATCTTCCCACTCCTACTTTAAAATTTACTTAAAAAATTGTATTTTAGTTGATTTATAAGTACAGCCGCATTATCCTCGTTTTTGAGGATAGGTTATGACTTTTAAGAATAAAATTACTGAAATTGATACTTTGCAAAAAGAGATAAATGCCTACCGGCCTCTGAATAAGCATTATACCAGTGAACTAAAAGAGTACTTCCGTATTGGCCTTACCTGGTCCTCCAACGCAATTGAAGGAAACACGCTAAGCGAATCGGAAACAAGGATCATCATTGAAGACGGCCTCACTATTGGCGGTAAAACCGTGCGGGAACACCAGGAGGCCCTGGGACATAGCGACGCCTTTGATTTTATATATGATCTGACTACGCAGAAAAAAATAACGGAAAAAGATATTCTCGATATTCACCGCCTTTTTTATTTCCGCATTGATAACGAAAACGCCGGGCAGTACAGGAAAGTTAACATCTCGGTTCGGGGTTCGGAATACACTTTTCCGTTATTTAAAACAGTTCCCCGCCTTATGGAAAAATTCACTGCCGCCATCCCGGAGCTTCGAAAAAAGAACCACCCCGTGGAATTCGCCGCGCTTCTTCACAAAAAACTGGTAGAGATTCATCCCTTTATTGACGGAAACGGCAGAGCCGCGCGCCTTTTAATGAACCTGGCTCTATTACAGGAAGAATATGTTATAACAGTCATCCCTGCCGTTGTCCGGGGAGAATATTTCAATTGCCTGGAAGCAGCTCATAACGGGAACAATACGCCTTTTATTAATTTTATTTCTTCCATGGTGTACGAATCTCAAAAAGATTACCTGCGAATGATTAAAAACCTGGACATTGAAAAAAAGGAGTAATGAAAAAGAAGACTTTTATCCTGCTGCTTACTGCCTCTGTACTGCTGCTCAGCGGCCGTGATCTCTCCGAGATACTTCCGTCGATTTACATCCCGGGGCAGAGCCCGGCAAAAAAAATGGTTCTCATTCCGGCCGGAGAATTCCTCATGGGCAGCGCTTCGCACCGGGCTAATGAAAGACCGGTTCACCGGGTTGCGGTATCCGCGTTTTACATGGACGAGACCCCGGTTACCTACGAAGAGTATACCCATTTTATCCGGGCAGGAAAAGAAGAACCGCCGTACTGGAAGTACCCCTCGTACAACATTCCGGACAACCCGGTGACCGGCATTACCTGGTTAGATGCCGCCTGCTTCTGCAGCTGGCGCAGCAGCCTGGAAGGTCTGGAACCGGTCTATACTCACTCCGGCAAGTACGACGCCTGGGGCTACCCTGTTTTAAAAACAGATTTTTCCGCGAACGGCTACCGGCTTCCTACTGAAGCCGAATTTGAGCGGGCTGCGAGAGGCGGCCTTAAACAAAAAGACTTTCCCTGGGGGAATATTTTCGACCCGGAAAAAGCCAACTTCGACGAAGGAAGAGGCGTTATTAAAGGAAAATGGTGGCGTCTTTCCCGGGTAAAGGATCAATGGCAGAACGGCTTTGGTTTATTTGGGATGAGCGGGAACATCTGGGAATGGACAAATGACTGGTATGGACATTCATACTACGCGAATTCTCCGGAAAAAAATCCCCGCGGCCCGGAGCAAGGCAGCACTAAATCAATCCGGGGCGGTTCATGGGGCTGTTTTTTCCCGGCCCACCTGAGAACAGCCAGGCGCGCGTACTCCGCTCCCGGAAACTATAACTATGATATAGGGTTTCGATGCGTGCGTCCGTCGTCGTATTTTAAGATTAAACAAAAACCCGGAAAATGGAATATCAGCAATTGTTCTTTTGTTCCCAAACAGGGAGAGCAATTGGAACTGCTTTTTGATATGAATTTCAGAAAACGGCTCGCCCGCTACCTGGCCGGGTTCTGCTCCGAAAGCGTTTATTTTCACTTCCCCGTAGACGGACAGAAAAAACTCACCCCCCGGCAAATGGCCGATCTTATTGTTGACACCTGCCTGAACCACCGTATCAATCCCCTCTTCCTTACGGGTATTATGAAATCGGAAAGCGGTTTTGGCACGGTATCTTTTTCCCGGTGGTTTAACAATCCCATGGCCTATCACTGGAGTAATTTTAAAATGGACCGGGGCCTTCCCGGATACAACGCCGGCAGAAGCCGTAATAAAAAATATAAAAATCTTAAAGCGGCCTTCGAAGTCTTTTGCAAAGGGATCCGCCGCCCCATTTATTTACACGCCTCACGCGGAGACCTCTACCACTTTCATTATATCTACGTCGGCTACGACGCCCTGGAATGGATGAATATTCTTTCAACAGTTTACCGCGATATCATGGGAGTCCGCATTGACGCCCACTCCCCGAAGCAAAACATCGGCAAATACATTTACCTTGATTGGGAAAAACTCTTTAAAAAATCTTCTCATTAATTATTAATGAAGAATGAAAAGATAAACCACCACCCCCAGAACCAACCCCGCTCCCGACGCCGCATACATGAGCCGTATACTGGCCGGAATATCCTCTTTCTCAATCTCCTTTACCGCGTCCCCAATATAGGGCTTTTCCTGCACCGTCCCAAAATAGGATGCCGGGCCCCCCAGGCGAATCCCCAGAGCTCCGGCAGCAGCAGCCTCGGGATATCCCGAATTGGGACTGCTGTGATTATAACGGTCGCGGCGCGTAATCCGAATGGTGTTTATTACGCTTTTACCGCACAGCAGCGCCGCAATGGGCATAAGAAAATAGCCCGTTGCGCGCGCGGGAATATAGTTGCACCAGTCATCCAGACGGGCGCTTGCCCTGCCGAAATCAATATACCGCTCATTCTTATACCCAACCATGGAATCGAGCGTATTAACCGCTTTATACGCCATAGCCAGAGGCACTCCGCCGATAAAAAGAAAAAACAGGGGAGCAATAATTCCATCAACAATATTCTCGGAAACCGTTTCCACCGCAGCGCGCGCGATCCCCGCTTCGTCGAGATCTGCCGTATCCCTGCTTACCAGGAAACCAATATTTTCCCGGGCCCGATCCAGGTTATTATCGCGCAGCGCGGAGTAGACCTTCCCGGCCTCAACAGCAAGAGACCGGGACGCGAATATGGTATAGATGAGCACGATTTCAATAAAAATAGAAAGAGAAGAAAGGCCCAGGGCAATAGCATAAACCAGGGGAACAACGATTACGGGAAGAAGAATCCCCCCTGCCCGTTCATTGGTGATATTCCGCAAAACAGCTTCCAGGAAGCTAATCAATTTGCCGATAAAGCGCACCGGGTGCGGGAACCAGTGAGGATCTCCGCATAACAGGTCCAGAACATAACCCGCGCAAATCTTAAGCGCAAGCAATAGTCTCTCCATTAAGAACAGCATACACCTGTTCAAGATTAAGACTCTTTCGCAGTTCCGCTGCCAGCCGGTTAAACTCACCCTCCCGGGCTTCCCGGTACGACTCAGGAACGGGAAGCGGTTCGAGCCCTTTTCCGAGCCGGATATTATTCAGCAATCCCCGGGTAAATTCAACACTGTCGAAAATCCCGTGTATATACGTACCAAGAACATTCCCGTTAACAATTCCGGTTTCACCGGTACCGGTATCCGCGAAACTGCTGTGTCCCTGTTCTTCGCTGCTGCCGGTGAGAAGACTTCGCCCCATATGGATCTCGTATCCTTCAATACGCGTTCCCGAAAGCCCGGCAAGCAGTCCTTCATTGGCAAGCACTGTTCCCGTTACCTGCTGCGTGATTTTCTCTTTTTCAAGGACCGTTCTCATGGGTATTATTCCAAGTCCTGCTGTTTCACGCGGCTGCCCTTCCACGCCGTAAGGATCTTCAATTGAGTCGCCTAACATCTGGTAGCCGCCACAGATGCCAACAACGGGCGTTCCGCTGCCGTAGAGTTCGCGTATCTTTTCATCGATCCCCTGGTGTTTTACATAGAGTAAATCCCCGATGCAGTTTTTGCTTCCCGGTAAAACCAGGATATCGGGAGCGTCAATATCCGCAGCATGTTCCACGTACCGGACTTCCACGTCTTCGAACAGGTCAAAGACATCAAAGTCGGTAAAATTGGATAAATAAGGCAGCCGAATCACGTCAATGCGGATACTTTTGTTTGAACTTTTCCGCCGGTGAAAACGTTCAGTGACACTGTCCTCATCTTCCAGGGTTAAATCCATATACGGGATCACGCCAAGAACAGGGATCTTTATTATATCTTCCAGCATGTCAAGTCCCGGTTTCAGCAGCGCAATATCCCCCCGGAACTTGTTAATAATCACTCCCTTGACCCGTTTCTTTTCTTCTTCCGTCAATAAAAAAAGAGTTCCCACAATAGAAGCAAAAACCCCTCCACGGTCAATATCAGACACTAAAATTACCGGGGCATTTGCGATCTCCGCCATTCCCATATTTACAATATCCCGGTCACGAAGGTTTATCTCTGCCGGGCTTCCCGCTCCCTCAATGACAATGGTCTCAAACTCCTCTGCCAGGGCCGCGTATGCCTCTTCCACAATGGGCTTCGCCTTTGTTTTATAATCGTGATACGCTTTCGCGTCCAGGTTGTTATAGACCCTGCCGTTTACAATAACCTGGGCGTCTTTATCCCCCGTTGGTTTTAACAATATGGGGTTCATTTTCACTGAGGGCTCAAGACCGCTTGCCGCGGCCTGTACCACCTGGGCTCTGCCCATTTCCAGCCCTTCTGCGGTTACGAACGAATTGAGCGCCATATTCTGTGATTTAAACGGAGCTACCCGGAGTCCGTCCTGTAAGAATATCCTGCACAAACCCGCGCAAACAATACTCTTACCCACGGACGACCCGGTCCCCTGGATCATTATGGGCCTGGTCATTGTTTGTTACATCCCAACATCGCCGAAGGTACCCATCTCCAGCATCATCTTTGTTGCGGCTTCAATGATTAAAAATGCCAGCGCGCACCCGGTGCCTTCTCCCAGTCTCATGTTCATATTGAGCATGGGGCTCAGTCCCACGACCTCGGTCACGAGCGCTGTTCCCGGCTCCACACTTCCGTGAGAGGTGAACATAAATTCCCGGGCTTCGGATTTTAGTCTTATTGCGGCAACTGCGGCCACGCCGGAAATAAACCCGTCTATAACTACAGGAATCCTTCTGCTTGCCGCTGCCAGGTAACAGCCCGCAAGACCGGCCAGGTCGAAACCGCCAACCTTTGCCAGCACATCCACGGCGTCCCCGGGATCGGGATTATTCACCTCAACTGCCTGGGCGACGACCTTCTTTTTAAGCGCCAGCCCCGCGTCGTCCAGCCCGGCGCCCCGTCCTACGATGACGTCTAAATTACCTCTTGTTAGAGCATATAACACCGCGCTGCTGGTTGTTGTGTTGCCGATTCCCACTTCCCCGGTTCCTATAAGTTCGGCTCCTTCGTCAATTGCCTGGTTGGTAATTGCGATGCCGGTCTCTATTGCCTGCACTGCTTCTTCCCTGCTCATTGCCGGACCCTGTGCTATATTCGAGGTTCCTTTTCGTATTTTTTTGTTTATAACATTTTCTTCACCCGTATCTTCCACCAGGCCCAGGTCTACCACTTTCAAAGAAGCACCCGCGTGACGCGCCAGTACTGCCACGCCGGATATCCCGGTTGCCATTGTCTTTGCCACCAGGCCGCTCACTTCCTGGGGAAAAGAAGTTACCTTTTCTTCCACCACGCCATTATCACTGGCCATTACTACAATGGTCTTTTTATCGACCCGGTTCATTACCTCGCCGCTTATACCGGCAAGCCGTTTGGCTATATCTTCCAGTTTTCCCAGGCTTCCCGGAGGCTTGAGCAGGTAATCAAGCCGCTCCTGCGCTTTCTCCATTGCCTCCTGGTTGAGGCTGCCTATATTTTCAATTGTCTTCTGTAATAACTCCATGTTTTCCTCTCTCTTAAGAAACTAAATTTTGCTTGTGCGCGGGCCTGGAAGTAGTATGAACTCTTTGGATTGCTGCGGAACTCGCTTTGCTCAAACAGTCCTCACAACCCAAAGAGCCCATACTACTTCCAGGCCAGATGCAGCTCGCAATATTATTTAGTTTCTAATCTATTTTTTCCCTGCTTCGCAGGGTCAGCTACTCTACGACTTTTTTTCTTAACCGATCACCGATCCCCCCCCGCCCACAGGGCGACCGATTACCATATTCCCCTACCCCTAAATCTCGTTTAACGATTTCAAATACGAAAATCCTTTGTTAAAACACAACCGGGAGATGGTTCCGTTTTCGAGATAAAACTTCCAGCTGTTCTCAGCTGAATCCATAAGATACTCTCCCAGCAAAGTCCGGATGCATCCTCCGTGAGTAACCACTGCTATTTTCAAGTTCTCATGTTTTTTTATTTCCTCAAACTCCGCAATAACCCTGGCGCTCATATCTTTAAAGCTCTCTCCGCCGGGTACGGGATAATTGACCCAGTCCTTTCGCCAGCTCTTAAACTCATCTCCAAAATCGTCACGAAGCTCCTTCCAGTTAAGGCCTTCCCACTTGCCGAAATTCATTTCCCGCAAATTGGAAGTATATTCAATATCCTTATTAAAGCCAATAATCTCCGCTGTTTCTACGCAGCGTTTAAGATCGCTGCAATAAACAAGGTCTATTTTTTCATCTTTCAGGCGTTCTCCTACCCTGGCAGCCTGCTCTCTTCCGGTCTCATTCAAAGAAATATCCGTCATTCCTAAAAACCGCTCATTTTTATTATAGTCAGTTTGCCCGTGCCGGATGAGCAATATCTCAGTTACATTCTTCATTTTCATATAAACCAGGTTCCCCCTATGGCAATTTTTGAAATCCCCGCTGCCTCACAAACCAGGATGGAAATTAAAAAGACCACTTCCGAAAGTTCAATGTTGGCTCCTATAATATCCCCGGTAATTCCCCCGATTTTTTTCGTCGAGTACCGGCTTAACAGTACCGTGAAAAGAATTACCGCGAAAGCTGCCGCAGCGGCCATAAGCCCAATGAACAATACTGCTGCGGCCAGGGCTATTAATGTTGCTAAAATAATCGTGGTTAGCCCTGTTTTCTCAACAATGGCACTTCCCATCCCTTTATCGTCCCGGGCATACCCGCTGATCCCGGCTATCCAGGCAATACTCATCCTGGAAAATACCGGCATTACTATAATATAATAAAACAGGTTCGTTTTATCCAGGGATACCAGCAGTCCAATCTTTAAAATAAGTATCAGCACTATGGCTACGGTTCCGTTGGTTCCTATTCGGGAATCCTTCATTATTTCCAGGACCCGCTCTTTTGGACGATTGCTAAAAAGCCCATCCGCGGCATCTGCCAGTCCGTCCAGGTGCAAAGCCCCGGTCATAAACACCAGCGCCGTTACCACTGCTATGGCAGTTATAAGCTCCTTTCCGGTTAAGCCGACCAAATAATAGACGCCGCCAAGAACCGCGCCAATCAATAAGCCAATAAGAGGCGCGAAAACAAAACTCCGGGCAAAAATATCATCATCAAACTCCACCTCCACCGGAAGCGGTATCCTTGTGAGGAACTGTATCTGTAATATAAATGCTTTTATCATCATACTCTCAAGAAACTAAATTTTGCTTGTGCGCGGGCGTAGAAGCAGCCCGCAGTACTATTTAGTCTCTGATCTATATTTTTCCCGCTACACAGGGTCGATCGTGTCTTGATATACCGAAAAACGTCATTCGGAATGTAACCTATGGCCGGAGCGATGCC
>JAAENB010001125.1 GCA_024224995.1 bacterium | reverse complement strand
TTATTGAATTTTTTATCGTTTAACACTTCAACATACGACTGAACCTTGGTATAGGTACTACAGGGATCAATCGTAGGATCGATACAGTCTCCGTCAAGGACCAGAAGCGGTATGCCAACCTCTTCAAGAGATTCCCGCAAGCCTCGAATAACGGTAATGTCGGACATGGCGCATCTGCCGAACATGTGATTATAGAGAACAACGCCATTGGCGCTGCTTCTTTTCACTTCCTCAACCACATTTTGAAAACGCATTTCCATATTCAAAAAACCGGAGTTCAATATTTTTTTCGCCAGAGATTCATATGGATTGCTAATATCCAGCGCGTCCCATCGAATGGAATTCACTTCTTCCATAACAATCGGCGCGTTACAGGTATCTTCTATATAATCCATAAGATTCGTATTGTAAAACGGTGAAAGATGGAGCCACACAAGCCGGTGCGTGTCTTCAATGGAAACCCTTCCTTCCAGCTTATCTTTTTGTTCCAATAAATCGATACGGTATTGCTTTTGTATGTCTACAAACTCCTGAGTTCCCCAGCCCTGTGACAATATGTTCGCGAAGTTAATAGCCACTCTGCCGGGAATCAGCGGTACATTGGCCCGCCGCAGGTCATTACACTCCATAGCCAATTTTCGAGCCTGGTTAGAATACTCAAACGCTTCTGCCAGCCGTCCCATGTCCATTTTTCTGCCAAGACTTTTTTCCAGGCAATGAATTGACTGCTCAATATCCCTGGCCAGATCCGTAAGCGTATTTGGACCCGAATCAATAGGGGTATTAAGTGAATAAAAAGAATCTTTTTTACCTTTTGAATAGACCAGGTCCCGTAAAATACGTTCTCCCTGCTGGCATGGCTGGGAAGTTGAAACGCCGGCTACGGGGTCCGGCAAATCCATTCCTTCCAGCACCCGCAAGAACGAACAGGTCTCCGCGCCGTACCCTTTATAGGCGGCTTTGTCCAGGGACGCCTTAACCTCTTTACGGTTTTGCGCGGCCAGCGCGGCCCGGGATTCGAGCGTAAGAACACTGCAATCAAGGGCATTAAGAACTTCTATTGGATAAAACAGGTTACGCCACACAAAGGGCTTTTTCTTATACGCGAAAAAATCTTTAATAACCATTCGGCTCCGCATGGTCACGGATTTTTTCTTCATATCATTTGCGGTAAAAAACGATTCCGTAGATAAGGTTTTTTCTATTTTAATATGTTCCCGCGCGAGACAGGCAGCCCCAAAAGCGCCCATGACTTTATACTGTTCGGGTACAACAATCTTATTCCCCGTAATTTCAGCCAGGTAATGGGCAACAACTTTGTTTGAGGCAACGCCGCCCTGGAACAAAATTGTCCCTGAATAATCCTGGAACAGCTCCCCCACGCCGGACATAACAGTCCGCGCCTGGGCGGCACAGGCCCCGCCCACTAACTCTCCAAGGGAATACCGGTTCTTGAATTTATTAATCGAAGTTGCAGCAAACACGGCACACACCGATGAAAAATCCAGGGTGGAATTATAGTCCGCTATATCTTCCATTGATTCTACCGTAATCCCCAGTTTTCCGGCTACACTATCCAGAAAAGCGCCGGTTCCGGCCGCGCAAATCCCGCTCATCTTGGATGTCCAATTTCCTAATTTCTCATCGAACATCATTGATTTGCTATCCTGGCCGCCAACATCAAGTATGGCTTTACAATCAGGGTGCAGCCGCAATGCTCCGGAAACATGAGCATTCACTTCACTCACGTGAAAGTTATACGGAATTACATCCCTGGTTTCCGGTGTAATCTGGCTTCCCGTGACCACGATATTTGAAATATCATTGAGATTTAGATTAATTTCCGCGAGAGCGGCAGTAACGATGTTTTTTAAACTTCCCAGAGAACACCGGCCGCAGCGTTCACAATTACCGGAGCATTGTACCGGTTTTCCTTCTCCCGGTGTTGTTCTCTCATAGCTTGTATTACAAATCTCGCCATGTTGGTTTACTACCACGGTTTTAATCGTAGTGGAACCGGCATCAATTCCCATGAAATACTCCTGGCCCCCACGCGAGGTCCGTTTTTGGGCATAAGCGGTTTTTACCGGTTCTGTTTCTTTTCGCTCATCAATCTTATTACGCTCATTTGAAACAGTATCGTTTTGTTTAACCGGGAGTTCCTGCCGGGTACCTGCCTGGAAATACTCTTGAAAACTTTGTGAATGTTCATCCTCAAGATAGAGCGAGACCTTCTCTATTGAATCGTATTCAATAAAAACTGCCGGGTTTAAAGTAAGGTTGTATTTTTCATTGATCCCATCGACAAAACTGATCAGGCTCATGGAATCAAACCCATAGTCGCCAAGATCATTGCTCATGGAAATATGCTCTCTGCCTATTTGAAAAAAAGTTTCAATCTCAAGTATTAATGCTGTTTGGATCTTTTGCAGTAAAGTTTCATTTTTTCCACTATTTTCCGCGGGTTGATCCCCGGTTTTCTTTTCCACTTCAGTGAGATAGAAATCTTCAAACATAAAGAGTTCATTCTTTATTGATTCTACCGGTAAGGGAGTATAGGATATCTCAAAATTCCGGGCTTTTTTATAGCCCGAGATAGCTTCGTTTACTTTTTTTATTTCATCACTTAAAAACTTTTTGGTATCATCTTCCCCCATTCTTTTCCCGGTCTCTTTTTCCAGTGCCGTAAAAGCGGCTACATTGGGATGAATGATGGCAAAAGGTGATTCTCCAAATATGGGATCAATCCGGGGAACTACTACTGCCTGGGAAATATATTCGCTTTTTAATAAAGCGGTTTCCGGGTCTTCGGGAAATATATTTTTGCCTCCCTTATTGACAATAATATTCTTAATTCTTCCGGTGATAAATAAATAGCCGTCTTCATCGATCTTACCAATGTCGCCGGTATGGAGCCAGCCCTCTTCATCAATAACTGCTTTTGTTAATTCCGGCTTTTTGTAATATCCTTTCATGACGCTTGGTCCTTTAATCAGAACCTCTCCATTGCCCCGGGTTCCGGGATTCGCGATTTTTATTTCCATGTTGTTAAACGGAATACCCACAGAAGCATATTTTGTATACCCTGGTTTTTCTGCGGTAGCAATTGGCGCGCACTCACTCAACCCATATCCGCTGAATAAGGGAACCCCCAGCGCTTCTGCCTCTTTACTGATGCTTTTATGCGTTGAGGCACCCCCATTCATAACCAGTTTCATGCTGGGGATTCGCAGATTTTTCAATTTCATAGTTTTACACAGAGCCTCTACAAGATAAGGAACAGAAGGCATAAAACGAATGTCGAGTTCATTAATTACCGCGATAAGTTCTTCCAGTTCAAAGCGGACAAGAATTACTACATTTCCATAGGTTAACAACGGCGTTAAAAAGCCAAGCATGGCCTGGAGGGTATGATGAAACGGCAGGCAGGCAAGCGACTTATCTCCGGGATTCATTTTTGTTTCGGTATAACCCGCGTGGTCAATGAGCCCATAGGCGTTTGCCATGAGGCCCTTATGGGTAAGCATGGCAAAGGTCGATCCGTGCATGTGGATCATGGCGGCCACATCTTCCGGTTCTACCGTATTCCCTGAAAGAAGATCCTGCCCTTTTTCCATCAGTTCCTGTCCCGTTCCAAGCAGCGACTGAAAATAAACATAAGCGTTCTCTTCCGCTGTGTCATTTGTCTTTTCATGTTTGTCCAGACATATTACCTGTTTCAAATTATTGCTGCCCCATTCTATATTGGCAAGTTTATCTATAGTATAATTTGAAACCACGATCATGGCACAATCACTTGCCGCAACAGCTGTTTCCACTTCGTCGGGCTTCAATGCGGGATCCAAGGGAACAATAACGGCGCCAATTGAACTTACTCCAAGATACACAAGAGGCCACTCAATCCTGTTCTCGGAAATAATACCAATAGTATCTCCTTTTTTGATCCCCTTGTTAAGAAGCGCGCTGCCCATTAATTCTACGTAGTTTTTAAGTTCACCATAGGTAGTATTAAAATAGTCTTCTCCCAGTTTCATACTCAACGCTTTCAAATCATAGGCATCACTCCCGATACTGCCCATCATTTCCTTAAGCGTACTCAATTTTCTGTTCTTCTTACTTTCTTCCATATTAATTCTCCAAGCCATTTTATTCAGGATATTACAAACAATTCCTGTTCACCACACTTTGTGATGTTAATTCTCTAAATTCTGCCCGCAGCAGACCGGAATAAAATCTCATTGCAGCAATACGAAACACCGGTGAGATTGCCGGGTTAAACCGCTTAAAATTGTAAATGGGAAAGAGGGTATTATGTAGCTGTTGCTATAGAATGATACAACGCAAAAGGTAAATCGCTGCCGGATATGATATCACTCAAAAGCCCCCCACTGATGATTTTTCTTTATTCTATAGTACTGTTTTTTTTTCAAATCGTCAACTAAAGGGGAATGAACGCTAGTTGTAGAGGCATGAACGACAACGCTTTTATAGAGCTTTTGAAAGTGTTAATTTTTATTTCCGGACTATTTCCTTGACAAAGTCCTTCTTTTATACTTATATTTTACTATAAGCCGGAGAAAGCAGAAAAAAATCCGGGGGAAAAGAGGATTTATGAGCTATTCTACACAAAAAACAAGAAATAAATCATCAAAATCGTCAACAAATCCACTTATTCCAAAAATAATTTTTGCCGTTGCGATTTTGCTTCTTTCTGCCGTGCCCGGAACTCTGCCGGAGCTTTCTGCCAAAAAAGGGACCGCTTATAACTTCATATCGGCATGTGGTAATGGTGATATGGCTGCCATAAAGAAATTCATGAAAGCAGGGGTCGATGTCGATATCACCTACAAAAGTATGACCGCTCTCATCTTCGCTTCGGGCAGGGGGCAAACTGCCGTGGTAAAACTGCTGCTTAAAAAAAGAGCCGACATTAACGCCGCCACCAGCCGGGGGCTTACCCCCTTACTCAGCGCGGCCCGTTCCGGAAAGCCGGGCCTGGTTCAATTGCTGGTAAAAAAAGGCGCCGACATTGATGCCCGGACCAATAACGGCACCACTGCCTTACTAAACGGCGCGGCTTCGGGCAATACTAAAACTGTTGACTATTTAATCAGCAAAGGGCTCGACGTTAACGCGAAAGATTCCTCCGCGCGAACTCCGCTTTTAATCGCCGCTGCCGTGGGAAGCCTGCCCGTGGCGAAACTGCTGCTGGAAAAGGGCGCGGATATTAAAGCAGAAAACCGCTTTGGAAAAAACGTTTTAATGACCGCGGTTCATTCCGGCAAAACCGGTCTTGTGCAATTCTTCATTAACAAAGGAGTTGATGTAAAAGCCAAAACCAAAGACGGCGACACCGCGCTTCACTTTGCCGCCTACAAAGGTCACACCGCTATAGTAAAACTCCTTATTAAAAACGGCGCCGACATTAAAAGCAGGGCCTCCAGCGGAAAAACCGTTTTAATTGACGGTGTTTTTTCCGGCAAGATCGAGATTGTCCGCTTGCTCATTGTCAAAGGCGCCCACATTAACGCTAAGGACAACATTGGCAATACCGCGTTAATTATCGCCTCATTCAGAGGCTACGCGGATATCACCCGTTTGCTCATTGCCAACGGCGCGAACGTCAGCTTCCGGAACAGCAGCGGGAATACCGCCCTGAAAATGGCGAAAAACCTGGGCAATTTTGAAATTGTGGAAATTTTAGAAAAGGCGGGAGCGCGGAGGTAAAAGAGGTTCAAGGTTCGAAGTTCGAGGTTCGAGGTTTTTTGCCCGGCGCAGGTGGTGTGGTTTAGCGAGGTAAGTACCATACTCAGAAATAGCTGGTGCACCCTGTTGTGACAGTGACACCCTCGCGGGGAGCGTACCCCTCTTCAGAAGGCTGCGGAACTCGCGTTGCTCAAACAGTCCTCACCTTCTGAAGAGGGGTACGCCCCCCGCGAGGGTGTCACTGTCACAACAAATAATGTTTCCCTCCCATTTTACCGAATGCATTTTGTGCGTTTTACAACAGCATCAGGGAATGAGTCCCTGCGAGGGGTGCGGGGTGCGGCCCCTGCTTTCCGGAACAAGGACCACGGACGGTCCTGCCCTGGTGCAATCCAGGACGGATTTTCACCAGGGTGGAGGAAAGCAGGGGCCGCCCCCCGCATCCCTCGCGGGGACTCATTCCCGCACACGCCAACAACATCGCACACAAGGCGTACCCCCGGCGAGTAGTCTCAAAAGAACTAATTTCCTTGACATGAGTATGCTATTAATCAAATTTGCTTCTATATAAATTTATATCACGAGTAGATTATACAAAATGACCCAATCCATAACCATACCAAAAATTCGTTCATTTATTGGAGATGAATTATATTACCAGGCCGTTGACGGAGTGCAAATGGGGCACGTTAAAAAAACCGAGCTCTTCGGTAATTCCATTCAATCGGAAGTTCAGGGTGATGATATTTATCCCTATATTGTTGAGATCCGGCTGAATCCCCAGGGCATGTTCTCTAACGTTACCTGTTCCTGTTCCACGCCGCGCGTTTGCGTCCACATTGGTGAAGCCCTGGTTGCCTTCGTCCGGCAAAAGAAAAAACCCGCTCCCGTTAAAAACCCGGAAAACAAACCTCCCCCCGGCCGGGCAAACCGCCCGGTTTCCCGCGGCCGCTCTCCGGAGATCCTTTCGGTTGCGCCCCTCCCCTTCATTGAAATGGATCAGCGCAAGCAGGGGCTTACGGTGAATCTCTTTTTCAAGTACAACAAAACCCGGGTTTCCATCAATGACCGGGACGACATGGTTTTCGTAAAACCGTCAAAAGAACAAAACAGGCCTCCGGTCTATATTAAACGGGACCGGGAACTGGAATGGACTACAAAAAAACGCCTCGACGAAATCTTTTCAAAAATATCCCGGGTGAATCCCGGCTCCGCGAAATTCCATGAGAATTTCCCCCATGACGATTACGCGGTTCCCCTTAGTCTGCGGCAATTTATGACCCGCTATAGCGAGCCCATTTCTCAAACTGAGATTGAGATCCGGCTGAAAGGCAGGCGGCACCGGGTTACCCACAGCGAAGGCTCCTTTGCTTTCAGGGCCTCTTCGGAAATAAACTGGCTCTCCCTGGATGCCCGGTATGTGTCTCCCAATGGCAGCGAAAGCTCCGTAGATATTAATAGCTCTTTTTTACAAAAAGGTGTTGTGCGCGTTGGGGACTCTCTTGTTGTTCCTGAAAAAGAAGAGATCCGTTCTATTGAAAAACTGGTGAAACAGGGCATGAATTCCAGCGGCTTTATGAAAGTCTCCATTCTCGATCTTAATCTTATTGATTCCCTTTACGATGATATCATTAACAAAGATGAACCGGCCCTGGCCCGGGCAAAGCGTATTTCTCAAAAACTCAAGGCAAACGGGCACCGTGATACATATCCCCTGCCCCTGAACTTTAAGGGAAATCTCCGTCCTTACCAGTATGCCGGGTACAACTGGCTCCGCTTCCTTCATGAGCACGACCTGAACGGCTGCCTTGCCGACGATATGGGCCTGGGTAAAACCGTTCAAACCCTGGCCTTTTTGCAGGCTCTAAAAGAAAAAGCCCTGGTAGAAAAAGTCCCTTTTGTATCGCTCATTGTTCTCCCGGTTATTACCATGGCGAACTGGGAAAATGAAATAAACAAATTCACCCCTTCTCTCTCCTGTACCCGTCACAGCGGCAGCGGCCGCGTTAAAACAAAAGAACACCTGGAGCAGTTCAACTGCATCCTGGTAAGTTACCACACCCTAAAAAACGATCACGATCTTTTTGCCGGCATGCGGTTCGATTATATTATCCTGGATGAGGCTCAGTATATTAAAAATTCTTCATCCAAAATATTCAAGAGTGTGCGCGCCCTGTTTTCCGGTCACCGTCTTTCTCTTACGGGTACTCCCGTGGAAAACAATACCGGGGAGCTCTGGTCCCAGATGGACTTTCTTAATCCCGGCATGCTGGGCTCGCGGGAAGATTTCGCGAATACCTATTCCAGGCCCATTGAAAAACACGGGAGCTCCGGCGCGGCTGAGCAGCTTAAAAAACGCATCTATCCTTTTATCCTTCGGCGGCGGAAAGAAGAGGCCGCCCCGGATCTTCCTCCTAAAGAAGAGATCATTATCTACGCTGAAATGGGCTCCCGCCAGGCTGAGCTGTATGAATCGTGCCGCCGCCGGTACCGGGATTCGATTGAACAAACGATCCGGGAGCAGGGGATTAATAAATCGACCATACATATTTTTGACGCCCTGTTAAAACTTCGGCAAATCGCGCTGTTCCCCTCATTGGTCTATAAAGATGAAGCGAATGCCCCTTCGTGTAAATTTGACATGATGAAAGACATGATCGATGAAATCATCCGGGAAGATCATAAAATGCTTATTTTCTCCAGCTTCACCAGCTCTCTTGCTATTGTGAGGAACTATTTCGATAAAGAAAAAATCTCCTACTCCTATATTGACGGGGCTGCCCGCAACAGGGAAGAGGAAATTATCCGCTTCAGGGAAGATCAAAACAGGAAGGTTTTCCTGCTCAGCCTCAAAGCAGGCGGTGTGGGTATTAACCTCACTGAAGCCGAATACGTTTTCCTCTTCGATCCCTGGTGGAATCCCGCTGTTGAACAACAGGCCATTGACCGGAGCCACCGCATTGGGCAAACAAATAAAGTCATCGCCTATAAAATGATCGTTAAAAACACTGTTGAAGAAAAAATCCTGCGGCTCCAGGAGAAGAAGAAGGAACTGGTTAAAGAACTCATCACCGAAGAAAGCGGCTTCTTCAAATCCTTATCATCAAACGATATCATGGACCTGTTTGATTAATGAGAAGGGAAGAGGCGTAACTTATTTCCCGGGCACAATCAAGAAAAGATCTTCTCAAGAATAACCCTGGTTATCATATATGTTGGCCGTACTCCTTCGTCTCCCAGTCCGCCCGAGGCCAGGGTTTGCCCGCTTATAATCGGGTTATCCGAAGCATAGTAGGCATACCGGACTTTTACATCCGCTGAAATATGGCCCCGGATAATTGAAGCGCTTATTGCCCGCTGGTAGTGGCCTCCTTCCATTTCAAGCCCCACTGCCTTCCAGCTGGTTCTCTGAAACTTTTTTAATACATCTTTATTCTGTAGAGAGGTTCCCAGGACCGTTACGATTGGGCCGCTATACACATCTATGGATTTATCGAAATCGTCTCTTTTAAGGTCATTATCGAAAATATAATTATGAGGAGTTCCCTCAAAGACGTGCGCTGTGGCCAACATGATATCACCCTTTTTGCCGGGCAGAATGCCCGCTTTTCCCATAATGGAAATTGACTTTACGGAGAATGAAATTACTTCGTCTTCAAGCTCCAGGGGGCTGAGCAGTTCCCCAAGAACTTCAAAAGCCTGTGCCCCAAACGCGTAATCCATTACCAGGAGTACGGGCTTCTCTTTTTCAAATACCGATGCGTTAAAATTACTCTGCGGATGAAAGGGAATAGTCGCCAAACCCGCTGTATCAATTACCTGGCAATCAATGTAGGTTCCGGACTCATCCGGCAGCTCGTGAAGCCCATGGTCACGGGCAAATTTTCGAATAATTCCCGATTTGTCTTTATTCTTTAGAATAAACTCATAGAAATCATGAGGGATTTTTTCCCCACGGTCCGATTCCAGTGCCGCGTACGCGTATATGGCGTTCATGACACTATGCATATTCGCGCTTATTATATGAAACGGCCGGTTTTCCAGTCCCAGCTTTCGGATCTTGACCATAATGGCATCGGCCCAGTCCCTGCCGTATTTATGACGGCCAATCATATCCCGCAAGGACGGTGTAAAATAAACAAGCCCTTTGCCTTCTACCACATTGCTTTCTTCCTCTGCCCGAATCCCCAGGCCATAAATAAGCTTAAATAGGCCCCGGTTGCTGTTCTTCTCCTTCCGGTACTTTTCCATTTCCAAATAGGCGTCCCTGGTCTCCTGAAAAGACCTGCCCAGGAGTATGCTGAGATTCCACAGGCTTCTGTCCAGCTCGGCTTCAGTGGTTATATCATTTTTGATAGTTTTTTCCAGGTTCTGCCACTCAACGATCAGTTTCCCCCGTGTGTCCCGCATCTGGTTTTTTATTTTTTCGGCTTCTATATTAAGAAAGGTCAGGTGGGTTAAAATATCATAAATCTCACTCATGCCCCTGGTTATTACAAAGGACATTTCATCGCTGCTCACCCGGTAAGAGGTCCGCCTCCGTTTGGGAGGAATGATCTTCTCAAAAGTGGTGTGTTCCAGCTCATCGTGTGCCGTTAGAATAATTCGCGAGCATTCCTCTATTCCCCGGGGCAAACGGTCAATTACGTATCCCAGCCCCTTTAACTCTATAGTTCGCGGATCATTGATAGTTCCGTAAATTTCCGGGCTCAACATCTTCAGACTCGACGCGAGGGTTTGTCCCGATCTTCCCGAAGGTCTAAAATATCCTCGCAGCGCCAGGGCATCGGTAGTGGTTTTAAAAATCTGGATGGCTGTTCGCGCTTTCTGGGCTTTGTTTTTCTCGATCAATGGTTTTACTCCTGTTATTCCGGATTTACCGTATTATACGAAAAATCGCCCAATCCGTCAAGAATATAATCCCGGTATTGAGCCGTAAAGATCAGGGTAACGCGGCGCTTCCGCGCCGCGAAGAGAAGGGGGGTGAAGGGGGCTTCGCCTCCACCTACTTAAGAGCAGCTGACCCGCAGAGCGGACCATATATAAGGTATATCAACCCGGAATGCAACCTATGCCCGGAGCGATGCCTCCGCAGAACGTTCGGAACTCGCTTCGCTCAAACAGCCTCACAACCCGCAGAGGCATCGCTCCGGGCATAGGTTGCATTCCGAATTACGTTTTTCGGTATATTGAGACACGACTGACCCGGTTTAGCAGGGAAAAAATAGATCCTTGACATTTTAGAGTATATTCTGCGGAATTGAAATATCCTCAAATAATATAAATATAAGGAAACAACATGACACTAATAACTGAAGATCATATAAATAACGCCCTGGAGAAACTTGAGCAGTCAGATGAAAACCCCTTTGACGGCATTATTGAAGCAATGGACCTTGAACAGCAGCCCCTGGTAAATTATCTTTATGAAGCTGAAGGAGACGAAACAAGCGATGAAGAAAGGGATTTGCTTATTTTTTGCGGTGCTATAGCATGGTACATATTTAATGAAACCACCGGTTGTAAAAATAAAATAGAAAACGAATCCCTGGACAGCCAGCTGGACAAAAATATTGAACTCTTTGAAAAAATGGAAGAGCTGGATGAAGATTCCGCTGACGATATGATGGATATTCTCACAAAATACAATAATCAGCCGGAATTAATGGATTTCATCCTTGGTTTTGCCGGGGACGGCCAGCAAGCAAACAGCGATACTGTCCGTGAAGACATATTACTGGTTATTATTCTCCATGTAAAAACAGTTATAGACTGTCTTGTCCTTTCCGAAGAGAACAGCTCAAAACTGCAAAATTAAAACTCTTTGCACCAGTATTCCGGGATCTCCTGAATGATCCCGGATAGTACCCGGTCCCGTTGAAAGTGCCTATATTTTCTTCCCTCCGTTTTGATTATACTCTATTCAAAAAAATGTAACTCTATGGACTATAATTTTGTACGTATAACAGCTGCACAATTGCTGCATAGGGGAAGAACTGAAATAAATATTTATTCCAGTAATTTATAGCTCATGGCGTATTTTACCATGTCTATATTATTTTTCATTTCCATCTTGTCCAGTATCCGCCGCCGATACGTACTTATAGTGCTTACACTGAGAAATAACTCTTTTGCTATTTCATTGACCGTTTTTCCCAATGCTATCATTCGAAATATCTGGTACTCCCGGTCTGTTAAATCTTCATGAGGGAGTTTTTCCGCGTCATTACCGATCAGTGAAACCAGGGTTTCCACATAGCGGTTACTCACATATTTCCCGCCCTGTACTATTTTATTAATCGCGGCAACCAGCTCCGTTGGTGCTGACCGTTTTGTTAAATATCCGGCTGCTCCGGCTTTAAATGCCCGTGTGGCATATTGCTCTTCCGGGTGCATACTTAATATCAGTATGGGTACTGCCGGATTTTCAATCTTTAATTGTTTTAAGATCTCCAGCCCATTTCTGTCGGGCATGGATATATCAAGCAGCACTATATCATAAACACTATGCCGGACTTTTTCAATCAATTCCTGCCCGGTATCCACATCATCCACCACTGCCATATTCGGATAGTCAGATAATATTTGTTTTAACCCTGCCCGCACTATAACATGATCGTCGGCTATTATGATTCTTATTGTTTTCATAGTTCATATTCTATAATAACGAGCATTAATTTCTTTTCAAGTACTATTTATTCACCAACGGAATTTTAACCGTTATTGTTGTTCCCTCTCCCCTGCTGCCTTCTACGTTAAAATCTCCCTTACAATAAATCGCCCGTTCTCTCATTCCCATAATCCCAAAAGATGTTGAACTGCATATTTCATCGGGCTCTATTCCTATTCCATTATCGCTTATCTTCAGGAATATTCCTTCCGCTTTTTTTTCCAGGTCTATGCTCACCCGGGTTGCTTGTGAATACCGCGACACATTGGTTAATGACTCCTGTACAATCCGGAATATCGACAGGGTACAGTCTTTATCTGCAGCGAAATCGGCTGGTAAAATACTCAACGTACACTCGATTCCATGCCTGTTGGCAAAATCTTCCCTGTACCATTCAAGTGCCGCCGACAGGCCAAGCTCGTCCAGCAGGTGCGGCCGTAATTCCGAGGATATCTTCCATATGCTTTCTATTCCCGCGTCTACGAGGTCAAGCATTACCTGTATCTTTTCACTGAGACTTTCATCTTTTTTCAGCCTGTTATGCAGCCAGACTATATCCATATTCAAGACAGTCAGGATCTGCCCCAGCTCATCATGGATCTCCCTGGCGATACTTACCCGTTCCTCTTCCCGCACGGTTTCCAGGTGTGCTGCCAGGCTGCGCAATTCCTCGCGCGACCGTTCCAGCTCTGCTGTTCGCTGCTCTACCATCTCCTCTAAATTATCCCGGTACTTTGCCAGTTTTTCCTGCTCCTGTTTTCTATGCAGCGCCTCCACAAAGGCTATTGACAGGATCTCTATATCATGCTCATCCTCAATTGAATAGGCCTCTTCTTTATTTGCCAGGCCCGTAAGGCCAAAGGTCTTCTCTTTATTCTTTAGAGGGATTCCCATAAAAGACTGTATCGGCATATGTCCGGGCGGTACTCCCTGGCTCTTTTCGTACGATGCCAGATCCTGTACGACTATCGACTTTTCATCCTTTATGACACCACTCCAGAACCGGGCCGCCCTGGAGTCTTTTACCATTTTCGGCAGCTCCGCCCCCTGCATCTTGCATTCCCGCTTCGCGTTCTCACTTAACGCGATGATTGAATATTGCTCTTCACTGATCTCCTCGCTTATAAAGCTTATCTTGCTTCCTGTGAGCTCCTCTGCCACTGACAGGTAGGTCCGGGCTATATCCTCTTCCGTATTCGACCGCAATGTTTCCAGGAGTATTTTATTAATCCCGTTTAAAAGTATCCGCTGCCGGGATACCCGCTCCTCCGCCTGCTTCCGTACCGATATTTCCCATTTAAGCAGTTCGTTCGCTTTTTCCAGCTCCCCGGTCCGCTTCTCTTCCGTTTGTCCCTGCACTCTCATTTGCAGCTCTCCTTGAGCCCGCTCAAGTTTTCCCTCCGCGTTTTTTTGCTCGGTTATATCTACCGAATTTAAGATATAACACATAAGGCTCCGGTCGTCGTCCAATACGGGTTCTACTGTTGTGCGGAAAATCCGCCATTGGCCATCTTTATCTTGAATGCTGTATTCCAGTTGATCTTCCAGGGGTGAACTGCTATTATTTCGAAAAAAATTATGCACTATAAATTTATCATTTTCATGTATAAAATCAAATTCATTGCTGCCTATTAACTCATACGAATCATATCCCAATATCCTTTTTACCGATGAACTTTTATACAGCACTGTTCCGTCTACCGCGATTATACTTATCACTTCCGACAAATTGGCGATGAGCATCTCATAATGTTTTATCGACCGGATCAATGCCTTTTCCGAACGCTTATGCTCGGATAAATCCCGGATTATCCCGATTGTTCCTATGAAGCTTTGCTTCATTGTTTCTTTATCTTTTTCATACAAGCCGACTGCGATTACATTCCATTTCCGTTCACTGTTTCTCTCATCTTGATACTTTGATTCCAGCCTCACCGGCAGCTCTTTTGTTATTCTCTTTCCTGTTCTTCTTTCATCAAAAAGCTGCGGCGCGTGATGAGCTCCGGGCAGCTGCTGTTTCAACTCAGGTACGATTATGCTCCGTTGTACAGTATCTCTATCTTCGGGATGGATTATTTGGCTAAAATGTTTGCCCAGAATCTCACTTTCTTCGTATCCCAACATTTTTATTGAGTCACTTACAAAAGTAAATTTTCCTTCCGGGTCTATTTTATATACTATATCCGGCAGGGACTTCAACAATGTCATACAGCTGTTTAGTATTTGATCCATGAGTTTCCCTCAACTTTTCTCTACTGTAAAGTCTTATAGTATATATGGGTTTTTTAATATTTCAATAATTTTTTTGAGGTTTTTACTGCCGGGCGGCCCGTTATTTTACTTCTTATGTCAACGACTTGAACGATGCTAAAAAATAAATAAATTTTAGCCTCTCCTCTTGACAACTCTCCTTTTTCAGGGTATAATTCTCTAAACTTTTATCGCCCTCACCCCTATTATCTATCAGGAGGAATCTCATGTCCGAAAGCGAACCTACCCCGGTCTTCTCTATTAAACTGAACGGGAGCAAAATCCAGCAGGAGCAGGAAGTTGCGGTAAAATCGATTATAATCATTGAGATAATCGATTCCGTATCAATCTTTTATATCCGCATGGCCGACGATGCCAAACGGACTCTCACGGACAGCACTGACTGGGCTGAAGGTACTGAAGTGACGATTGAACTGGGATACAAAGATGACCTTACTGAGGTTATTACCGGTGAAATTACGGGGATTATGCCCGATTTTGTTAAAAACAGCGACGATGCCGTTACCTTCAAAGGAAACAGTTTTCTCCACCGTCTCGCCAGGGGAAGAAAAACCCAATCCTTTTCCGAAATGACCGATGCCGATATTATCAAACAACTGGCCGATGCCGCAGAACTGGAACACGATATTGAAGATATCGGTGTTGAAAAGCCCTTTACCCTGCAAAGCGGCTTAACAGACGCACAGTACATCATGACTATTGCCAATTCCTATAATTGCCGGGTCTGGGCCGAAGGAAAAAAATTGTTCGTAAAACCGACCGAGGCAAACTCCTCAGGTGATGTTGTGCTTGAATGGGGCAAAACCCTTCTCGACTTCGATCCCCGGCTTACCTGCCGGAGACTTATCGACGAGGTTGAAGTACGGGGCTCAAAAAGCCCGGAAGAGACGCTTGTTGGCACAGCCACGTGCGACGATATCACCTTCAAGATTGGTGATAATGTTCTGGGCGGAGATATCGCAAAAGAAAATTATGGCGCTGCCAAAGCCATTTTGCTCGATGCCAATGTTAAAGATCAGAACGCTGCGGACAAGGCTGCGCTTGAGTATATTACCGCAAACTCCATGCGGTATATTAAATCTACCGGTCGATGTGCCGGGAATTGCAAGGTTAAAGCCGGTACCATGCTGGACCTGAAAGCCCTGGGAGAAAAGTTTTCCGGGAAGTATTTTGTCACCAGTGTAAAGCATAAGTTCGTGCCCCTTGTTGGGTTTGAGACTTTTTTCTTTGTGGAGAAGAATACAGGGCTTATGAAAACCTCCGCGGAATCTGTGGCTTCTGCCGGTCCTGCGACTCCGCCTCCGGAGAAGAAGAAGGAAGAAGGTAAAGTTGTTAAAGAAAAAGAATCCAAATTCCTTGAAATTTCCCTTGAGGAAGAGGATGGCGAACCTGTTGCCAATGAAAGTTATATTGTAACTACAGCTTCCGGGAAAGAGATTAAAGGAAGACTTAATAAGGAAGGAAAGGCGGAAGTTGAAGTTGATGACCCCAATAGCTGTAAAGTTACCTTTCCGAATCTTGATCCCGATGAGTGGGATGTATAGGAGATAATTTATGGGAGAGTATTATAAAATAGAACAGGGTGATTACTTGCATAAAATTGCTCGAAAACATGGTTTTCACAACTGGGAACCCATTTATGACCACGATAAAAATAAAGATTTCAAAAAAAAATATCCCGATCCAAATATTATTTATCCCGGGGAAAAGCTGTATATTCCCTCTAAGGATGAATTGGAGAAAAAAGAAAAAGATTGTAAACCCGGAAATAAATACCGGTACAAAAAAAAGAGTAAAGAAAACGCGAAATTAAAACTCGACCTTCTGGCTGGCGGAATTGAAGAAAAAATTGTTAAGTACGAAATTACATTTATTGGTAAGGGGAATGAAAAGAGGACCATTGAGAGGCCGGGGGGTGGAGATGGTGGCGACAAAAAGAAAAAGTTTGAAGGTAACCTGGAGAAAGGAGAATTAGTGGAAGAAATTCTGGACGGAGAAAGAGACGCTTTTTTAAAAGTATGGACAAAAGAAGAAAGTACGGAACCCGATTTCGAGTATGAGCTTAAAATCGGCCATCTCGATCCTCTCGATACCATCTCCGGTATCCAGGCCCGCTTAAATAACCTGGGTTATGATTCAGGTCGCATTGACGGGATCAAAGGCCCAATAACCGAAGCCGCAGTTAAAGAGTTTCAGGAAGATTATGATTTAACGGTTGATGGCATTCCCGGGAAAAAAACCCAGGGGGAATTAAAAGACATTTATAATTGTTAATAAATTTACTTATAAGGAAACGGTAGCTTATGGCACCAACAAAATTACATGTTTCTCCCGAGAATAAACAAAAATTAAGCAGGCCTGTAGTTACTGATATTGTTGTAATGGTTCCCGGTACTACAAATCCCGGAAACGCAATGAAGCAGAGAGCTGATCAGTCTTATTGGACTAAAAATAAAAGCTACCATGAAAATTTTTTAAAAAAACTGGTGGCATTAGAACATACTAAATCCGCAAAAGCAATTGGATATGTTGCGTATCAACATCTTCATGTTTGGTCGGAATTTAATTGGTCGGGCGACAACAATAAAGAAGAACGAATAAAAGCCGGGAAACAATTATGCAGTGATATACAGGGATCCTACCCTAAATCCAAAGGCTCCCGGGTTTCTCTGCACCTCATTGCCCATTCCCATGGCGGGAATGTTGTTAATGAGTTTACAAAACACAAATTGCCAAAAAAGTGGAAAATAAAAAGTATTACGTATCTTTCAACTCCTTTTTTTAAGAAAAAGCATCAACTGAGTACAAAAAATTTTCACCGGAAGTGCAGGATTATTAATGTCCGGAATGAATTTGACTTAACGCAGCGCGTTATTGCCGATTTTACGCTTCAATCCCTGCCGAATGTCATAACTTATGTTATGAAGAATAAAAAAGGATTTGATAGTGCATTAAAGAAGGTTAAAGATGAATTTAAAAAATATAAAGATGAATCAACATCTTACACCACCTGGCGCGTATTCTGGTCGAACATGGGAGTTACCGGCAGATACCTTGGAAAAGAAAAAAATAAAAGAAAGAGTCAAAAATATTGGAATGATACATCTGACCTGCTTGGTCATGTTAAGAAGCTGATCACTGAACTGAGAGATTTAATGGATAAATTGAATAAAAACTACGGTAAAGTGTTTAAAAAATCAGTATATCAGCAAATTCTTAAAGACATGATTAATCCTATTTTGAAATGGGAAAAGGATGCTCAAAGAAATCTGAAAAGACGTACGGACTTCACTCAAGGACTTAGCGTATTAAGTGTTGATCTGGAGTTAATAGGCATATTACAGCTTCTTAATAAATTAACAAAATATAACAGCAGCACCTATGATGGTTATTTAATAAATTTCCTGGTCGATTCATTGATTGACAGGTTTGCCTCTGTTGAAGATACGGTTCGGACTCCTAAAGAACAGTTTGATGATAAAAAATATCAGTATTTCGATATCGAAATACAGGCTCTGGATAAATATAGCAAGGAAAAAGAACACGCGAATAATTTCAAAAAATTTATTAGCGATTTGGAAACCTCTCAATCAAAATACTGTTCAAGTAAAAATCCTTCTCATCTGAGGTACTTTCTCATGAAAATGATGGCCCAGTTTGATTACAGTATTCTGGACTCCTTGATATGGGGGGTTCACGCGTTAGAACTAATATATGAAGATGCAATTGATGATGAACTAATGAAGCTTCGCGCAACATTAAATCGATACCAAAGTTCCCTCAACAGTCTTAATAACAATATTGTTGTGGAAGAGGATTATGAGAAATATGAAGAAGATATAGAAGCCGGGAGAAAGGCTTCTCTTGAAAATGTCCGGGGCAGCATTTCTTATTTGATGATGACAGCTCATAGTTTCAGCAGGTCAACAGTCTATCACAAATACGGTAAAAGAGAATATTTACGAACGTTAACCGATGCATTTGATTCATGGCAGTAACATCTAATGCAAACGCAAAAACTTTTTAAAATAATCATAATTCTTGTTTTTGAAATAATCCTGCTTTTCTCAGCGACACAGGTGGAATCAAAAAAATACGACAGAACTATTGCCAATTTCTGCCGGTCATTGACAAAGACTCAATTGCAAACAATAGATATTGTAATTCAAAATTATGAGATTCCTGTTGGAAAAAAAAGTAAATGCGCCGCATTTTTTAATTACTTCCGGTATCGCAGAACTTTTATGTTCAGTGGCAGCGGTAGTGAAGGCCCAATCAGGGACATATCCCCCATATGTGCCATAAAACATTTAACCAGAGTTGATATCACCAATAATCAGTTTGAGGATATTCGCTGTTTAAAAAAACTTAAGTACCTGGCCGATTTAGACGTATCGTCCTGCAAAACAAGGATTGATCTCCGGTCACTATCGCCGTTGCGTTCACTCAGAAAGCTGAGTATTAACTCATGCAAACTGAAAAATATTGCGGGCATTGAAGGTATAAAATACCTGAAAGAGCTATCGCTTGAGGATAATGAAATTAGAAATATTGCTCCACTTGCAAGGTTAACAAGGTTAAAAAAATTGAGTCTTCTGCTGAACCCGGTAAATGATTGGTCTCCTCTAAAAGGACTAACAAACCTGCGGGATTTAAAAATGGGTTCTGCCTATGAACATCCTGCGCCTGTGAGTAATTCCGGCAGTAAAAAAAATTTCAGATGTATGCTGTTAAAAAACCTAAAGAATCTGGTACAGCTTGATATTTCATATAATGAGCTTGAAAATATAAAAGGTCTGGAAAATCTTGTTAACCTGAAATATTTAAATCTTATGAAAAATAATATCAGGGACATTAGCCCTTTAAAAAAATTAAAACGATTAACTGAATTAAACATTTCATCCAATGCGATAAAAAAAATCAGCTCCTTGAAAAACCTGGCGCGATTGAAAAAACTTGATCTTTCAATGAACAAGATCGTTGATGTTTCCGTGCTCAGCTCTTTGACCGGTCTGCGGGAGCTGGACCTCGCATATAACCAAATTTCAAACATTACTCCACTTTGCAATTTGCTGAACCTGAATCGTCTGGCTGTGCATGGAAACAACCATAGGGATACCAGTTGTTTTGCCAATCTGAAAAAGCTGAACTTTTTCGATGGCAATGGAAAAAATTTACTCCATTGCGCGCCTAAAGACCAGGATGAAATACATAAAGGAAAACGGTGTACAAAAACCGGGAGACAATAAATCCCCTGAAGGTTCATGCCCTTATTATTACCCGGGAGTTCTTTTATGTCAACTATTTGTTGACGAGAAATTTAAATCAAATTAAAAATCAACAACAGGCTCGATATTACATTCATTAGCACTCATGCACAAAACAATATTTACCGCTAGCTTCCATATCTGCGTTCGGCATATTCTTTCTTCTTCGTCTAAGTATTCCCGCTTTATAT
>JAAENB010001124.1 GCA_024224995.1 bacterium | reverse complement strand
TCAGCCACCGACTTTTGTTAATAATATTGCTTAAAGTTTTATTTGGAAGAGAGAAAGGCATGCTTTTTTGTTAGCTCAAAGAAAAAAACATAAATTCATTATCAGACAAAGTTTATAATAGCTCCGCGTACACGTGTGCACGCGGGAGCGAACCTTATAGTCGCGCGTTTCCATATTTACGGCGCTTGGGCGTATGGAAGCGCGCGTGCGTATGTACGGAGGTGTGAGCAATCGGGGGTGTGTGCATGTATATGCCTAAGCGGATGCGCTCGCGCTCATAGGCTTGCTGACGGTTATGAGCGCATGCATGCGGATAGCCGTTCGTTCTTACGCCCTGAGGGAATAAGCACGCGCGCCCGTGAATTGGGTTGTTTTAACAAGGGAACTGTTGAGTTGTAGCCAATCGCGGTTTAATAATTGTATAGTGGAGCATTGGGAAAGAATAAGGTAATAGTGGAATTTATGTTAATTAAAATTATTGTTCAAAGTAAAGTGAACATGAATAGATTGTAAAATCTGCCTATCAGGCTTTATAATAAAGTGTAAGATCTATATAAGGAGAAGGAATAGATTCTTTGTTTTTGTTATATTTAGGGATAAAGATTAATAACCTTTAATATAGAACTGTAAGTATTAGTATGGTTGTTAATTAGTTAGCTAAGGCGAACTGTTTAATTAGAATTAAGTGAAAAGAGAGAAGATATATAGAGGGAGTTTTTAATATGGGTGATTTTTTGAGAATTTCTAAAGAAAAAGGTAATATAAGTAGAAGAAAAGTAGAGGATATTGATAAAGTAAGGTAATTTGTATAGAATATTGAATTATTAAGTAGTCATTTATAGAAGTATCAGCAAAAATTAAATAATAGAGGAG
>JAAENB010001123.1 GCA_024224995.1 bacterium | reverse complement strand
GGATATTGGAAAACGCGGCAATTTCGCGAAACGAAACCTGGATAGAGCCGTTTATGGGCTCCGGAGTAGTGGGGTTTAACTCAGGGGCAAAAAAAGCTCTTTTTTCCGATATCAATCCGCATATAATCAATTTTTATACAGCTATAAAGAAGAAAGAGATACATGCCGAAGGGGTGAAGCAGTTCCTGGAAGCGGAAGGAGCGGAGCTCCGGCAGGGCGGACAGGGATATTATAATTATGTGAGAGAGCGATTTAATGAAAAGGGAGCCCCTCTTGATTTTTTGTTTCTCAGCAGATCCTGTTTTAACGGCATGATGCGCTTTAACCGGAGCCTGAAATATAATGTCCCCTACGGGCATAAACAGGAGCGTTTTTCAAAGTCCTATATCACCAGGATAGTAAACCAGGTCAAATCCGTGGAAGAAAAGATCATGGAAAACGACTGGGACTTCAGCACCCGGAATTATGCGGAAACAATAACATCAGCAGGAAGCAATAGCATTATCTATTGTGATCCACCGTACATCGGCCGCCATGTGGACTATTACGACTCCTGGGGCGAAGAAAATGAAAAAGAGCTGCACCGGCTTTTAACAGGCTCAGGGTCCAGGTTCATTCTTTCCACCTGGCATAAAAACCGGTACCGGGAGAATAAGTATGTTGATAGCATATGGAAAGAGTGCCATATCGTAACCAGGGAACACTTTTATCACATCGGGGGAAAAGAAAAAAACCGCAACCCAATAATCGAAGCCCTGATAATGAACTTCTAAGTCGTGTCTCAATATACCAAAAAACGTAATTCGGAATGTAAACCATGCCCGGAGTGATACCTCTGCGGGTTGTGAGGCTGTCTGAGCGAAGCGAGTTCCGAACGTTCTGCAGAGGTATCACTCCGGGCATGGTTTACATTCCGGGTTGATATACTCAATACTAAGAGACGACCAACTTCTAACCAATAACCGAGAACCTTCTTCTACTTGACAAATCATTGATAATTATACATATTAGTCTTTATGATACCAGTAAAAATAAAAATAGAACCGGGTGCGAAAGCCCCGGAATACCAGAGTAAAGGAGCGGCAGGAGCCGATCTGCATGCTTTTCTTGAGCAGCCGGTAACACTGAAACCGGGGAGAACCCAATTAATTCCAACAGGAGTTTATATAGAGCTGCCCGAAGGGTATGAAGCCCAGATACGACCCAGGAGCGGGTTGGCATTAAAACATGGAATCACTCTGCTAAACACGCCGGGAACAATCGATTGCGATTACCGGGGAGAAATAAAATTAATCATCTCAAACTTTGGACAGGATGATTTTATAGTAACCAATGAAATGAGAATAGCGCAGATGATATTCAACAAGGTTCACAGAGGCCATTTTATACCGGTCGAAGTGCTCAATGAAACAGGGAGAAATGAAGGAGGATTCGGACATTCCGGAGTATGAAAACAGGAAAAGATAACACAAAGGGAATTAAAATAGTACCTCTAGGCGGACTTGGAGCCATAGGGAAGAATATGACACTCTTTGAATACAAAGATGAAATTATAATAGTCGATTGCGGGGTTATGTTCCCGACACAGAATATGCCCGGGGTAGATCTAATAATACCCGATTTTTCGTATATCGAAAAAAATAAGAAAAAGATAAAAGCAATAATAATTACCCATGGCCATGAGGATCATATTGGAGCAGTACCCTTTTTACTTCAGACAATAACAGCCCCTGTATACGCCACAAGACTAACAATCGGGCTGATCCGGAGCAGGCAGGTAGAACGGAAACCAAAGGAAGAGACTGTCTTTATAGAAGTCAAGGCCAGGGAACAGGTTGAAATAGGTGGATTCGCCTTAGAATTTATCAAGGTAAACCATTCCATACCCGACGGAGTGGGGCTGGCTATTACAACGGATGTTGGGACCATAATACACTCGGGAGATTTTAAAATAGATTTTTCACCGGTAGATGGGGAAGTGACGGATCTGCCGCGTTTTGCCGACTACGGAGAAAAAGGAGTACTCCTCCTAATGTCGGACAGCACCAATGCCGAGCGGGAAGGATTTACCAGGTCGGAAGCCATTCTTTTACAGAAGATGATCGATATATTTTCATCAGCCAAGGGGCGGATTATTGTGGCCACGTTCGCGTCAAATATCAGCAGGATACAGCAGGTATTGGAGGCGGCTCAACGCTTTAACCGGAAAGTAGCCATTTCCGGAATAACAATGGTAAAGAATATTGAAATAGCGCAAAGTCTGGGTTACCTCGATATCAAAAAGGGCCTCATCGTAAATATTGAAGAGGCAAACTCCCTGCCTTCGAAAAAGCTGGTAATAATTGGAACCGGGTCCCAGGGAGAGCCGATGTCGGCGCTTTCCAGGATGTCGGAAGGGAATCACCGGCATTTTAACGTGGTAAAGGGAGATACAGTCGTAATAACGGCTTCCGTAATACCGGGAAATGAAAAGCCCGTAACCAATGTCGTAAATTCTTTAATGAAGAATGGAGTTGATGTTTTTTACGCCAATGAAAAGGATATACATGTATCGGGGCATGGATCCGCGAAAGAGCTGAAGTTAATGATTTCCTTAACAAAGCCCGCGTTTTTTATGCCAATACATGGGGAATACAAACACCTGAAAGCCCATGCGGCAATAGCGGAAGCGGTGAATATAAAGTCATCAAAAATTCTTATAGCCGGAGATGGAGATATTTTAGAGCTGACCAAAAAGAGTTTTAAGAGAATAGACACAATGGAGCTGCCAACAGTCTATGTTGAAGGGACAGAGGTTGGGAACAGCGGAAATTCAGTGATCCAGGAACGCCTCGAAATGTCATCTGCCGGGGTTATTGTAATAACAATAGTAACAGCAGAAGGAATGCTAATGGTAGAGCCCGATGTCTTTACCAGGGGAATGAGTGATCAAAAAAATAAATTGATCCGGAAAGAGGCAACCCGCAGAGTAAACCGGATGCTAAAAGACGGGCTTTCGGGAAAAGAGATTGAATCCGGGTTAAAAAGGGGATTGAAAAAGCAGGTTTATAAGATTATTGGGAAAAACCCTTTAATGGTAATACGGGTTCTGGAGGTATAGCATGGGTGTACTGGAGTCACTGATTTTAGGAATAATACAGGGAATAACGGAATTCCTGCCTGTTAGTTCATCAGGGCATTTGAACCTGACTCAGTATATTCTGGCTGAGCATGCTTCAGGGCTTTCAGAGGTTCCCCTGTTGTTTGACATATTGCTGCATGTCGCTTCGTTACTTGCGGTTTTTATATTTTTTAGAAAGAAGGTTTTCTCTCTATTGCAGGCAGTATATCAAACAGAAAGGACTGAGGAGAGAAAAGAGATCTTGTTTATAATTATCAGCACAATTATTACTGTGGCAATGATCCCTCTTACCAAACCCGTAGTACACTTTATAAAAAAAGAGCCGCGCTACTTGCTGTTTACTTTTTTATTTACTGCGATTATTCTTATTATTGCCCACTTTTTACTCAAAAAAGGCCCTAAAAGGGAGACTATCACCCTGAAAGATTCCATTATAATGGGTTTTTTGCAGGGACTGGCTGTTTTTCCCGGTATTAGCCGTTCCGGAAGTACCATATTTGGAGGACTTATTTCCGGGTTAAAAGGAGAGAAAGTGGTTGAGTATTCCTTTATGCTGGCTCTGGTCATTATTCCGGGTGCGGCAATCTGGGAAATGATAGGCGGTACATTCGGGGCAATTGAAGCGCCTGCTTTAATTGCCGGTTCCATATCATCGTTTGCAGCAAGCTATTTTTCACTGGGATTCCTGGTATTTCTTATTAAAAAGACACAGCTCATCCCTTTTGCCATCTATTTAATTATTCTGTGCGGAGTGGTGCTCAAGTTCATGTGGCTTTAAACCGGGGCTTGCCTTCTCATAGCGTGGGATTTTAACCCCCATGGTATGAGAAGACAACAGATTATTAAGAGGTGAGTTTTTTAATCGACTCCAGAGCCTCATTTTCGGACTCAAATATGTCGATTACATTTGCCAGGTTAACGATCTTAATAATTTCTTTCACATTATTGTATATGTTGCAGATCTGGATAACTCTACCGGAACCTTTGAAAACCCGAATGACTTTTAATATCTCGCCTAAACTTGAGCTATTAATGTACTCAACTTCTTCAAGATTCAGGAGAATATGAGTGTCACTTTCGTTCTTGATGATATTATCAATTATTTCTTTTAGATCAAAAGAGGCATCAATATCCAGGCGTTCAGGTGGGTATATAATATTGATATTATCTACTTTTTTAGTTTTTATTTCCATATATCTCTCTCCTTGTTAATTTAGTAAGCAATTAGTTCCCGCTTTTAACGTATTGAAAATCTCCCATTTAATTACAGCAAATACAGTACTTACTTTAAAAAATATCGAGCAGTTGTTGATATCCACTACCATACATTTAAAAGTAGTTACGAAGCATTAAGCTTATTTATGTTATTATATTTTTTGTCAAAATACAAATCATTAAGTTTTTGCATTTTGAATGGATGGTCTGCCTACTTTTTTTATACTTTTTATATTTGTATAGTATAATAGTCTAAACTAATATACAAAAATAATTAAATAATGGCAAATCTTTTTTTAATTTTTTATGCTTTTTTGCAGGTAACATACTTGAAATCCTAAAGGTCTAAAATAGCATGTACTGATAATAACAATATAGGAGACGAATATGAGCCATTCCTTTGAATTGGGTCCAATTCGGCCGCCCAGTGAGGCATATAGCATATTGCTCAGAGTTACCCGGAACTGTCCCTGGAATAAATGCGCCTTTTGTCCTGTTTATAAGGGCCAAAAATTTTCTCTTCGTACGGTAGAGGAAATAAAGAGCGATATTGACTCAATACACTATGTGGCAGGCAAGATTCTACAGAAATCCGGGGATTCCGCTATGATAGAAGAGGGAATACCGGGAAATATTATTCAGCAGGTATCATTCTGGTTGAGTACGGGAATGAAGAGTCTTTTTCTTCAAGATGCCGACTCTCTGGTAATGAAAACCGATGCTCTAGTGGAAATTTTGAATTATATACGGGAGAAATTCCCCACAATAGAAAGAATAACATCCTATTCGCGGGCTAAAACCGTGAGCAGGAAATCCCTGGAGGAGCTTAAAGCAATACGCCAGGCAGGTCTCGACAGGCTCCATATTGGCATGGAGTCAGGGTCTGATGAGGTTCTTAAGCTTATTAATAAAGGAGTTTCCGAAGAAGAGCAGGTAGATGCCGGCCAAAAAGCCATAGAAGCGGGATTTGAACTTTCCGAGTATTTTATGCCCGGGTCCGGCGGAGAGGAGCTTTCCAGGGAGAATGCTCTTGGAACAGCCGGGGTGCTTAACCGGGTAAACCCTACGTTTATACGGATCAGAAGCACTATTCCCATACCCGGAACCCCACTGCATGAGATGATGACGGAAAAAAAATGGACTCCTGTTACGGAAATAAATAAGATAAAAGAAATAAGGTTGATGATAGAAAACCTGGAAGGAATCACCAGTATTATAAAAAGCGACCATATAATGAATCTTCTGGAAGATGTGGAAGGAACATTACCCGCCGATAAACAGAAGATGATCGATTTTCTGGATAAATTCCTGGATATGCCTGTTGATGACCAGGAATCGTTTATAGTGGGAAGACGAATAGGCCGGTTCAGGTTCCTTTCGGATTTCAGGAATGATCCGGAAGTTGAAGGAATAAAGAATCAGTTAAAGAGCAGTTATTCTTCCCTGGATGAGGCCATGATGGAAGTGGCTCGAAATTATATGTAGTGCGGACCCCGTGGCTGCGTCTTAATATAAGGTATATCGAATTACGTTTTCAGTGTATTGAGACACAGTGTAGCGGGGAAAAAATACGGAAGAAACTGTGTCGATACCGGGGTCTATTTTGCGAAGATGCTCCGGGCAACGGTTTGGTTCTGAGAGACGTTGTAGTGCAACGCCTTTACTGGCTGGTTTCTGGCCAGGGTTATGGAGATTCCGGGAAGGTGTGACTCCTGCGAGGGGATCGGTGTTTTTTTGGCTCTGTGTGTGTTGACCCGGGACAAATCTCCGGAAACCAACCCGTAAAGACGTTGCATGCAACGTCTCACTTCCCGGAACCCGGCCCTGTTTAAAAAGAGTTTCTTGAGAGTGTGGACCCGGCCCTTCGGCTCCGCTCAGGGACCGGATGGCCGGG
>JAAENB010001122.1 GCA_024224995.1 bacterium | reverse complement strand
TTTTTTATAGTATATTTCGTTATTCCCTACGGCGTAAACCGGCTCTTATGAAGGCGCACCACGACCACCACAATAGTAAGGACTACGAGTGAAATGCTGTTCATAATTTGGTTTACACTGTTGGCGTACATAACGGTTCTTTTTTGTCTGGTTCCTTAAATTTTATTTTTAGTTACTTTATAAATATATATAAAAAACTCTGTGGTGTCAAGCTTTTTATAACTTCCATTGCGTTTTACGATATTTTTTCCAGTTTCTTTGTTTATTACGACTCCTCATTGATTCAATGCAATGTCTATTTGATTTTTGACAAAATTCACATAAACGCAGTTCATGATAAATTCTTGCTGCTCGAAAACGAAAATTTTCATACCTGGGATATGAATTATCATCAATCAATCCGTAAAATTTTTCTATTCGCATGTCTAGCCTCCTTGATAATTTAGCTAGACAAAGCCCTCCTTGTAGGATTTATTTTTCATATTTTAGTTTCCTTTTTTGATTTCAAATGTACGGTTAGCATATTATTACATAAAAACATATTGTAAAGCAATTTTCTCTATTTAGGTGCCCTGACCTCAGAGCTCTTTTAAAGAGCTCTGAGGTCACAACCTTCCTTACAAAAAATTACGATTAATTACAATTAATTACAAATTCTTACCATTTTTTATTGACAATTATCGCTCCAATTACAAGGTATCCAGCACAATCATACAATATAAAGGAGCATGAAAATGAAAAAGAGTATTATTTTAATTATAGTCGCATTACTGGTATTTTTTACCGCGTGTTTTGAAGATGACGGCGGCCAGGATGATTACTCCAATACCGGTCTATCGGTAACGGTAAATACACCCGATGCGATATGGGGAACAGGCGACAGCAATCCGGCAAAAGTTGGATCTAAAAAAAATTACGTGTATCTTTACAGTGCCCTTGGAACCAAATCATCTTCGTACCCGGTTCTATATTCCGGCTCCGGCGACACCAACAATTCTGCCGTAGTTGTTACCGGTGTTCAGCCGGGAGATTATTACGTTGTTGTGTTTTATGATTATTACGGCGGAAGCAATGACGAAAACCTGCTCAACAAGACAGATTATTACGCCATACAGGGAAGCGGGAGCACAGTATCTCCATACGTTGAAGACGCAGCAACAGTTTCGGTAACCCTGGATAACCTCAATGATTTAATTATAACAATAGACTCCACCTGGACTCTTGGTGAATCAGGACAGGATAAAGGCAGACTCTTTATGACACGGTAACGCTTTGTAGAAACGTTCAAGTGTAGGGGAGAGGCATGCCTCTCCCCTACACCGACACACAACCGTCTCAAAAACCGCCCCAGCGGCAAAAAACCTTGAACCTTGAACCTTGAACTTTCTTAAGAGTGTGGATCCCATTGAGCGGGGAAAAAATACGTCAGAAACTAAATCATTTTGCGATCTGCATCTGGCCTGGAAGTAGTATGGGCTCTTTGGGTTGTGAGGACTGTTTGAGCAAAGCGAGTTCCGCAGCAATCCAAAGAGTCCATACTACTTCCAGGCCCGCGCACAAGCAAATTTTAGTTTCTTAAGAGTGCTGACCCCGTCGAACGGGGA
>JAAENB010001121.1 GCA_024224995.1 bacterium | reverse complement strand
TCCGGGTTAACACCACAGAGGGGCCAACCCAAATAAACACCGCGTACGGGCATGGCGCGCCGTGCCCGTACTACGCTGGAAAACCGGTTTATGATTTATCCTTAAAAAACTCTTTTGGAGTTTTACCGGTAAATTTTTTAAATGCCGTATTAAAGACCGATTTAGAATTAAATCCATATTCAAGATAAATTTCCAGGATTGTTCTCTTCTTTAAATCTTCCCCGGTCACCTCATCTACAAGGCGTTTTACCCGGTATTCATTAACAAAGGTATTAAAATTCTTGCCCAGTTTGGAGTTGATCACTTCACTGATCTTATGCCGGGAGAGGCCGGTGTTCGCTCCCATTTCATCAATGTTGAAACTACTTTCAAGATATTCTTTGTTTTCCCGCATATAATTTTTTATCAACTCCAGGTATTCATCTTTCCGGCTCTCATCCAGGCCCGACCGTTCATAAGCACCGGTTTTTTTCTGTTTTGCTCTTTGCGCGTATAGTTCAAGATGGGTTTTAACCCTGGCTATAACTTCGTCATCCTGGAAAGGTTTGGTGATATAATCGACTGCTCCTGCTTCAAAACCTTTTAGTTTATCGGCAAGATCATCGAGGGCGCTCAAAAACAGGACGGGGATACTGCCGGTTCCTTCCTGATTTTTTAAGATCCTGCAGACTTCATACCCCGACATGCCGGGCATTTTAATATCCAGGAGGATAATATCAGGCGGAAATTTCTTTATGATGCTCAATGCTTTATCTCCGCTTGAAGCAGGGCGTGTATTATATCCTGCCTCTGATAATAGATTGCAGAGTAAAATTAGATTATTTTTCTCATCGTCAACAACCAGTACTGTTTTCCGGGGAGGTTTCTCGTTTTTCACAGGCATATCCATCATAAAAAATTGTATATCAAAAATGAAACAAAACCGTCTTCATAATTGTGTATTTTGTGTAAATTCTATTTTATCTCTTCCAGTGTCAAATAAATTTTATCCCTGTCGCAGATTAGAGCGGATGGGGGGTCTTTTTGGCTGTATAACAGAGCTACCGGGTTGATATTAAGGAAAACTCAAACAAAAATGAAATAATTATTTTTTCAAAAAATTCGTTCGGAATTATCGGATAGAACGACTGCCTGCTTCTTGTGTAGTATATTAGCACAGTGAGGTTGTCCTGGTACAGGACTATCAAAATAAAATTAATAGGAAGATAAAATGAAAAAGCAAAATTACTTAAAAACATTAATTAAAGCAGTATTGCTTATGGGAATCATTTTTCCAGGGACTCTGTTTGCAGAGAATGAAATTATCTGGCAACATGATAACGGTCAGGTCCATTACTGGCAAATTGAAAATGGTGTAAGAATTTCAGGCACTAACATCAACATTCCCGTTGATGCTTCATCAAGATAAATTTCCACAGAGCTGTGTTGCTCGTCTTGTTGAATTTCCGTAAATGATCGCGGTACGGTCAAGTTATTTTTTTCTTGACAACATGGATTTAAGTCATAAAAAAATGCCTGGCCCCGGGTGGTATGATAATAAAAAACTGGAGAGATGAAATATGAATAATAAAAGATATACTGTAACGGCAAGTTGTATGATAGTGCTGTACGCTGTATTGCAGGTTCTTCTTGGCACAAGCGGAAATGCGGTGTTAAACAGGTTTTTACCAATAGTAATGGTTCTGTTAATAGTTGGCTTTGTAGTGCTTCATGGATATATGCGTTACGGCATAAAGCACCTGCTGGTTTTTTTCCTGATTACTTTTTTGATAAGTTGGGGCTATGAAAACATAAGTGTTGTTACGGGGTTTCCTTTTGGGAATTATCACTATACCGACAAGCTTGGCTTTAAGCTCCTGTATGTTCCGCTTATTATCATGCCTGCCTATGTGAGTACCGGGTACCTGGCCTGGATGATCGC
>JAAENB010001120.1 GCA_024224995.1 bacterium | reverse complement strand
TTGAGGGCGGAAATTAGCGCTTCGGGTTTTTTGTAGGTGGTGGCAGAGTAGTGATCGGCCTCAAATTCGTGCTTGCGCGAGCTGATACTGCCCATAGTCCCGAGAATCAGTGATATCGGCGTGAATAAAAACGACTTTTTAACAGCCTGAGGAACTGAGCGGACATCTTGGGCATTCGTTGTAATTTCTGTAAAAAAGGGTGAATAATACGACCTTTTTTATGTGCTTCTTCCTCCCGTTTCTCAAGTGCTTTTGTATATTTTTTTGTCACCTTTACATCATCAATATCTTTTTCATTTTTTAAAAACTCAACAATGAATCGTGAGAAGTTATAATTCATGCAAATTAACTGACTTTGAATTTCTAAAGCATTTTTTCCTGTCGCCCAGGCTCTCGTCTCATTGAAGTCATTTTTAAGATTATCAAAAGCCTTTTCAATACGCCAGCGTAACAAATAAAGCCAAGCAACAAGGCCCGGTTCGATATGTGTAACGCTACAGACAAACTGGTACCTTTGTAAGCTTTCCGGGTCGGTATATTCAATAATTCGCTGTGGGCTTGAATTTTTGCCCATTCTAGCCCTATAAAAGCGAGTCACCCCTGTATTGATTTGCTTTTTTGGATCAAAGTAAATGTCATCAACGTCAATAAGAACTGTCTTCTTCTTAACTCTGACAATCACATGTTGCCCATCTTTCTTTTTCTTTGGCCACCAGCTTTTATCGACATAAGCACGGTCGAGAATCCACAATGTTTTCTTTTCACTTGGCAAGCATGAATCAATACTGTTACGGAAAATGGGCATTTCATGACTTTTGCGCGTTCCATCTGTCACAACATCCAAAACTGAAAGCAGGCCCGTGCGTATGTTCTGTATATAAAGAGTTCCGGCGCCATAGTTTTTCCCACTGGAATCCTTATCCGTATGCACTGCATGTTCAATAAAATGTCCATCACCAGAAAAAATTTGATACGGGGCAAGCTCAGGGAAGTCTTTGAGATAGTCGACTTGGTATTTTTCGAAATAGCTATTGAGAAGCTGAGTAAATGCCTCTGAGATATCGCTCATGAATGCAAGACGCCGAGGAGACTGCAAGCTGTCAAAAAAAGTAGAGCGAGCTATATCGACGTTCTCATCATCACTTTTAGACTGCAGGTATTCTCGACCACTGCGGTGTTTTGCCAGTATTCTTTGTAGGCCATAATGAATAAAGTCACTGTCACTAATTGCGGCGCAAGCCCGTGCGTTGCGAGTGTAGTTAAGGCAATGTGTGTAAAATAGCGTAAAAATTTGCCCAAGAGTGAGATCCTCAAGGATGGATGTATCAAACATGTATGTAAGTCCTTTATAGTTAACTAGTTATGACTATTTAAATATACGTAACTAGCTAATAGTCAAGGACTTATAGAAAAATATAGTAGATTTTTTTTGATTTTAGCCCGGTGGCACTACATGAGAAATGAAAATAAAAAACTCCATTTCTTGGCGCAGGCCTATAAAGTAGTGTTAGCGCGCTGACTACAGGAGATTATGGAGCTGTACGAGTATTGAATGCGGACACCGTTGCGTTATTTATTCGTAAGTTCAGATCCTGCCGGCCATTTTCACTCTATTTATTTCAAATAATATGTGACCCTTTCTCTGAAATTGCGTACATTAAAGAAAAGAATGGATTTTTATGGACGATAAAGACATTATTAAACGGGTCTGCCACGGCGAGGCTGAGCTGTATTCGCAACTCGTAGAAAAGTACCAGATGCGACTGC
>JAAENB010001119.1 GCA_024224995.1 bacterium | reverse complement strand
GCGGGTTGTGAGGCTGTCTGAGCGAAGCGAGTTCCGAACGTTCTGCGGAGGCATTGCTCCGGGCATAGGTTACATTCCGGGCTGATATACCTTATATTAAGACGCAACCCGGGGTTATTCTTTGACCGATAACCCTACCCCTCCACGTTATAAACAACCCGGAACGCCTCTTTCGCTCCCGGCGGTATTTCATCTATCTTTTCAAAAGAAATAGAGTCGAGTTCCTGTCCCATTTCTTTTACAATTCCCGTCACCAGGATCTCTCCCGCGTCTGCCGTATCTTCTCCAAGCTTGCTTGCGGCGTTTACTTCGGCGCCAAAAACATCGGAGTCCCCGACCTTAAGCACCTTGCCGTAGCCCAGTCCCACGCAGAGCAGAACCTGTTCTACGCCGCCTTTATCTTTATTGTATTCATGCAAAACCCGCTGCATCTCAAGCGCTGCCTTGAGCGCCTTTTTCACTTTCTTAAAGATCACCAGGAAACTGTCTCCTTCCACTTTCAGCAAGATCCCGTCGAAATCATCAATTACGGGAATCAGCAGCCGCTCCGATTCATGGATTGTCTGCAAAAAATGAATTATTCCGAATTCTGCCACTCCCCTGGAAAAACCGGAAAGATCGGTGAACATAATACACCACTCCTCTCCAAAAAGATCCCATATCCGCTCATCGATCTTTTCTTTATCGGCTCCGGGCTGCAGCCGTTCCTTGATCAATTTTTCGAACCGGTCTTCCGATGCTCCGGACAAGATAGAATGTTTGTTTACCATTGGACTCTCCTGTTTTTGTGTTATCACTATGTATACACATATACGATATCAAGATGTTTGTCAAGGATTAACATATGCCTCTCCCCTCTCAAGGAACTCTTTTTAAATAGGACCGTCTTCATCATAACGAGGGGCTGGAAGCCCCACGCTATGAGAAATCCCCATAGCCCTGGTGAATTATTTTAGAAACAGAGCCTGTTCCCGGGGGATGTTATCCGGGGTCTGCTCTGCTGCCCTATGGGGT
>JAAENB010001118.1 GCA_024224995.1 bacterium | reverse complement strand
GGTGATATCGGTCGCCGAACCTCCGGTGCCGACGGGGCGGGTGGTGGAGATACGCCGGCCGGCCGGGTCATAGCCGTAGGTGGTGGCCCGACCGAGCGGGTCGGTCACCGACTCCAGACGACCGGCCGGGTCGTAGGTGTAGGTGGTGGCGCCGCCGTCAGGTGCCGTGGTGGTTTCGAGGCGCCCATAGGTGTAGGTGTGGGTGGTGGTGCGCCCCGACGCATCGGTGGAGCTGAGAAGCTGACCGACATCGTCATAGACATAGGCTGTGATGCCGCCGGCGGGGTCAGTAGTCGAGGTCAGCAGGTCGCGGCTGTTGTAGCCGTAGGTGGTGACCCGACCCAACGGATCGGTCACCGAGACCAGGTTCCCGACCCCGTCATAGGCGTAGGCAGCGACCGCCCCGGTGGGGTCGGTGGCCGTCGTCATCCGCCCGGCGGTGTCGTAGCCGTAGCCGGTGATCTGACCGAGCGGGTCGGTCTCAGAGGTGAGGTGACCGGCCGGGTCGTAGGCGAAGCCGGTTTGCCGGTTGAGTTCATCGAGGCGTTGGGTCTGGAACCCTGAGCCGTTGTAGGTGAAGGTTTGGAGACCGTTGAGGGCGTCGGTCACCCCGGTCACGTTCCCGAAACTGTCGTAGGCGAAGGTCGTTTCTTCGCCGCGGGCGTCGACGACCTGGGTGGGTAGACCGTTGGTGTCGTAGACGAAGGTGGAGGTGTTCAGTTCGGCGTCGGTGAAGCCCACCAGGTTCTGGTCGGCGTCGTAGCTGGCCGACCAGGTGTTGCCGGCCGGGTCGGTGCGCGACGTGATCAGATCGTCGGCGCTGTAGTCGAACAAGGTCACATGGGAGGCACCGTCGTAGATCTCATCAACAGTGGTGGCGTTGCCCCGCCCATCAAAGGTGGTCAGGGTGGCCAAGCGCCCGTCAGGCGAGGTGACCAGCTCGGTCCGGGCCCCCACATCAACCGAGACAGCAGTGGTGTTGGCGTTGGCGTCAGTGATGCTGGTGAGGCGGCCGTCGGTGTCGTAGCCCAGGGTCCGCCAGGGTCCGCCAGGGTCGTCGATCTCATCCAAATAGTGGTCGGTGAGGTAGGTGAAGGCGGTGACGTTGGCGTTCTGATCGGTCACCGACACCAGGTCACCGGTGGTGTCGTAGGTGTAGGCGATGACCCCGCCGGTGGGGTCGGTGATGGTGGTGATCCGGTCTTCGGTGTCGCGGCCGAACACTATTTCGGGGCCGAGGGAGGAGTGGATGCCGGCGGCGTCGACGGTGACGGTGTTGGCGTTGCGGTCCGTCGCCTCAATGAGCCCGTCGGTGGTGTCGAGGATGTAGACGGTGCCGTCTTTGGCGGTGAGCGCGAACCGGGTCGGCGCGTAGAGGTCGCCGTCACCGAACCCGCCGGTGTGCATGTGACCATCCGCGCCGAGGGAGCCGTCGGCGTCTTCACCGGGGGCGACCGCGAGGGTGGAGGTGTTGCCGGGGCGGGTGGTGAAACCGGCGGTCATCGAGATCGCGAAGAAGCTGTTACCTGTGGGGGTGAAATCAAACGTTTCGGTGCGCCCGTCAGGCCAGGTGACCGTGGCGTAGCGGGCCGTGTCAGGGGTGAAACACAAGGGCACGAAAATCAGGCCCGGCCCGCACGCTTGGCCGGTCCAGGCGCCGGTGCCGAGGGGCCGGTTGGTGTCGATATCGAAGTTGGCGATCTCCAGGTTCCAGCCGTAACCGAAATCGCCGGGTCTGGTGCGGTCGACTGTGTCGTAGGTGCGTAGCACCCGCAACGGGATACCGGCCACGGGGACGTCGAGGTCTTGGTAGGTGAGGGCGTAGCGGCCCAGTTTCAGGTTCCCGTCCACCACGATCGTGGTTTCCCGCCAGGAGACGCCGCCGCCCGAGTCGGTGACCTCGACCCGCAGGACCCAGATCCCGTTGGGTCGGGTGGTCGGATCAAAGGACCCGAGGGTGGTGTTGGACGGGTCCCCGGCCCCGGTAGCGACGGTTTCGGCGCCGGCCGGGGGTTCACCGGCCTCATAGGCCAGGACCCGCCACGAGTCGATGGTTTCGGCACCGGGTGGTGTCACCGGGCCGATGGTGATGTCGGTGGGTTCGGTGACGGTGGCCCCATCGGCGGGGGTCAGGGCGTCGATGGTCGAATCACCCGACGCTCCCACCTCGCCGCCGGTTTCGCCGCCGGGGGCGCCCACGAAATCGAACACGGTCGGATCGGCCGGACCGGGCTGGTTCGGGTCATCGGAGAGCACGTCGGGTAGCTCGGTCGAGGACACGATGGCCTGGTTGGTGATAGTGGTGCGCCCCGGCGCCAGGTTGGTGTAATCAACCGTGTATTGGACGATCACGGCCTGGGATCCGGCCAACGTGCCGACATCAACGGTGATAGTGGTGTCACCCACCGCGTTGCCGGTGGTGATGGTGCCTTGGGAGGTAGTGACCGAACCCGAAACGATGCTCACACCGGGGTCGGGGGTGTCGGTGATGGTCACACCGGTGACCGGGGTGGTGCCGGTGTTGGTGGCATCAACCTGGTAGACGATCTCACCGGGAGGCTGGTCGACCGGGATGTCATGGGTTTTGGACACCGCCAACGCGGCCGGCAGAATCACCCGCGACACCCCCAACAGGCGGGTCGGCCCATAGGCGCCG
>JAAENB010001117.1 GCA_024224995.1 bacterium | reverse complement strand
GCATCAATCAATGGTCAACCAATGCCCTGCGGGCGATTCGGTCCCATACCAGAAATACCCCGGAGGGGTATAGTCATGTAGCCCGGGGTTTTTAACCCCGGGAAACAGAAAAGGCTCCGGTTAATATCCCCAAACAGAAACCGATCCATATATATAAACAGTTTCTGACCTATTTTTCCCGGCCATCCGGTGTCTGAGCGGAGCCGAAGACCCGGGTCAGTTATAGCCTATAGCTTCCGGAGACCATATTACTTTGAAGTCCATTTCTTGAATTTCTTTTCTACTTCTTCCTGGCTAACGGTGCCTTCTTTTTCCGCTCTATCGATTCCACGTTGAATTTTTTCGATTACATAGAGATGATATTGAATATCTTCAAAGGTGCTATCGTCAGGTAGTTTATTTAATAAGGATTTAACTTCATCTTTTGCTGTATTAATAGAATAAAATTTCCCTCTTGCGCCTTTCCCCTTGTCCCTTGCCCCTGACTAAAACGACATACTGGCATTAAACCCGGGCAAAACAGGGATAGCTCCCTCAAGGATGATATTAATCGCTCCGATCTGGACTCCGGACATTCTTTCGGCAAAGTTGATAATCCCGATCTGAACACCTTTGATCCGTTCCGCATAATTGAAGGCCCCAACCTGGATTCCGGTGGCAGTGTCATCAACATAATTGACAAGTGCTCCGACCTGACCAATATCCATATCTTCCATAACAAGATTGACAACGCCAAACTGTAAGCCGAACAGGTCTTCATCAGTGGCATTGCAGAGCAGCCCAAGCTGGAATCCAGTAATATCATCATCAACATAATTTACCAGCCCAAGGATCTGCGCCCCTTCCATATCTCCAAAGGAAATATTGCACGGGCTAATCTGAACACCGGCAAGATCATCAACCACATTACAGATACCGCCGATCTGGAACCCGCTAACATCTTCACCGCCATTAATCGCGCCAATCTGGAAACCTTCCAGATCATCTTTCACCAGGTTGAATAATCCGGGAAGCTGGGCGCCGTATAAATTATCCCAGGTTATATTGATAAGACCGAATTGAAGGCCATAGAGGTCGCTTTTGTTAGAATTAAACAAAAGCGAAGCCTGAACACCATACAGCCTTCCACTGACGTTCAGGAGACCCCCGAATTGGAACCCGGTAAATAATGCTTCATTATAGTTGCCCAGTCCGCTGAGCTGTATCCCGGCTGTTTGCATACAGCGGCTGTTTATGTTTCCCAGCCCGGCAATCTGGATGCCGCCAAAGTTAATTGAATCGTTAAAATTAAACAGGGTGGCAGCCTGGAAAGCGTAACTCCAGGGATTGGTGATTGAGCGGAACAGCTTCCCCTGTATGGAGTTGGCAATGAGGCCGAACTGCAGCCCGTTAACATATCCTTTTTTATACCGAATATGAAGATCTCCATGCATAAAAATACGGCCGTCCACATCGTTGAGCAAGCCAACCTGGATGCCGGACATGCTTGCCGAACTATTATAGCTTCCAATGTCTATCCCGCAGATATCGTTGTTGATCCCGTAGAAGATGCTAAGGCGCAGCCCGTTTACATCATTATATTTTCCAAAAAGCTGTACCGGGGGATAGAATGATAATTGCATCAGGGTCCACCGGGTAAGGGGCTGTGAAGTGGTTCCGCCGTATTGTTTGAGAAGGGACTGCATACCATTTTTAATGAGCTTTTCCTTCGCGAGAGTAAGCGGTGTGAAGTTAAGAGCGTTTTTGATATTAACATCGGCTCCCTTTTTTAAGAGAATCCCCGCCAGTTCTTTGTTATTGGCTCGAACGGCAATGTGCAGCGGGGTGTTGCCCAGGCTGTTTTTGCTGTTAAGGGGAGCGCCTTTTTTTATAAGGCGAAGAACGGTCTCTTTTTGCGCTGCCCGTTTTGGCTCGCATATAAGATGAAGCGGTGTATTGCCGTTCTTGTTCTGATAAGAAATCCCCGAACCTTTTTCGATAAGTTCAAAAGCAACGGAACCTTTTCCGGTCTTAATGGCGTCATGAAGAGCGGTCCGGTACCCGGCAAAGCTCATGTTGATAATGGGCATAAAAGGAATGGCCCCTTCTTCGATTATATTAAAAGCCCCCAATTGGACCCCTTTTGTATTCCGGGTAAAGTTAATGAGTCCAATTTGAAATCCTTTGGAATTATTGGAAACATTTATTCCCCCAATTTGTCCGCCTTTTAACTCTTCAAGATAATTAAGCAGGCCCGCGAGCTGCACCCCGGACACCTGTTTTGATAAATTTATCCCGGTACTCAGCTGTACTCCTGAGTATTGGTAATCGGAAAAGTTGCAGAGCCCGGCAATTCCCAAACCCGAAGCATTTTTAACATAATTGACCCCGGCAGTAGCCTGAAGGGCAAGCGCTTTGCCGTCGATCATGTTAAACAGGCCCGCCACCTGGAACAGGGTCATGGGATAAGCTGTTTGAGGACTGCCCGCATAGTTAATCAAACCCGACAGTTGAACACCCTCTGCCAGGTAATGAGTAATATTGGCGGCGCCGCCAATTTGTATCCCTTTCATAATACCGCCAACATTAAAGGCGGCAAACTGGAAACCGTAAAATTCACCATTGATGTTATAGAGAGAGGCCAGCTGTATACCGCGGGTTTCATCGCTCACAAAGTTGCCCAGCCCGCCAATCTCCAGGCCGTTCATTTCATCGGATATATTAACACAGCCGAAAAGCCGGATGCCGTTCATGGCTTTCTCTGTGATGTTCGCGAAAAGAGAGAACTGGATACCGTTCATGCTGCGCCCGCTATTTGAAATCCCGGCAAACTGTAATCCGAAAATATCGGCATCGCCTATGTTTCCCAGTCCCCCAAGCTGTATACCAAAGAGTTCATCTTCCACGGAATTGATGGAGCCAATATTGAAGCCGTAAACATTTTCAGCTTCACCGTAAAGAATATTTAACTGCATTATTTTATTGCGGCCGTCTTCGTTAATTGCCAGGGGAGGTACTGCGCTCACGCCAATATACGCGGCAGCGGGAACGGTGAACAGGGAAATGATTATTGATATATATAGTAATATTAAATGCCGCGCTTTCATATCATTTTCCTATAAGTATGGAACTTAAGAATTTTATATTTTTAATATCAGTATAATCATATTGATGAAACCCGCTCTCCCCGATAATAAAAAGCCGCTGGTCAAAAGGGATAATATCGAACATTTGTTTTGAAATAGTGATTCGTGAAATAACCGCGTGTTCCGGATATCCGGACCTTCTTCCCTGCTGCTGCTGTAATTTGTTAACGTCATATACCGTAACCTGGTTTGTGTCACACACAAATAACCGTCCGTTCTCAACACCAAGACCAAATGGGCGTCTCATGGTGAACTGGTTCCATAAGCGGGGAGTCTGGATTTTTTCAATGTTAACAACCAGGAGTAGTCCGCGGGGATCGCGCAGTGTCACATAGGCATAATTCCCTTCAACAACAACAGGGTCTCTTCTTCGAACATGCTGCAGCTGTGAAATAAAAACCGGCTTTGCCGGGTTCTGCACGATATCATAAATGAACATTCCCCGTTCCGACCCAATAAAGAGCCATTTCTTATAGGGGAAAATTGTTTCAATATTTCTTCCGATATTGACCGTACTCAGGGCCTTTGGCCGCGGAGGATCTGCCAGGGAAAAGACTTTTAAGCGTTTGCTGTCTACCGTATATAAATAAGAATCTTTGATGGTAAACCGGGCCAGGGAACCGCCAATGCCTGCGTCACCGCCGCCGCCTTTCATGGCGGCCATTTTCGCGCCGCCCATGCAGCAGGCCTGGGAGCTGAACCTTGCTTTGGCTTTCATATCGGTTATTTTTTCCCAATCAACAACAATCCCCTTTGAGGTATCAATAGGGACAAAGGAAACCCTGTCCCGGGGGCGGCTGAAGCGCCGGAACCGGCGAAAGGTTCGACGGTCGTTGAACATGCTCAGTTTAATACGTTTTCCCGGGTCATAGGGGAAGACTTCTTCCAACCTGTTTATCATACCAATTTTTAAAGGCGCTTCCGAAAGCCTGCGAATATCGACAACAAGGAGATCTATGTGGCTGTCGGCATAGAGATAGTTGCCCTGGATAGCCATGTCCATGTTGCCGAGAATATTCAGGAACGCGACCTTCCGCGGAGCACGGGGATCTGAATTGTCAATAATATGAATCCCTTTATCTTTTTCATTGATAAAGATAAAATTGTCTTTGAGGTAAATGCGCCCGGGATCAATTAATGGCCGTGGTTTTTCAACTTTAAAGGAATTCCGGAATTCACCATAGGGCATATAAACCGGTTTATACAGGGTACTGGTATAGCTCTGTATCGATACACACCCTGTCAGAGTAGAAAAGAAAAAGAGCAGGAATAAAACTAAATACAAAAGAAACTGCTTGCTCAAAGCCCTGGCCCCCGGTCCCCGATCCCTGACACCCGGATTAAGCGAGCGGCTGTACATCTTCAGCCTGCATTTTTAATGCGTCAATTAGAGCGGTATCTTCCAGGTAACCGAGTTTGATGAGAATCTCACCTATTAAGCCGCCTTCTTTGTTCTGTTTTTCAAGAGCGATATCGAGCTGCCATTGGGCTATATTGCCGCCTATAACCAGGTATTGACCGATTTTTTTGCTTTCCATTCTATTTTCCACTCCTGTGTTCTCTAAAAACCGTATTTTACAGGGTAAATATGAAAAGTCAACCGGTTCTTGAGCTTCAGAACAAAATAATTGACTCCGTATAGGAAATATGATACATTGAATAGGGATATATAAATAATACTAAAAAAGTTGGAAAACGGGCTTGACAAATAGCTTGTTCTGGGGCTCTAACTAAATTAATTCTTTAAGAGTTATAAAATTGGGATTTTAACTCTTTTAAAGAGTCAAATGAGTAAATAAACAAAAAAACCTATTATTTAGCTATAAACAGAACTCAAAACTGGAAGTATTGTAAGATGAGACATATTGAAGGACAACGAATAAATCAGTCACAGCATAAGCCTTCGGATGGAAAGATTGGCGATTCCACTCTTGTGGATGTAATGTTTTTTTTCAGGATTATAGGAATTGTGGTTTTTGCTACAATTGATATAATAATAACCGCTCTTTCCAAGATCCCCACTTTTTTTGCCGAACTCTTTAAAGAAGAGAACATGGAGATTATTTCCGGGAAATATAATGCCTATTTGGAAAGGGTACATGTTTTCAAACACAAAAAAGATGTTTCTGCCAGAACGGTAAATAAGAAGATATATAAGATCAGGAAAGAGTTTTTTAGCGAAAAAGAAGCCAGACTCATATTCGGCCATGACGATATTAAACGAAGCCTGAAAACCAGGAAAAAAGCCTCATCCCGAGAGGCGTCAAATTATTATCCCATTGAAAGCAGGGAGATCCGCTTGCTGCACAGGAAGAAAAACAGCAAGATCGTAAAAGAGCGGGTTGAGATGCCGAAAATGCGTCATAAGTGGAAAGAAGGAGCCATGAAGTTTTCCTTTCTCTGGCTTAAAAAAAGCGCGGAAAGACCCCATGAGCAGAAGCTGTATAACCGGGCTGTAAGGATCATGGTAGCCAAGTCCAATCTGAAATGGGCCAAAGTGAAATCAGAATATAATAAGTATATTGAACAACGCATCTATACTCTGGCAAAACCTTCGATCAAGAATAATCTGCATCATGTTATTGCGTATTATCAGAACCCTACAAAGTCCAATTTTAAAAAACTTTGTGATTACGCAAAAGGAATAAATAAGGACAAACTTGTTTCCCTGTTAAAACTAATCGGAAAACTCGATTTTAAATTTCGACAGACTGTTGAGGCAGCGATAGGGTAAAGAAAGTTTAAAGTTTGAAGTTCGATGCTTCGGCTCCGCTCAGCACAGGGGTTTTGAGAATTTGAGAGGGAATTGTATTGAAAAGTGAGTGGTGTTCTGCTCACTTTTTTTATTTGGGGCATCTGACACCGGGTCTTCGGCTCCGCTCAGACACCGATGGCGGGGGAAAAAATACGGAAGAAACTGTTTTTAAAAAATGGATCGGTTTCAGCATGGGGCTGCCCGGGGGTGAATCCCCGGGCTACATGACTTTACCCCTCCGGGGTATTTCTGGTATGGGACCGAATCGTCCGCAGGGCATTGGTTGATGCTGACCCAAGACCGAATCGCCCCAGCGGGGCGACGTATTGTAGCTCGGGGTTTCAACCCCGTGGAACAGAGCAGAGCCCCGGATAAGATCTTCGGGAACAGGCCCTGTGTAAGATTTAGTTTCTTAAGAGGATATTGAAATGGACAAAAGATTTTATGTGACAACACCTATTTATTATGTAAATGCAGAACCCCACATTGGGCACGCGTACTCAACAATCCTTGCCGATTTTATGGCCAGGTTTAATTCTCTTCTGGGAAACGACTCGTATTTTCTCACCGGAACCGATGAGCATGGGGATAAAATCGCCGAATCTGCCGAAGCAGGGAACACAAGCCCTGAAGAGTACAGCAATGTCATTAGCTCGAAATTCCGGCAGGCCTGGGACGATATTGGAATAGAGTATAGTGATTTTATTCGAACAACAGAAGAGCGCCATATAAAGGTTGTGCGGGAAATACTGCAAAAGGTTTACGATGCCGGTGATATATATTTTGGCAGTTATGGCGGTTATTATTGTGTTGGATGTGAGCGTTTTTTAACGGAAAAAGAAATGGTTGATGGGAAATGCCCCGATCACAATAAAGAGCTTCAATTCATTGAAGAAAAGAACTATTTCTTTAAGATGAGCAAATACCAGGACTGGCTGATTCAACATATTGCCGATAATCCCGACTTTATTCGTCCCGAACGGTATAAAAATGAAGTATTATCTCTTTTAAAAGGAGATGCTCTTGAAGATCTCTGTATCTCAAGGCCCAAGAGCAGGCTTTCATGGGGAGTTGCTCTTCCTTTTGATGAAGAGTTTGTTACGTATGTATGGTTCGATGCCCTGATTAATTATATCAGCGCTCTTGGGTATCCCAATGATGAGAAATTTAAAAAATACTGGCCTTCAGTGGAACATATTATCGCGAAAGATATTGTGAAGCCCCATGGGGTGTTCTGGCCTACCATGCTGAAGGCTGCCGGGATTGAGCCGTATCATCATCTTAATGTTCATGGTTACTGGAATATGCAGGATGCCAAGATGTCAAAGAGTCTCGGTAATGTTGTATCTCCCACTGAACTTGTTAACAAGTATGGTAATGACCAGGTACGATATTTTTTCCTCAGGGAAATGACGTTTGGCCTGGACGCGAAATTTAGTGAAGAAGCAATTGTAAACCGGGTTAATTACGACCTGGCAAATGACCTGGGCAACCTGGTCCGCAGATCTTTTAATATGGTTGATAAATATTTCGACAGCGCAATCCCTTCTTTTGATGAGGGCTCCGCTTCGGAACGGGATGATCTTTCGGCACGGCTAAAAGAAAGTGTAGAGGGATATATCAAATACGCGTCGAACTTTCAAACAAGTATTGGCATTGAGAAGCTCTGGGAATTTGTCCGGCACCTGAATAAATATATTGATGAGCGCAAACCCTGGCAGCTGGCAAAAGAGAATAAAACCGCTGAACTCGCGTCCTGTATGAGAAACCTGCTTGAATCGATCTACAGTGTGGCGGTTCTCCTGGACCCGGTCCTGATCAATTCATCTCCGGCAATTATTAAGGGCCTCCAGGCAGAGAATAAGCCTGTTGATGTAGAGAGCCTTCTGGGGCTCAATCTTCTTGATGAAGGGAAAAAGATCTCCGATGTGGGTATACTTTTTCCCCGGCTCGAAAAAGAAGAGGACGATAAGGGTAAGAAAGACAAGAAGGAGAAAGCGAAAGAGGGGAAGAAGAAAAAGGGTGATAGTAAAGAAGCTCAAAAAATCGAAGATGACGGTCTGCTTGATTTTAAGGAATTTTTAAAAGTTGATATCAGGGTAGCGAAAGTTCTTGAGGCTGAAAAGGTTGAAGGCTCGGACAAGCTCCTGGAATTACAGGTCGATTCGGGCCTCGATACCCGTACGATTATTGCCGGTATTGCTCAAACGTACAGCCCCGATTCCCTGGTGGGTAAGAAGATTTTACTGGTGGCAAACCTGAAACCGGCCACTATTTTTAAACGAAAATCCTATGGAATGCTTTTAGCTGCCAAAAAAGAGAAAAACGATAATCCGGTCTTAATAGAGATTGATGACAATATCCCTGTAGGAGCGAAGTTAAGCTAGGGGGAGTAAGGTAATCGGTCGCCCTGCGGGCGGGGTGATCGGGTGATCGGTTAAGAAAACCGCCCTGGCGGTAAAAAACTTTGAACCTTGAACTTTTTTAAGGAATAGTATGAAAATTGGTATAATTTCCGATACGCATAACAATATTGATCTAACCAGGCAGGCTATTGCTGTTTTTAAAGAGCAGGAGGTTTCCTTTGTTATTCATGCAGGGGATTTAACCTCTCCCCTGATGCTTAAAGAATTTAGAGAATTTGATTGCAAGTTTGTGCTTGGCAACGGTGATATTGATGTGGAAAATTTGAATAAAGAGTCTCAAATGCTGGGTTTTGGCTCCATAGAAGAATTCTGTACCTTTGAGATCGATAATAAAAAATTTATTGTTTTTCATGGGAATAATGTCCCCATGTTCCGTGAAGCTGTTGCTTCAGGAATCTATAACTATATAATTAAAGGTCACACCCATTTTTTTGAAAATTATCTCTCCAACAACATCAGGGTAATCAACCCCGGTTCCCTCTTTGGCACAGATGAACTCTCTATTGTAATTCTGGATACGGAAACAGATAAAGTTGAAATGATCCGGATCGAGGAAGATTAAGGCCAGCTGCCTTATTTTTATCTTGACATTTACAGTCATAATGGTTTGTATGCAAACTATTATGACTGTAAATATAACTGAGAAGAATTTTTTATATAATTTGAGCAGTATACGAAAACGGGCTTTTTCCTTCCTGGAATATGAGATGAAGCTGGTTGGTGTTACGGATATTCCTCCGTCTTATGGTGATATATTATACGTATTAAAGAGCAAAAATGGCTTAGCACTGAAAGAAATTAGTGAAAAGTCTTACAAAGACAAGTCAACTGTCTCCTTGATCGTAAATGCCCTGGAAAAAAAGGAGTATGTTGTAAAAACAAAGGATTCCCTGGATGCTCGTTCCGTACGGATCAAACTTACGGAAAAAGCTCTTCAGCATGTTGATGATGTGGCGGGAATTTCCGTGAAATTGCAAAATAAGCTTTTTTCCGGAATGAGTGAAGAAGAAAAGACCGAATTATTTCGGCTGTTAAATAAAATTACAGTGAATATGTAAAAAAATTTATGCATTTAGTTTGCATGCAAACTAAATGCTGGTCAGTATGGGAGGACCGCTTATGAAAGAAGAAAGAAAAGTGATCGATGTGTGGATGCAGCATCCCAATGTTGGTTTTGTAAATCATCCTATGTTTGCTTCTCTAAGAAAATGGATGGGGAACCAAATTATCACTGAAGAGATTCCGCTGGAGTTTACTACAGGAGTTATGGACCAGGGAAATGTTGGTAAAGGGCTTATTTGCGCCTGGTGGGGGCCTCAGGGGCCGCTTATTACGAATGATGAGGTGGCTGCCTGTGTTGAAAAATACCCGGACCGGTTTATTGGGATCGCGTCTGTGGACCTCTGTTCTCCAATGGAAGGGATCAGGGAGCTTCGAAGATGCGTTAAAGAGCTGAAGTTTAAAGGATTACGGATTGTTCAGTGGCTCTGGAACTTGCCGCCTACAAACCGCTATTATTATCCTTTTTATGCAGAATGTATTGAACTGGGTATTCCCGTCTGTTTCCAGGTTGGCCATACCGGGCCGCTCAGGCCGTCGGAACCGGGAAGACCTATTCCCTATATTGATGAAGTTGCTATTGATTTTCCCGAATTAAAGATTGTGTGCGGCCATATTGGCTATCCCTGGACTGCTGAGATGATCGCTGTGGCAACAAAACACTCCAATGTGTATATCGACACATCGGCCTATACTGCCAAACGGTTTCCCGCTGAACTTGTCTCTTACATGAAGACAAATGGAAAAAAGAAAGTGTTGTTTGGTACTAATTATCCCATGATTATGCCAAAAAAATGCCTGGAAGATCTTGGCTCTCTTGAGCTGGATCAGGAAGTTGAAGACCTGTTTTTGTTTGAGAACGCAAAGCGGGTTTTTGAGATTGCCTGACCCTGTGGTCGCATCTTAATATAAGGTATATCAACCCGGAATGTAAATTATGCCTGCCTGGAGTAATACCTCTGCAGAACGTTCGGAACTCGCTCCGCTCAGACAGCCTCACAACCTGCCGAGGCATCACTCCAGGCAGGCATAATTTACATT
>JAAENB010001116.1 GCA_024224995.1 bacterium | reverse complement strand
CTCCCGGTAGGCATAATTTACATTCCGGGTTGATATACCTTATATAGCCCGCTCTGCGGGGTCAGCTGCTCTCAAGAAACTCTTTTTGCTTGCCCCCTTTCCCCCTTATGGGGCACGATCCCCCCTATCCCCCCGAGGGGGAAGAAGATGATGAAAAAAGGTTTCAAAACCCCCAAAGGTACAGCGCCTTTCCAAAAACTCTTGCGCCCCCTCCGGGGGTTGGGGGGCCGCTGAAAACAGACCCCGGTATCAACACAGTTTCTTCCGTATTTTTCCCCGCCCTGCCGGGGCCGCACCCTTCCCGGAATCTCCATAGCCCTGGCCAGAAACCAGCCAGTAAAGGCGTTGCACTGCAACGTCTCTCAGAACCAAACCCCTCGCAGGGGTCGCACACCTCGCCCGGAGCACCTTCGCAAAACAGACCCCGGTGTCGGCACAGTTTCTGACCTATTTTTCCCTGCTTCGCAGGGTCAGCTGCTCTCACAAACACAACTCCGCCCACAACCCCTTCAGCCCAACCTTCCACTCCGCGTTCTCCAGCGCCTTCCCGCGCCATCGCGCGCCGACAGCAACGGCGTCTTCCAGTACGCGCCAGGCCTTTGAAAAATCAAACTCTTTCCAGAGAGTACCCGCTTTAAAAACAAACTCCGGGTTTCCGGACCTCACCAGGGCAGCAAACCCCTGTTTGTAATCAAACTCATCCCAATGAGACCCTGCGTAAAAAATATACTCCGCGTTCCCGGTCTTTACCAGGGCATTAAACCCTTTTGAGAAATTAAACTGCTTCCACTCCTGCCCCGAATAATAAATAAACCGTGGAATATTAAGAGCCACAATAGCGTCCAGCCCCCGCTCAAAATCGAACTTTTTCCAGAACCGGCCTGCCCGGTACAGGTAATGAGGATCGGCAATTTTAATAAGCACGGAAAGACCTTTCTCATAATCAAACTCCGGCCAGTACGTCCCTGCGTGATAAATATACTCCGTACTGCTAAGGGCGATAAGCGCGTCTAAACCCCGGGAATAATCAAACTGCTCCCACTGCTTCCCCGCCAAAAAAATAATCTCGGGATTTTTGCAGCCCAGAAGAGCCTCTATCCCGGCGTCGAAATCAAACTCCGGGTCACTGCACCCGGATTGGAATATAGCCCGTGGGGAGAGTTTTGTTAATGAGTTTTTTTCTTTCATGGCACTGCTCCTAAAAAAATAGTTTGAGGTTTGAAGTTTCAAGTTTAAAGTTGTTTTGGCCGGAGCAAGTTTTCTTCAAACTTCAAACTTCAAACTTTTTTCTCTTTTATCTCCACAACTCTCCCAAAGGGCGCGGCAAAAGGATCGGGCCGGTTGCCGGAGATGACCCAGAGAGTGGGGGAGTATTTGCGTAATTGGTCAATGTCGTATATGAAACCGTCGGTAATGATTATCAGCATTTCTCTGTGGTTTTTCATGTGTTTATTGAAAAGGGAGGCAAAGAACGTGGTGCCGCTGGTGCCGCTTTTGATAAATTTCCAGTCGCCTTTTTTATAAACGTAAGAGGCAGCGCCGGAGGAAGGGGCAGCAACAAAGCGGTTATCTTTTTTCTCCGGCACAAAAACATTTTCATCGATGCAGAGAAGGTGGACAATGTATTTGCTCATAAGATCTTCAACCACGCCGAAAGCGGCCTCAAGCTCGCCCGGGGTCATAACCATGGAGGCGGACACATCAACAACAACCGTAAGGGCTTCTTTTTCCTGGAAGATCCTGCCGGGAGCGTAAATGCCCTGGGTAAAATAGCGGCGGTTAAACCTGCCGTAGGTATAGATCCAATCTTTTGATTGGGAAGAATAGTCAACAAGGCTTTTGATCATATGGCGCCAGGAGCTGGTATCTACCTGCCTCACCCGTTCAATGAGCGCGGAGATTTCCTGGAAGGGGCGTTCTTCTTTAACGGAATCGTCTCTCAGGGCAAAGTTTAAAAACCGTTCTTTAACGGAATCGAGATCCTGGTCCAGCCGGGGATTGTGGAACAGGTGCATGCCCGCGGGCAGGGGGTTGTCGTTATTGTCGGTAAAAGAAAGCCCGTCCATAGGAGGAGCGGAACGGTCTTTTGGTTCTCTGGGTTCCGAATCCGGGGAAGCGGCCGCGGCTTCATCCGCGTTGGGGCTGCTTTCGTCGGAGGAGAATTTGTTTTCGGAATCTTCCGCGTCGGAATCGGAATCGGAAAGGTCTCCTTTGAATTTGGGAAGATCTTCCGGGGGCAGATTTTTAAGCCAGCGGTATACTTCTTCCCACGACGGGTCCTGAATGCCTGTTTGCCGGTGGAATTTCATGGGAATCATGGGCAGGCCCCAGGGAATAACCAACAGGGGGATCTCATTGCCGTAGCGGTTTTTCCCGGAAAAGAAGAGCTCTTCCATGTCGAGAATATACGAGTTGATAACCATATCCTGGGCAAGGTTTTGTAAAAAGATATCGTCGCCCGGAAAGGCGCGGTGATTATGGGAGAGGATGATATGGAGCATTTCATGGACCAGGAGGCCAATGAGTTCTTCGGACCCGGTCTGTTCAATAAAGTCAGAGTTGTAAAAAAGGGTAAGCCTGGACGTGTAGATCGTGAGCGCCAGGGTAGGGATGGAGTTTTCTTCGGAAAATTGCACGGACTGGAAAAAGTAGGAGGTAAAGCGGCTCCTTTTCCAGAGTTCTTCCAGGGTTGTTTCTAATTTACTGTTCATACACAAACCCCGGCAATAACTCTTACGCCTCCTTCGGGGGATGGGGGGCCGCGGCTTCACCATCGATCTCGAGTTCGTTCGCTTCCACAGCCAGGTCGGCCCGTTCAATGAGGAGCTTCGCGTCTTCCAGAATAATCTGGGAAGTAATAGCTATGATATTAATTCCTTCAGCCATGGACGAGAGTTCATCGTTAAGGTTCTCAATGGCACTGGACGTGGCTTCAAGAGCGTGTTTCTGCTCGCTGGTACCGGTACCTGTAATCTGGGAGAGTTCAACATTCATCTTCATTTGCTTGTCAATGCCTTTGAGAAATTTTTCCTCAAGAAAGATATTATCGCGAAGGTCATTGATCTTTTCGGAGCTTTGAAGCATTTCATCGATCATGTTTTTAATATTTTCCGAAGCGTCTTTGATAATGCTAACTCCGGAATCGATCTTTTCGGCATTAATGGCAAGAACCGAGTCTATTTCTTTGATGCTGTCGCCCGTAAGAGACGCGAGTTTGCCAACTTCGTCTGCAACAACAGCAAAACCTTTGCCGTGCTCACCGGCACGGGCAGCTTCAATGCTGGCATTGAGGGAAAGCAGGTTAATCTGGTCCGCGATATCGATAATCACCTTAATCGTCTCGCCGATTTTATCGCTCTGGCCTTTGATCTCCATGATAGTTGTTTCAACTTTTTCAAGAATGTCGTTGCCCACGTTGGTTTGATTCACAACGGTTTCAATGTTAACCAGGGAGGCATTGAGTTTCAGTTTGGTCTGTTCTTTAATTTCAAAGAATTCTTCCATGGTAAATTTCATGTTGCTGTTCGCTTCAACCTGTTCCCCGGCAACATCGGAAATACGGTCCGAGGAGCTGAGCAGTTCTTCAACCGTGGAGGATATTTCTTCAAAGGTGGAAGCCTGGGTCTGGAGCCGGTCGTTGAAATTGTTTAATTCAACATTCTGTTTGTCGACCTGTTCAAAGAGGTTTTCCATTTTTGATTTAACCTCTTCGGCAATAAGGCGCTGCTGTTCGGATTGATGTTCGATCTTTTTACGCTGCCGCCCGGTCATGCGGTCGAAGTCTTCAATAACGGGGATGTTTTTGTAGTTAATATACCCGACAATGGTCATCATGAGCATAAAATATACCTGCCTGAGGCTGACGATCCCATAAAAGGGTTGTCCGTCTATAATTCCTTTCATTTGCATGGGGACATCCTCAACAAGACCTGCCCAGAGAAGGAAACCAAACCAGCCAGTCATGGCCATGACATAACAAACGATGTAAACAGTTCTGTTATAAAGAAATTGAAGAACTATAAGCGTAACAAGGGAGACGCCATGAATATGCACACCCTGTAGAGCGTATTCCCAGCTTACTTGCGTGTATACATACCGGGCGTAAAGAGCAAAGAGTGATGTTAGAATGGCTACAACCCAGGTAAGGACAAGAGCGTTATCTTTTCTTTTTTTCTTTCTATAAATGAAGAAGGACAGGATAATAACAAATGCGTAAGCGCCGGTTGTTTTTGTAATATCTACCCACTCGCTTCCGCCCAGACGTTGAAATATAGGAGCAAGACCGGTCATTATTGAAAGAATAATGATATATATAACACTACCGCGTATTTCCAGCTTCTCTTTTGGTGTGTACTCAATGGTTTCCATATATAATACCTAAATAATACCCGCAGGCTGATTTTTATATTCCACAGCGGATGAGTGCGGGGGAGGGCGGTATCCCATACGCAGCCGCTTTTATAATAATTTCTTATTTTACGTTAAAATACTGTCAATTTAATATTGTATAAAAGTCAATAGTTAAAAAAAGTCTCCGAATTTTTTCATCAGTTCAGCTCCCATAGAATCATCATCAATTGTCTTTAGAGCCGAAGGAACCGCGGTCAGGAGTCCGCACTCTTTCAGGAGCAGGAAAAAGAACGATATCCTGGTGTCGGCCCTGGAATTGCCAATAAATTGCAGCACATTACCCAGCTCACGAAGGTCATCAGGGCCCAGCCTGTTTTTTAAAATGCTGTTTTTTTCTTTTAGATGGTCAAGAGCGCCGGAAATAGCCCAGAGAAGATCCTCTGAGGGAATAGTACCTTTCATCATTCTTTTGAGTTTATTTTGATTCCCGCTCAGAATTTCTCTGGTCGTCAGTTCCCGGGGAGCGGTAAGCTGCATAATAAAGTCACTGCCCGCGATTTCCCCAACCAGGGAAAGAATCAGTTTTTCCAGGGTACCACCGCGGTTGTCGCCAAGGTAGTCCACCAGTTCTTTTTCGGTTTCCAGTTTGTATGATTCGGTTAATGCTTCCGAAACCTGATGCCAGCCCCGGGGATTGGGGTTGATATTTATCTCGTCCCAGAGCTTTTCCGGGAACAGGGTAATATAGCGAATTACAGCGGGATGAATACCGCTCCGGTTAGCCCAGTCCAGCCAGTCATTTGTTGCCGGTTTCAGGTGGAAAATGGCAAGGCGCCCATCCAGGGCGGAATCGTCGAACTCGGTAATGGTGGTGTTATCCTCTTCACCCAGGTTGCCTGCCAGCACAACAAAGGTTTTTTCCGGCAGGTCATGCTCACCGCATCTGCCTTCGGTTATTATCTGGAACAGTGTCTGGATTACCGTAGGGTGAGCCCGGTTGGCCTCGTCTAAGAACCAGACAATACCGTTATTCTGTTCAGGAACTTCTTCAGGGGGAATAAACCGGGGCCGGTAATATATCATTCTTTTGGCGGAATGATCGGGAACTGGATATCCTCCAAGGTCGATATTTTCTTTAAAGGCAAGACGGGTATCAATAAAATGAAAGTTCATTTTTTGGGCAGCCTCTTTTACAATAGCCGATTTACCTACACCGGGATGGCCAACTATTTTAAGGGCATAGTTCATGCTTGTGCCTGCCTGGAGATACTTATCAAGGATTTCTTCCAGCTCTTGAATGGTAACCGGTACCGGGTTCTTCTTCATCCTGTGATTCCTTTTTTTTATAAATATTGCTTATTTATATTATCGAGGCATTTTTTTAGATAAATAGCAATATTTTTTTTCACTCGCTTTCAAAAAACCCTACATCTGTGGGGTTTTCCCCCGGTAGATATCTCATTATCGAACAGGCAACGGGGGGTTGAACGATGTGTATACTGTTTACAGGAGAACAATAAAAGAAAGAGAGGGGAATTTGTCCAGAAGAAATCAATGGAGAGAATAACTTTAATCCAAAGAATTGATTTTTTGAGAGAATAATGGTTGATTTTTTGAAAGATTTAGCTGTCAATAGTTTTGACAAAGTATGAAAAATGTTCAGGAAAAAAGAATGAAAAAGTTACCTGTTGGGGTTTCCGATTTTAAAAAGTTAATTGAAAATGATAATTATTTTGTGGACAAATCACTTTTTATTAAAGAAGTGATCGACAACTCCGCTGAGGTATTGCTTGTTCCAAGACCGAGAAGATTCGGCAAAACAATCAATCTTTCAATGCTCAGGTATTTTTACGAAAAAACAGAGAACAGCAATAAACACCTTTTTGAAAAACTGGCCATATGGCAGCAGGAAGAGGAGTATACTTCAAAACAGGGTAAATTCCCGGTTATATTTCTTACTTTCAAAGATATAAAAACCCTGGAATGGGAAGATTGCCTTTACCTGCTAAAAAAAATAATCGCGAATGAATATGAGAGGCATAACTATTTATTAAACGGGGAATTTCTGAATAAAAGAGAGAAGCTTTCTTTCGAAAAAATTGCAAACCTTGAAGCCCAAAAAGGAGACTACCTGCAATCTCTTTCGTTTCTTTCAAACATCCTTGAACGATATTACAGTAATAAAGTCATCATTCTTATTGATGAGTATGATACACCGGTGCAGGCGGGATATATAAACAATTATTATGATGAGATAGTTGACTTTACGCGCGGGTTTCTCGGCGCGGGCCTTAAAGATAACTCGTCCCTGGAAAAGTCTGTGGTAACCGGGATTATGCGGGTTGCCCGGGAGTCCATTTTTTCCGGCCTTAATAACCTGGGAGTTTTTACGCTTCTTTCGGAAGAATTTTCAGATAAATTTGGATTCACGGAAACGGAACTTAAAACCATACTCAGTGATTTTAATATTCCGGAAAAATATAATGATATAAGATACTGGTATAACGGGTATCTTTTTGGCCTTGAAACCGTGTATAATCCCTGGTCAATTATTAATTTTATCAGCAGTAAATCATTGGAATTCAAACCGTACTGGGTCAATACTGCGGACAACAAGATTATAGAGAGACTTCTTTCATCCGGCGGTAAAGAATTAAGAGAAGAAATCGACTATCTTATCAGGGGTGAAAGTATTGAAAAACCTATTGATGAAAACATTATATTTGCTGATATTGAAAAAAGAGACGAGCTCATCTGGAGCTTTCTCCTTTTTGGCGGATATTTAAAACAGGCAAATCTAAAAGTAGTAAATAAGGAGCGTGTTTATTCATTATCAATACCGAATGAAGAAGTTTCGTATATATATACGAGAGTTGTTAAATCCTATTTTACGGATAGAATTGAGAATAAACGAATCGAAGTGATGCTCAATGCCTTGATAGACGGCGACATCGGGCTTTTTGAACTTCTTCTAAAAGAACTTGTTCTTAAAATATTCAGTTACCACGATTATGGAGATGAATCGGAACGGGTTTACCAGTCATTTGTTATCGGTCTTTTGGTGTGGCTTGCCGACAGTTATGAGGTAACAAGCAACCGTGAATCGGGATACGGCCGGTATGATGTTATGATCATTCCGAAAGATAAAAACAAACTTGCCTATGTTATTGAATTTAAAAAGATCGGGGTATTCGGCAAAGAGTCAACGGAAGAAGCCCTTGCCAGTGCCTTTAAGCAGATCGAAGAAAAAAAATATGTAGCCGAACTTACGGGTAAGGGGATCACGAATTATAAAAAGCTTGCTATTGTGTTTAAGGGGAAAGAGCTTGTTGTTCGAGAAGCTCACTTCGACTCCGCTCAGTGACCAGCCCCGGGCCGGGTAGTCTCTTTAAACTTCGAACTTTAAACTCTTCTTTATCGCCCCAAACAACGCGATATCTTCTCCACAGAAAACCCGTTTCTGTTCAACCGCTGCCATTTTTTAACACTCACAATCTCCGGGCAGGCCCTGGAAGAAAGACTCATCTTGTTTCCCATAAAACTTCGTTCAAAATGATTCCATGAAGAACCGGACTGGGGCATGTTAATATAATAAAAAACCTTAAGCGGCGTAGAGCCTTTTAAGGCCCAGGAGTAGAGGGTGTTCCCGCCCCGGGAGAAGTTAAACCATTTATTTTCCCGTGAAGAGAAGTGGACCGGGAAGGAATGGATCTCTTTATGAAATTTTTTTGCGATGGAACCATAACAGACATGGAGCGCGGGCACGCCCAGGGCTTTGTAAAAGCTCATGGCTATAGTGGTTACGTCAACGCAGTTGCCGTAGAAATAGCCGTTTTTATGAATATAGTTGACCTGGAAATTGGGGCTGAAGACTATCCCTTTGTTGATTTTTTTCCCGTTAATTGAAGTGATGTTTGTGCGCCCGGTATTTTTTTCATCCAGGGATTCCCTGTATACCGTTTCCCAATAATTTTTATCGCTATTATATAGTTCGGCAATATCACTGAAGTTATATCGACGATATTTGTTAATGCTTCGCTCAAGCCAGGTCTCCACTTTGTTCGCAGTTGCCCGGATATTCTCTTTTACAACAAGATTATTTTTTTTCATAATGGACCTGCACCGGTTCAGCGTCTTTGGCGAGAGGACCATGAACTCATACGCTTCTTTGTTTATTGAACCGTTTTTCGCGTACATATAAAAACCAAACCTGTTGTACCCGCCGTACATAATGGCCCGGCTGCACCATGCCAGGAGCGGAGCCAGGCCCAGGTCTTTGAGCTCTTTGTGACGCTTCGCCTCCCGGATCATAGCGATACCGTCTCGTATAACCAGGTCTTTAATGCTGCGGTGAGCCATTTTATAAATATATCCCTCGGTAATGGCCTGTGCCAGGGGAAGGGGATCGTTTGGCGTGAGAACTCCTTTTTCAGCGTAGCGGCAAAAGACTTCAAGTGAAGAGCGGTTGTACTCTTTTGAAACAGGCCGGTAAAGAATATTTGTCCAGTGGTGGTCATAGGTGTTGTTTTTTTCGTTCCAGGAAACCGGTTCAATATAAAAACTTTCGGGCAGCCCTTTTAGAATGGATAAGGGAACCTTTGCTTCGCATACGTCTTTTCGAATAATAATAGAATTTTTGATGTTGATATTTTTAATAAAGGCGCCGGTTTTGGGATTCCACTGTTGAATAAAATTCCCGAAATTAGTCCAGATGACGGCGTACATAAGTTTTGTGTTGGAGTTAACAAGATTAATGCGGTAATGAAATTTTTGACCTTTTTTGGGCCGGGAGAACGCGTCAACCATGCAGTAGAGATATTCATCATCCATGATCCCGGCGTACCGTTTAAGATCCTCGTGCTGTTTATATCGCCCTGTTGCTTTTGATTTGTTTATTGGAACAAGGTCTTTTGCGGTATCGCTGATAATCAACTTCGAGGATTCCCAGTCATCAATGAGCCCATCGATTTTCAGGTCTTTTATGATGCTCTCGGACCGGAGCAGTTTTTTGTGCAACTCCGGTTCCAGCAGCAGGGGAAGCCCCTGACGGATAACCGGGGATGAGCTCTTGCTGATATAAACGTTAACGGCACTCAAGGTTTTAGGGGAAGGGTGATATCCTTTGAGCGAAGTTATTGCTTTTTTTATTTTAATTAAAAGATCTTTATTCGCAGCAGGAGAGGGAGAGGAGTTTATGAGAATGCAAACAAGTAATAGTGCAAGTAAAATATTCTTTTTCATTGTTTTGCCTCGTATGTATAGTATATACATTTTGGGAGAATGTGCAATAAGAAATTTTGTGTTTGCAAAGCCATATCAATTAGTATATACTCATGAAAACGTATCAAGAACAGGAGGCGGTTATGGCGGATCATATGCGGGACTCATTAGGCTATTTAGCGGCACAGAAAAAAGCGGCAGAGAATAAGCCTCATCTTCACCGGACGGTTATAAAAGTACTGAGTCATTATTTGAAGATAGGGCAGGAAGAGCCGGAAAATTACCTGGAAAAGGCCGGGGATATGTTTTTGAACGCCCAGGCGGAGCAGCTGGACCGGCAGGCCAACTTTTTTGACCTGTATAAAAAGCTGCAATATAAAGAACGGCAGCAGGCCCATAAGACCATGTATGAAGCGATCAAAGAGGCGAAGGGCTATGGAGATTTAAATACCAGGATAACGGACGCGCGAAAAGAGACGGAAGAACTTATTTTTATGGAAAACAGGAAAAAGGAACACCTGCTCAATTTTATTGAAATCGTCTTAAGCCACCATATTGAGCTGGAAAAAGATAAAGAACAATTTATTTACAAGGCCAAAATTGAATGGAGCAAACTGCAGGAGCTGGACCCGGACGTAAGCTGGGAGAAAATATGTACCTTCCCGCCGTACAGAAACGCGCTTTATTATGACGATGACCGGCTGGCGCTCTTAAAAGAATGGATCTCGGAGGTGCTGAAATGAATGAAGATATTCAAAATTTTTTAAATTCCTATGTGAACATGATAGACACGTACGCAGATAAAGTGGATGATAATCATGAAAAGCTGGTGGCAGCCAGGGAGTATTTCGCGAAAATGGAGGCTCTGGGGAATTCCTGTGCCGATATTTCCACGTATATGGGAAAAGTCGCGGAAGATGATATGATGAATATAATGAGCAGGCTTTTAACGGAGCTTGCCGAAGCGGGCCTGGCAGCAGACCGGGCAAGCGGGAATTTGAAAATACCAACGGCAAAGGAGTACGGCATTGCCTATCGTGAAGCGTATAAGAGCATTGATGATAAAGAAAAATTTCCCGGAACCTGTGCTGTTTATGACCGGGTATTTGAGCTTGAAGATGAGTCGGAATTTGCCCCTGAGTTTATGCGGAAACTGGCCGAAGAGGGCTTGTTTAATAAAATGACAACAGTTTCCCTGGCGGAAAATTCACGGAAAATAATTCCCGACTCGGAAAAAGTATCCCAGCCCGTAATGGTTTATCACAACGAACAGATGGCACTTATGGCCGACAATGCTCAGAGCGCCATTGAGGTGGAATACGAGTCCCAGCGTTTAATGGAGTTAAATCGAACAGAGTTGATGTGTGACCAGATGCTCTGTATGGACCTGTATTACCGGCTGGGAGGGGCTATTGCCTCGTACCTGGTGAGCCCTACTGAGGATAATCTGCACCGGGTGGAGAATAATTACCGCTTTGTGGCGGAGTTTTTTAGCGTGGATATGGAGGAATTGTATCAAATACAGAGGGTGTCGGATCTAATAAAGCAGGTAATATTACCGGCATTAAATGACAAAGGACAGGTGTATACTTTTGAGAGTTTTATTGAAGAACAGAAGATGGTCATAAAGAAAAGTATTGAAGGAAAACCGGCGGAAATGGGGCCTGGGTCCCGGAAGAGCATTGTGCTCTGGGGGAAGAAAATTGCTCTGGATGACGCTTTCGAAGCCTTTCGTAATCCGGAACGGCCGGAGGAATTTCTCTCTTGACTTTGGGAACCGGTATTTGTAGTATTGAGATCTCATGCAAGAACTAATAGAAATAATACACATAATCGGAGCCTCCCAGGGGATTTTCCTGGGCGCGGTGCTCATTTCAAAGCGGGAGAACCGGCACGCGAACAACTGTATATCTCTGCTTATTCTTGCCATAGCAGTATCCATGCTAGGCCGCTATTTCATGATGAAGGGGCATTTTACCATAGGGCATTATATGGGGGCAATTGCCCTGCCGTCCCTGGCGCTTCACGGCCCGCTTACCTATTTATATACCTCCTTGCTAACTTCCAGGACCGACAAACTGCACAAAAAAGACCTGCTGCACGGGATTCATGCCTTAATTTTATTTTTAATAGTAGGCGCCTTAGCCATAATTTTCCCGGTACCGGAAGTTAATACATTTGCGGAATTTCGTGCTTTCATGGAAACAATGTTCAGCAGGTGGCCCGGAAGGATTATTATCATTATGGTGGGAAGCTGTGCTCTTTCGGGATTAATTTATACGGTTGCGGCATGGATTGTACTTACCCGTTATTCCCGGAACGTAAAGGAATTTTTTTCCGATATAGAACGGGTAAACCTGCGCTGGCTTCGGGTGCTTCTGGGACTCTTATTGGTGAAATTTTTTACCTGGAATATTGTTTACTGGCTTCATACTCTTGGGGTTTTAAAAAATAGAGGCGGCTTTTTCGCGGGCGGGATCTTTGCCGTACTCACGATTTTTTTAACAGCCTTCTTCGCCATTCGGCAGCCCGATATATTCCGGGAAACCCATACCATGGTGGAAGAGATCGAAGAAATAAAAGAAATAAAAGACCCGGAAGAAGAGAACGGGGAACGGAACGGTGCCAAGTATGAGAAGCACAGCCTGGACGAGGTCACGGGCAAGCGGTATCTCCATCAGCTGCAGGAATATATGGAAAAGGAAAAGCCCTATTTGAATGACGCCCTGACTCTGAAAGACCTGGCAGAAGAGCTTTCAATTTCATCGCATCATTTATCAATTGTAATAAATCTATATCAGAAACAGAATTTTTATAATTTTATTAATGAGTACCGGGTAGAAGAGGTAAAACAGAGACTCGCGGAGCCGGTTAACAAAGAAGAGAATATTTTAACCATCGCCTACGGGGCCGGGTTTAATTCCAAATCAACGTTTAATAATATTTTTAAGAAAAATACCGGCACAACACCAACGGAGTATAGGAAGAAGGTGATCGGTGGCCCCGCGGGCCGGGTGATCGGTGATCGGTAATCGGTCAGAAACTGTTTATATAAATGGATCGGTTTCAGCATGGGGCTACCCGGGGTCGCACCCCGTGAGACAGAGCAAGGCCCCGGGATAAAATCTTCGGAAACAAGCCCGTAGAGGCGTTGCACGCAACGTCTCCACAAACAGGAGCATGCGGTAATGAAAAAACACCTCGCTGCAACTATCAGCATTATTATTTTTTTTATTTTATTAGTCCTATCCATAGCAGGCTGCGGCGGGAAAAACAAAGTAATCCGGGAATTAACCACGCCGGGAAACGAGAGTTTTGTAATCTGGGCTCATTCCGATATACAGCCCAGAAGAGTTTCCGAACGGGTTGATTTTGAAAACGCGGTCAATGATATCATAAACGCGGTGCCGAAAATAGACCTGGCCCTGGTGGCGGGCGATATAGTCAACAATGCGAATGAGCCCCATATATATACCTGGTATTTTAAAACACGGGCCAGGGCAGGCATTCCCTATAGCTATGAAATCGCCGGGAACCATGATGCCGGGGACATGCGGGTATACCGGCGCATGGTACGGCGTGAGCTTCACTACGCGGTCACCCTGGGCAACCTGTTTATCATCATGATGTCCGATGAGACAAGGAGCAACGCGACAAACATTTCTGATGCGGTCTTTCGCTGGTGGAAAGAGAACGTGGTACAAAACCAGGATAAAATAATAATAACAGTGACCCACGCGCCCATGCTGGGAAGCGGTCTGGCCAGTAAAAAATATCCCGACACCATGATTTTGAAATCGGAACGGTTCGCCGCGGTATTAAAGAATTATAAGGTCGATATATGGTTTTCCGGGCACCAGCATAGTCCCCAGAGCGAACCCGGCACCGTGAATGTTGTGGAGGAGCTGGGTGGGACATTGTTTATCAATATGTCATCAATACGCAGGGAGCTTTCCCGGGTGCCCGCTGAATCACGGGTACTCTATTTAAAACAGGGAAGCCCCTGGATACTGGTCCGTTCCCGGCAGCACGATAAAAGGAAATTCAATACAGGTGTGGACCGGCTGCACCGGCTGCGGTACGCGTTCAAATGGAAGAAATGGAAGAAAGGGAAGAAAGGGAAGGGAACACCGCCCTTACTCCTCGGGTTCCCCGAATAGTTTTATTTCAAAATCCGTGGCAGGCACGGGTTTGCAGAAATAATATCCCTGGAAACGGTCGCAGTTTTCCTTCAGGAGAAATTCGAATTGTTCTTTGGTTTCAACTCCTTCGGCAACAACAGTAAACCCGAGATCATGGGCGAGTTGTATTGTGTACCGGGTTATTGCGGCAGCTTTGTAATTGATAAGGATCTTGTCCACAAAGGATTTGTCGATCTTCAGGGTATCAATCGGGTAGTCCTGTAATTTGCTTAGAGAAGAATAGCCCGTTCCAAAATCGTCAATGGCAATGGAAATTCCCATGTTACGCAATTCCAGCAGTTTTTTTATGCAATCCTCTTCGTTTTCAATAAGCCCGGATTCGGTAATTTCAAGTTCCAGCCACCGGGGATCAAGACCCGTTTCTTTTAAAATTGTTTCAACTGATTCAACCAGGTCATCTCTGCTTAACTGGTAGGGGGAAAGATTCACCGCGATATAAACAGGGAGATGGCCGTTTTTTTGCCAGTGTTGATTCTGAGTACAGGATTTTCGTAAGATATCAACACCAAGAAAATGGATCATACCATTCTCTTCCATAATGGGAATAAACTGCACCGGAGAGACCAGCCCCCGTTTGGGAGACTCCCAGCGGGCCAGAACTTCCATACCGGCAAGAGAGGCGTCCCGGTTAACCGTAGGCTGGTAAAAGGGGATAAACTCGTCGTTAATAGTAGCGGTTTCCAGCTCTTTGCCCAGCTGAAAGCGCAGAACCATGCGGTTGTGAAGTTCCCCGTCGAAAAGCTGGTATCGGTTTCGTCCTTTTTCTTTGGCCAGGTACATTGCCCCTTCCGCTTTTTCGAGCAGACCTTCTTCATCTTCGGCATCATCGGGAAAAATACACACTCCTATACTGGAAGTAACCTGCAGCGAGTTCCCTTCAATTTCGAAAGGAGAAGAGAAGATGGAAAGGAGCTTTTTAATAATATGGGTAATACCGTCTCGATAGCCAATGTCGGAAAGAAGAATAAAGAATTTATCACCATAGAAGCGGGCCAGGGTATCATCATTACGGATGGTACCTGAGAGCCTGCGGGCAACGACCTGCAGCAATTCATCACCAACAGTAGCGCCATGCATTTCGTTAATCCATTTAAACCGGTCAACGCCCAGGCACATAACAGCAAAGATTGTTTCACCCCGTTTACGCTTGGTAGCCTTGATAATTTCAACTTCCAGCCGCGTAAGAAACATTTCCCGGTTAAAAACATCGGTTAAGCGGTCATGGAGGGCATTATAAATGGCATGCTTTACAATAGCATCATGTTTTTTCTCAATGTTTTTCAGCTTTTGCTGGGTCCGGAGAATATTGGTAATATCAATGGCAATACCACGGGCTCCAACAATCTGGTTGTTTTGGAATGTTTTGTTTATGTAAATATGAACAGGAAGCGGAGAACCGTCCTTCTTAAGGAAGGTATACTCTATAGTAATATCGATATATTGGAGGAGAATATTTTGTGTGCTGGGGCCGCCCAACACCTGTTTCCCTTCCACAATAATGTCGAGAAGGTTTGTCCCAATGATTTCATCCCGGTAATACCCGAGTAATTCCAGGGCTTTTTTGTTAACATAGGAGAGGTAACCCTGGGAATCGACTTCAAATACAATGGTAGGCATAAATTCAACCAGCTCACGGTATTTTTTTTCGCTTTCCGCAAGCTTGGTTAATGCCTCTTCATATTTTTCAATATTTTTTCTCGTATCGTGATACAGATCATCGATACTTTTATTTTGTTTAGTATCCATAATTGTTCTCAAAAATCCTCTTATATCTTCATATAATACACCATTCGAGAGATAAAGTCAAACCATAAAATTAAAAACGGGCAGGGGCACGGCGTGCCGTGCCCTTATTGCCAAAAAAACGTCCGAGCTCGTAAGGCCGGACCCTGTTTTTAGTCCGGACTTGCGAGCAAGGACGACAAAAGGGCGAAATTTTAGCATATTTCAGGTAACAAATTGAAAGGAATCCCGATGGGACCTCATCCAACAGGAGGAACAATGAGGCAGTCTACAATAATCAACACCGTGTCATTTTTACTGTTCGCGGTATTCATTTTTACGGCAGCAGGAGCATGGGCCGAAGAAAGTAAGCCTGGCTTTGACAATTATATGAATATAGTCAAAACAAAGCTCCCGGAGCTGGAAAAGAACCGGATTGCCGTGAGCAAGGCAAAAAACGCGATAAAAAAGGCCGGAGCTGCCGGTGATATTGGATTATCAACCACTGGAACTTATTACGGTCAAAAAGAATATTCCGTAGGAAGTTCTTTTAATATGGACTATACTAACGGGTATAGTGTATCAGCCGGACTGGACAAGACATTTACCACAACAGGAACCCGGGTTTCAGCAGGGGTAGATTACGCGCAGGCAACAATAGACGGAACATATACTGCAACGTCACAGGCTCTGTCCATATCAACCTATCAGCCCCAGGTCTCCCTGGGATTGAGCCAGCCCATTCTTTATAACTGCTTTGGTATCCTGGATCGATACGCGGAAAAAGACGCGAAAATGAAACTGGAAACCGAGAAACTGAAAAAACTGGAAAGCGATAAAACAGCGCTTAACTATTACAAAAAGCTTTATTTTGAGGCTGTACAGTACAACCAGGCCCTGGGAATTTTAAAAACAACTATCAGCAACGCGAAGAAGCTCGAAGCCCAGGTGAGACGAAAAGCCCGGGCCGGTCTTTCGGACAATGATGATGTTCAGCGTTCACGTTCTTCTGTTCTCCGGTACCGGTCAAATCATACGCAATACCAGGCAGCCTATAATCGCATACAGGAAGATCTGGCTATTGTTCTGGGGCCTCAAAAGGATAAACCCGATGATAATTCATTTACCGAGTATTTCAATTCGGCCCTGAACACCGGTATTAGCCGGGTTCCCTTTAAAAAGACAACCGGCGCGAAGATTCTCGAACTGACCCTGGCAAACCTGGAGTACACGCGGGAAATGGGCGAGAATAAACTGCTGCCCCAATTGAACCTGGTTGGAGCCGTAACCCGGAAGGGAAGTAAAGACAGTTTTTCCGGCGCCGCACGCGGCATGTCCGACACCGATTATTCCATCGGGTTTGAGTTTAAACATACCCTGGGAAATAACGCCGCGGAGAGTGATCTTAAGGACATTGAGCTTTCTATCCGGGACTTACGCAAGGATTTTGAAAAGCAGGAAAACAGTTACCGGAAAAACCTTGCCGTAGTTATCACCGCCCTGGAAGGCAATAAAGAAATCTTGAAAATAAAAGAGAAAAACCTGGCAGTACTGAAGTCGCAGCGAAGAACCGAACGGACTAAATACAGCCAGGCCCGCCTCGCTCTCAGTTACCTGGTCGATACCGACAACAAAATCGCCAGTGAGCAGATCGAGATCCTTGCGCTAAAAAAACAAATAATCGATTTGTATTTCGATTATGTAGATCTTACGAAGTAACGGGTCTTCGGCTCCGCTCAGACACCGGTGTCCGAGCGGCAAAAAACTTTAAACATCAAACTTTAAACTTGAAACTTTCTTTTAAGGAGACAAACAAATGGAAAAAATATTGCGGTTTTTTACGAAAGATAAACTGCTGGTGAATCTCATAACCATCTCGGTAATATGTTTTGGGCTTATGAGCATGAGAAATATCAAGCAGGAGGTATTCCCGTCAACAGACCTGGATACCATGCGGATAGATATAGTATACCCCGGGTCCAGCGCAACGGATGTTGAATTGAATACCGTGGTTCCAATAGAAGACGAGTTGAAATCGATTACCGGTATTGACGAATATGTATCAATGGCCATTGAGAACGGCGGGATTATTATGATCAGCCTGGATCAGGACATTGAAGACAAGCAAAAAGTAAAGGATGAAATATTCAGAAAAATATCCAAGAGCAATATTGCCGATATCCCCAATGAAGTGGAAGATATAATTATCACGGATCTTAATCCAAAACTAAAACCGGTCTATGTCGTAAGCCTCACGCCAAAGGATCCGGAAAAAGTCCCGGCAAAAAAGCTCTATGCCACAGCCGAAACCCTGGACAATCTCTTAACCCGGATTGATGGGGTCAGCGGAGTCAATAAAAAGGGATACCTGGACCGGGAAATTCATATTGATGTTATTCCCGGCAAAATGGAAGAGAGTTATATTTCACTGAATGATGTGGTAAGCAGTATACAAACACGGAATATACGGGCCAGCGGCGGAACCCTGCAGTCACTGCACAAAGAGAAGTCCATTCTCACCATCGGCCAGTTTGCCGATCCCATGGACGTGAAAGATGTAATAATACGCTCCGGATTTGAGCAGCGGCGCATAACCATAAAAGATATAGCGAACGTAGAGGACGGCTTTGAAAAAGAAACCGTCCAGGTAAAGGTAAATCAAAAAAAGGCGGTCGTGTTAACAATAAAGAAAAACGAAAATGCCGATATTGTTGATACCGTGGCCAACATCAAGACCTTTTTCGAAGAGAATAAGAGTCTGTACAGCGAGCATTTCGACATCACTGTAGTGGAAGATGATTCCAAATCAATAACCTCTCTTTTAAATGTAGTGGCATCCAATGCCATGATCGGGTTTTTCCTGGTTCTCATTGTACTCTTTGTTTTTCTTGATTTCAAAACCTCGTTTTGGACGGCATTCAGCATTCCTTTTTGTCTGCTTATGGTAATCGGGTTTATGTACATCATCGATTTTTCTATCAATATTCTTACTCTTGGAGCAATCGTCACGGTCCTGGGAATGATGGTGGACGACGCGATTGTCATCGCTGAGGTCATCTATGAAAAGAAAAAGACCGGGATGAAGCCGCTGGAAGCGGCAGTGCAGGGCGTTAAAGAAATAATCGGGCCCGTAACCGTAACCATTCTCAGTACCATTGTGGCGTTTCTGCCCATGCTTACCATCAGCGGAACCATGGGGAAATTTATTTACGTCTACCCTGTTGTAATCACCGCGACGCTCCTGGCATCGCTTTTTGAAGCGACATTTATTCTGCCCAATCACCTGGCAGATGACAAAGAACCTAAAAAAGAATCCAAAAAAGAAAAGAAAAAAAGGGGAGACTGGTTTATCCCGGTCATGGAATTTTACGAAAGAACCTTGAAAAAGGCTTTGCGCTACCGGTACGCTGTAGTGGGCATTTTTCTTGTTCTTTTTATCGGCACGATCTTTGTTTCCAGGGAAAGTATTAAGGGATTTGTGCTTATGTGGGATGATACCGCAGAGAAGATCAATGTGAATCTTGAAGCGCCCCGGGGAACATCCCTGGAACGGACCAGTGAACTGACCGCGCAGATCGAGAATATTGTACTCAAAGAAATTCCAAAAGAGGAACTGGTTTCCGTGTATACAAAGGTTGGCGAGCAGTCGAGCAAACCAATAGAGCCAAAAGGGAAGCATGAGAACTGGGCCGTTATACAGATTAAACTTGTTCCCACAACAGAGCGGGAACGGAGCGCGGAGCAGTATGTTGCTGAGCTCAGAGAGAAGATCAATGAAAAGAAGTTTCCAGCCTTTGATAAAATTGTTTTTGCCGTAGGAAAAATGGGGCCGCCCACGGGAAGTGCTGTTGATGTAAAGATCATTAGCGATAATGATGCCACAGCCAAAAAGATCCATAGGGAAGTGGAAGCCTATCTTGCGGGTATACCCGGAGTGAAAGATATAGACCATGATCAAAAAAAGGGAAAGCAGGAGCTGAAAATAGAATTCGATTACCGCAAGCTTGCCCAGTTCGGCATGAATGTCAATTCTGTTGCCAGGGCCGTGCGGACCGCCTATGAAGGATCTGTCGCAACGTCAATACAGACTACGGCGAACAAGCTCGATTTCAGGGTCCAGGTAGACGACACCTTTCGAAAAGATAAGAAATTTCTTTTGAACCTGCTTGTTCCCAACAACCAGGGCAGGCTTATTCGCTTAAAAGAAATAGCCGTTATCAAACCAATGGAAGGAAAGGCGTCTATTAATCACTATAACGGTGACAGGGCCATAAACGTAACAGCCGATACCGACACAGCAGTAATAACCCCCACACAGGCAGCTCGAAAGCTTAAGGAACGTTTTAAAGATATTCCAAAGAAATATCCCGGCGCCTATATTGTCTATGGAGGCGAGTCAAAGGAATCAAAAAAGGCGCTCTCGGGACTTGGAGTGGCTTTTATCATGGCTTTGATTATGATATATTTTATCGTAGTAATCCTGTTCAGGTCACTGTCCCAGCCCCTGATCGTATTGTCCGTAATTCCCTTTGGACTTATTGGGGTACTCCTGGCTTATACCGCTCATGGAATACCGCTCAGCTTCATGGGAATAATCGGGATAATCGGCCTTAGCGGGGTTGTCATTAATGATAGTGTAATAATGGTCAATTTTATTAACACGGTCTTCAAGAAAAGCGGCAGCTCCGAAGATGAGTCCATAATAAAGAACATAGCTGATGGTGCAAAGCAGCGGCTCAGACCCATTATGCTTACTACCATTACAACAGTAGCGGGCCTGCTTCCCACTGTCTATGGAATCGGCGGTGACGCGCAAACCCTGGTACCCACGGTTATGGCAATGTCCTACGGCCTGCTTTTTGCCACAGTCCTGACGCTTATTTTTATCCCATCGCTTTACATGGTAAATATGGACGCCATTGTGCTTGTTGGAAAGGCTAAAACGCGGGTTAAAAATTTGATGGGGGAGGCTTAAGGAAGTTTAAAGTTTAAACTTTAAACTTCAAGGTTTTTGTACGGAGTGCCTCCTTGCACCTTTTTCCTGTTTTACACTTTAAAAACGTCAACCAGCAGCCTTAACGATTCTGCCATGCCGGAGATCTCTTCGGCAGTGGCGGACATTTCTTCTGCTGAGGCGGCATTGTCCTGAGAAAATTGGTTGATCTTGTTAATGGAACTCTCAATCATAACGGTAGATGTCTGATGCTCTTCAATAGCTTCGTTTATTTCTTTTGCTAACATTAGTACTGTTTCCGATTCATTGTGGACACTGGCGTTATAGGTAATCTGGAGCTGCATAAAATCGAACATTTTATTAATGGTAGTGCTAATAGAAGTGGCGTCTCCAATAATCGCGTTGATATGCTCTACGGTATTTTTTACGCTCTCAATCCCTTTTTTGATTTCATCTTCATTATGATGGATGAGGGAATCGATATTTTTTATACTGGTCCCGGTTTCATCGGCCAGTTTTGAAATTTGATCCGCCACAACAGCGAATCCTCTTCCGGCTTCACCGGCCCGGGCCGACTCAATAGCCGCGTTCAGGGAGAGCAGGTTAATCTGGTCCGCGATATCATTGATGAGGCTCATAATACCGGTCATCTCTATTGAGCTTTTTTCTATTTTTTGCATTGACGTGTTCGTTGTTGTGAGTGCTTCTTCACTGAGCTGAATCTTGGCAGTGATTCCTTTTGCCATGTTCATGGCCTGTTTGGATTCTTCACTGACTTTGGAGATCGTATCCGACAGTTCATCAACCCTGTTGGTAAGTGTCACAAAACAGTTTGCCTGAACATCAACATTAAACGCCACACTTTCAACATGTTCCGTATTTTTATTACTGGCCCTGGTAATCTCAGTCTGCTCTTCAACCAGAGCCTGGGCGCTCTCCGCCACGTGTATGGTTGTGGCGGATTGTTCTTCCATTGCCGAAGCCAGTTCCACGGAAGTGTCTTTCACGTCCCGGATTATTACCCGTAGTTTTTCAACAAAGGTATTGAAGTCATGGGCCAGATCACCAATCTCATCCTGCGTGTCAATAACAAGTTTTGCCGTAAGATCCCCTTCACCTACGGAGATATCTTTTAGACGATGAGAAACTTTATCTATTGAGCTGGTAGTAATCCTGGCAGTGATATAAAAAATAACTGAAATAATAACAGTAATAAGGAGCCCAATTACTCCTATTTTAATCAGTGTGGTGTTTGTGGCGTCTGTAGCCAGGGAGAGGGGAATGGCTACGGATACAATACCGCGGACATCTCCTTCTTCAAAGTCAAATGCCGTTTCACCATAATCGGCAACCAGCTTCTCATAAAGAGCTTCCGGAACGTCTTTACCCCGAACCCCGTGACATTTAAGACATGCTTTTTTAACTGTCAGGCGATAGGCATAGAGGATTGATTTGGTACCTGCGGGGATTGAATCACTCCCTTCATGAGGACCAATTTCCCAGAACTCCTCTTTGTCTTCCAATGTTATGAGATTGATCATTTTTTTTTCGGTTTCATTTGGAATATTGAGTTTGTTCCGGTATTTTAAAGCGGTCTGTTTTATATAAAAATTGGCTTCTTTACTGACTTTTTTGGCAACCTGGGCCCCTGAATAAGCAGGAGTGGCAGCCCACCTGTTAATGCTCTCTTTTTTGAATTCAACCCAGGGCGCGATTGTTGCCATATAGCCCCTCATGGCAACGAGCTGCTTTGCAGTTTTCCGGGCCTTGTCCACGTTTTCTTCTATGGAGTATGCTCTGAAATTGAAATAGACGATTAAGATGAGCACAGCAACAGAGATCGAGAGGAGGCTGCTGCTGGAGATTAAAAATTTTGATTTTATTCCCAGTTTCATGTTGTGTTCCGGCTCCGAAGTGGTCATAGTGTGAAAATATATATATATATATTTAACAATTATCGCATGAATTTATTGAGTTGTCAAGAAGAAATGGGGAAGCTGCCAATTTTGCCCAATCTTAATAAAAAAACATTGACTTTATCGAAAATATCGAAAATATGAAAGAAATTGCGGTTTTCCAATAATTTTTTTATATTCAAGGCAGCGTTGATGCAAAAGAGCGAGAAATTAATAGAAATAATTCAAGAAGGGTATAATTTGCCCGATGCTTATTTTTCCACGGAAATATCCAGGGCATCTAATATAGAGGATGTACTCGGTATTATGGGGCTGGAACAGTTAACGGGCCGGCGTTTTGACAAATTTTATGTTGATACCGACGAAATAAGAGGAAAAAACACTATATTATCGTTGGAACGGACGCTTAAAAATCCTCTTAATCCATACTCCAAGCTTCTTTTTTCAGGTTTTACCGGGTCCGGTAAAACCACAGAGCTTATTAAACTCTGTTATGAGCTTGAAGATACATTTAATATCATAATTTTTTCCGTATTGCTCCTTAAAATTGACAATATTACTATTGAGGCTTTGCTTTTCCAGATAGTGGAAGACCTCTTGAATTCCCTGGTATTAAACGAGCTGGTCGAAGAAAAAGATGAAATGCTCGAAAGCATATTGCGCAATATTTCAAAATGGTGTAGTGAAACAAAGATTATTTCTGAGGAAGAGGAAAAAAAATCGTACACGCTCAGTGGTGGGGCAGGGGTAGATTTTTTTAAACAGTTATTTTTGAAAGCAAAAATAGATGCCGGTTCAATCGGCAGTACAAAAGTACATTCCTCAAGAATAGAAGAGAATAAAATAAATGATTTGATTTTTGAATGTAATAAAATTTTTGCGTATATTAAGAGCAAGACCGGAAAAGAGACTCTTGTTATTGTGGACGATTTTGAAAAAATCCCTTTTTTAAAATCCCGTGATTTCTATACCGGGAATGCGGCATTCATCCGGATGTTTCGCTGTTCCATGCTCCTGACTATTCCTGTTGAGCTGGTATATCATCCCGATTTTTCGCTTATTGAAGGGGTGTTTGGGAACGCCCAGATTCTTCCCATGATAAAGATTAAGGATAAAAAAGGAAAGGTGTATAAGCCGGGAAAAGATTTATTCATTGATATTCTTGAACATCGTATTGATCTGTCTCTTTTTGAAGACGAGTGCTATAAAGATGCCGTAAAATATTCCGGAGGCTCAATTCGTGAATTATTCGGGATTGTTCGTCAGGCAGCTTTAATTGAACGATCCCAAATTATTACAAAAAAATCCATGAAGAAATCCATACTGGACCATAAAGATATTTTTGCTTCCCGGATACAGGAAAGGCATGATGAGATCAAAATAACATTTGATGAATACCTGGATGTGCTTTTTGAAATTCATGACGGTAAAAAAGAAGAACCCAAAAGGAGTGTTGCCTTACTTGACTTGCTGCGAATTCGGGCTGTTATGAAATACAATGATGAAGGATTTTATGATATTCACCCACTACTTGACACATTCATCTCATTATATAAAAAGAAAAGAAATGAGAATTAACGAAAAGAATAATACTACTGTAGACCTTCTTACTAAATTTCTAACCCTTGAGACAAGAGGTTTTGGGCTTTGTACGGTTCTGCCATCAACACGCCGAGAATTAGTGGAATTTTATTCCAACAGCGATTTGTTTAATTCAATTCATTTTATTGATATGGCCAAAACTCCTCTTGATACTAATGAGATCCCGAAAATACTCACTACTGATTATAATTCATGGAATAGTAAAAAGAAAATTTATTTTATCTATAATATTGAAACCTGCGTGGATCTATTAGACACAACACAAAGAAAGTATTTTGAAGACCTGAATATAACCAGGGACTACTATTTTAATTTTAATGCTCTTTTTATTTTTTTCATGACCCAGTATACAGTTAAGAACCTGGTCCGGTATGCTTTTGACTTCTATGATTGGATGAAGTTAAATTTTACGTTTATCCCGGAAGATAAAGGTATCATCGCCGGGAAGGAGAAAATGGAGGGAATCCGGGAGGATTTATACTCAAATCCTTATGATAAAATAGAATATCTTGAGGGATATGTAGACTCAGTAACAAATGAAATTGAAAAATCTGTGGTTTTAAATGATATGGCAGCTCTCTACCGGCAGGTTCTTGATTATGATGCAGCCCTGGAATGTTTACTTGAGGTATTGAGAGTTGAGGAAAAGAACAATAATCTTTCTTTATCAACCTACAGCGATTTATCACGGGCTTATTATTATTCAGGACAGCCGGAAAAAGCTCATGAATCTGCTATACAAGCTATACATTTTCTTAAAAAGCTGCCGGTTAAAGAATATCAATTATTTACAAAATCTTATGCTGATTTGTCGGGTTTAATCTCCACATTGATTAATACGGGGGAAGAAGAAAATGCATTTGAGATACTCCGGGAACTTACAATCGATTACGACAATGAACAGCTCGTAATTATTCTATCAAATTTTTACTATCAATCTGAAAAATATCGAGATTGTTCCAGGGCGATCGATATCATCGAAAATTTTTTGGAAAATAATGATGCATCGGGACCGGCGTTACTTTTTAATCTTGCAAATGCTTATGACGAGATTGGAGATTATGAAAAAGCAATAGCAGCGTATTCGAATAATATAAACAATTACCCGCGTCATATGAAAAGTTATATAAATAGAGGTATTGTCTATCTTAACCTGGAGAGTTATGACAGGGCTTTGAAGGATTTTTTGTTTGTTGAAAATAATTATGATACAATGCCCGAGCCGCTGGTTTTTATTAATCTTGGCTGTTTTTATGCTGATAAAAAAGATTTTGGAAAAGCACAGGAATATTTTTTACAATATTACACAATAAATCCTTTTAATATAGAGAATTTATTATATCTTTCACAAATGTTTATTGTACAAAATCATCCGCATCAAGCAATGGAATTTGTTGCAATGGTATTAAAGATTGATAAAAATAATGAACAAGCCCTGGTTTTTAAAAAAATAATAGAGGATTCTAACCAAGCAGCTTTCGAACAACCGTCATAACCCCTTTTAGAATAGCAGCATCATCACCGGCCTCTTTATTGAAATGCATTTCTCTTCTGGCTTTTTCATGCTTTGAAACATATCCTTTCATTAAAATAGATAGCATGCTGTCGATGCAAAAAGCCGTATACAGGGGATCGATATTTTTATCAATGGAGCCTTCTTTTTTGCCTTCTTCAATGATGTCCTGCCAGGCTTTGATCCCTTCTTCTTCAATTTCAAGGGTTTGCCTGGAAAACCGGGAATTATATTCAAAGCTCATTTCAAGCCAGATGGTAATGGCTTCGGGATTTGCCCTGGCAAACGCCATAGAAACCGAGAGAATGGTTTCTATTTTGGTGAAGATATCCCCTTCCGGTTCGCTGCCGGTAAAGGTGTTCCGCTGAATTTCGCAGCCTTTTTGAATAATGGCATGGATCATGTCGTCTTTAGAGGAGAAATAGGTATACATGGAGCCGTGGGAGATTTTTGCTTTTTTGGCGATATCGCCCACTTTGGCGTTTACAAAGCCTTTGGAGGCGAATTCTTTTGCGGCAACAATGAGTATTTTTGCCTGTTTTTCTGCGGGGATCTTTTCAAACGTATCTTTATGGAATTTTTTTTTCATGGTTGAATTGTCCATGAAACCGAATTTGAGTCAATAAGAAAATTATAAAAGTGGGTGGGTTCGCACGGCAGCAGCGTGACACCTCTTCGGAATGCTGCGGAACTCGCGATGCTCAAACAGTCCTCACATCCCGAAGAGGTGTCACGCTGCTGCCGGATGACGTTTTTGCATCTATTTTTTTATTCGGCTTTTCTTCGTTCATCAATAATGCCCCGGATTTCGTCGAAGCGTTCTTTTGTAATGGGAAGACGGTGGACGAAAATGGCTGATATGAGGAAAAAGATTCCGGGGCCGACACCCATGAGGATGCGGATGGCCCAAATCGCTGAATCGGGCTGGTCAACGGCTGCGGCACCGGCTTTTGATTCAATGTAGCCGAAGACGGCAAGGAGAATTGCCGTAGCTTCAATAGTAAGAGCAGAGGCAGCCTTGTATAAAAACATAATTACACCATAAAAAGCTCCTTCTCTTCTTGTTCCGTTTTCATACTCATCAACTTCAATTACATCCGGTATAATGGAGTAGGGGATAACCTGTGAAGCTGAAATTCCAATGCCGGCAAAAGCGCATATTACATACATGTAGTTCATATTTCCCTCAGGGGCGAGGAGGCAGAAGAGGAATGATATGGACATGTATATTGCAGCAACGATGTATGCCTTTTTTTTGCCCCATTTTTCGCCAAGGGTTATCCAGAGAGGAGCGCATAAGACGGCAATTACAAGGGGGATAGCCATAAAAATGAAGGAATCCGCTTCCGGAACGTTAATAACATCTTTTAAAAAGAATATGAGTATTACCTGGATAAGATCAAAACCGATCATATTAAAAAGATACATACCCAGAATAATCCGAAACTCCCGAAGTTTCATAATTGATTTAAAAGTTTTAATAAGCCCTTCATGATTCGAGGTACCTGAAGAGTAGACTCGTTCTTTGGTTCCAAAAAATGTCACCATAAGTGATAGAGAAATAATAATGCCAAATACCAGGCCGGCAACAGGAAAGCTTGTTCCATATGCTTTTTTCCCGCCAAAGAGTATATCAACAATAACCATAGTTCCGGCAGCAGCCAGGAGTGTCCCCACAAATGAGAGTCCCATTTTATACCCGGCAATACTGGTCCGTTCATCATAGTTTTGAGTAAGTTCGGGAAGCATTGAATTATAGGGAACAGCAACAATCGTAAATGCTATATTGAACAGGACCATCATGGAAAGGTAGTATAGGATAAGATGCGTTTGGTTTTCAAAAGGAATAATCCACAGCAGCGCAAACAGTATTCCAAAGGGCAAACAGCCGAAGAGGATATAGGGGCGCCGTTTTCCAAAGCGTGATACTGTTTTGTCAGAAAGCATACCAACAAAATAATCGGTTATAGCATCCCAGAACCTGGCAATAAGAATAATGCCACCGGCCCATGCCGGAGAAATAGATGCGGAGTTGGTAAGGAAAAAGAAAAAATAGAGATTAATAGCGCCATAGGAAATATTAATGGCAAAGTCACCAATCCCATAAGCAAATTTCTCACGAGCAGGAACAACAAAACCTTCTTTCATTAAAATACTCCTTGCGCCCGGATCAAATCACGATACCAGTAACCACTATCTTTGATAATACGTTTTTGAGAATCAAAATCATTATACACAATGCCAAAGCGTTTGTCGAAACCAAGGGACCATTCAAAATTGTCGATAAAAGACCATACAAAGTATCCCTTGAGATTGGCACCTTCGTCAACAGCTTTTTTAACCATAGCCAGGTAGCTTTTAAGAAATTCAACCCGTTTAACATCATTGACTTTGTCCCCAACAGGAACATCATCAAAAGCAGCGCCGTTCTCGGTAATATACATGGGCGGATTCCCGTATTCTTTTTGGAGCCGGGTAATAACGGTGTAGATACTTTCAGGAGAAACCTTCCAGCCCATGCTGGTATATTGGCTGCCGTCTTTAACAAAATCGGTATCGGCAATGTCCGACTCAGTAAGCCAGGCATTGAGAAAGGGGATCCATCGTTTATAATAGGCTTTATGCCGGGTATAATTGTTAATACCCACAAAGTCAACAGGCGTTGATATGCATTCCATATCACCATTCATAATTTTGGGTTTAAACCATCGAAGTTTATGCATAATTTCTTTTGGGTATTCCGCTTTAAACAAAGGGTCCATGCAAATACGGGTAACAAACTGGTCCCCAAGAAGGGCGGCTTTTTTATCGTTTGGAGAATCCGTAAGCGGCGGCACGGGCCAGTGGTTAAGGGCAAGCCCCACCTTGCAATCCGGGTCAATGCTTTTCATGGCCTGGACAGCTTTGCCGTGAGCCAGGAGCTGGTTATGAATTACTTTCAGGAAGAGCCAGGGCTTTAATTTTCCCGGAGCGTGTTCGGCAACCAGGTAGCCGTTAAAGGCATAGTCCTGGGGTTCATTCAGAGTCATCCAGTGTTTAACCCGGTCGCCCAGTTTTTGAACCATAATGGCGGCATAATCGCTAAAATAACCGGCGCAGTCACGGGAGGCAAACCCGCCAATATCCTGCTCCAGTGCAAGGGGCAGATCCCAGTGAAAGAGGGTGGCAAAAGGGGTGATACCCTTTTCAAGGAGCTCATCAACAAGACGGCTGTAAAAGTCGATGCCCTTCGCGTTTACCGCGCCCGATCCCTGGGGCATAACTCTTGGCCATGAAATAGAGAAGCGGTAGGCCTGCAAAGCCAGATCATTCATAAGAGCAACATCTTCTTTATAAGTGTGATAATGATCGCACGCGATATCGGCACTGTGGCCGTTTTTGATCTTTTTCGGGGTATGAGCAAAGCGGTCCCAGATAGATTCCCCTTTTCCGTCGGAATTCCAGGCACCTTCAACCTGGAACGCGGCAGAAGCAGCACCAAAAATAAAATCTTTGGGAAATTGAGCGTATTTCATAGATCAGCCTCTTGAAACATGATTAATAGTGATTGACTCGTCAGTCATAATATACTAAAAAGGGGGTGTAAAGTCAAGTAATTTAATTTTTTTGTTATTTCTAAAAAAAGTTTGTTACTTTTGGGGCTAAAATGATGCTCTTATTAATAGGGGCTATTCTTTTTTAGATTAAAAGATATCAGCCTGATAACAGACTTTCAGGAGAATTTTTATGATAATTAAAACTACAATTAACTTTCATGTTCCCGTTTTGGAGAAAATCAATGAAGCTGCCGTGTCGCTGGGGATCTCCCGAACAAAGATCATTATCAGGCTCTTGAAAATGGTTATGAATGAGAAAGATTTTACCGCTACTATGTGCCGGGCCGTTCAATATCAACTCGATGATCCCGATCCTGATAACTGGCATAAGTTTCATATCTCGTTTCAGGAAGACGATTATGAGTATTTTTGTGATTTACGAAAATTCCTTAAAAAATCTGTTTCCAGTGTTGTGGCTTATGCTGTGGAAGAGTACCTGGATATTATCCTGGGGCTGACCCCTGAAGACCCAACGAAAAGCGATAGTTATCGCTTCCGGCATTATGTAATAAGCTCCTCTGAGATGCACGGGGTAATTTCCTGGCAGATTTTTTGGGGTCTGCCGGAAAAAACAGCGGATTTATTGCAGTGCAGGCTCATTTAGTCTCATTATCAGACTGATTATCCCCGGACATGGCAAGGATCATAGCTTTGAACAAATTCCCCACATCTTTCATATGGGCAAGAACTTCCTCTTCGGTTCTGCCGGGAAGTTTTCTAAAGGTAACAAGGATACCGTTCAGGGCGGCAAAGAAGAAGTGGGACATCATGCGGACGTTGCCCTGGAATTGGATCTCTTTAAAAAGGGCATCGAACATATCAAGGGCTTTCCGCATGGTGGAGTTCAGTTTTTCAAGAGAGTCGGGAGTAAGGTTGCCGTGAGTCATAAAAACAACCATCATTCTAAAGTAAGAGTCGTGTGAGGAAATATAGTCGATAAAAGAGCTAATTACTTTTTCAACGTTTATTGCGTGATCTTTCTCGGCCTGGATAATACCGTTAAGTTCGTTAATAAGCACATTGGCCTCACGGAGAGTGGTTTCAACAAAAAGGCTTTCCTGGTTGGGAAAGTAGGTATAAATAGAGGAGGTGGCAATTCCGGCTTCATCGGCAATTTCCCGCATACTGACTTTGTTAAAGGGCTGGGTGGAAAAAACTTTTTCCGCTGCGTCCATAATAAGGTTTCTTCGAAGCTCCCGCTCCTGGGTTTTTAGTTTATTAAGAGTACTTTTTTCAGCCATCAGTCCTGCCTTTCCTGCCTACAAAAAAATATAGGTATTACCAAAAATGTGTTTGATTCTTGTATGTAAACCCATAAAATGTGTTGATAATCACACTATAAAATTAAAGCATTATAAAATAAGTGCAGTTTAAAAAGCAAGAAAAATTTGAAAAATGTTTGACAGATCGAACGCTGTTCAATGTATTGATAAATATTCAAAGCGCATTAATTAAGAAAATAACGTAGCCGGAGCTACAGTAACAACCAGGGTGACTATTTAATTTTTGGGAATATTCAGCAGATAAGCACAATCCAATTTCACAATATCTGTCAGGAGAATTCAACCAGCTCTTCCAAGAGGTGAAACAAGAATATTTTCACCTCTTGGAAGAGCTGGTTGAATTCTCCTGCTGGAAAACGAAATATTATCAGCAACATTTCCCAAAAAATTGCATCGCCGCCACATTCAACTACTTTACAATAAGGAGAACATAATGATATTATTAAATCCTAAGAAGCATGTACGAAAGTATACCGATGATAAATCGAGAGACATCATGCTTAAGACTATTGAGTATTTTGAAAAAAAGGGTTTAAAGTCAATTAAGGCTGATTTTCATGACAGGACCTGGAATTATGAATTTGTTGAATTTCTTAAAGAAAACCAGGTTTTTGCAACACTCATGACACCCGAAGGATACGGAGCAGAGGATTCACGATGGGATACGTACCGGAACAGTGAATTTTCTGAAATTACCGGTTTTTATGGAATTACCTATTGGTATACCTGGCAGGTATCAATGCTGGGACTTTGCCCAATATGGAACGGAACCAATGAGGAGGTAAAACATAAAACAGCTAAACTTCTTCAAGAGGGCGGTGTTTTTGCCTTTGGTCTTTCCGAAAAAGAGCATGGAGCCGATATTTATTCAAGCGACATGATGCTTTATCCACAGGAAGACGGCACTTATAAAGCAAACGGTGATAAATACTATATTGGGAACGGGAATGAAGCAGCCCTGGTCTCTACTTTTGCAAAAATGGCAGATTCCGGAGAATATGTATTTTTCGTCGTTGATTCAAAACACGAAAAATACGAGTGCATCAGGAATGTAGTAAACCATCAAAACTATGTAGCGGAATACGCGCTGCATGATTATCCAATAACAGACGCAGATATCACGGAAAAGGGTCAGAAAGCCTGGGATGATATGCTTAATACCATCAATGTATGTAAGTTTAACCTGGGATGGGGATCAATTGGACTCTGTACACACGCGTTCTATGAAGCAATCGACCATGCGGCAAACAGAAACCTCTATGGGAAGTATGTAACCGATTTTCCACATGTAAAAAGATTGTTTACCGATGCCTATTCCCGCCTCATAGCAATGAAACTTTTCGCCGAACGGTCAGTTGATTATATGAAGACCGCGTCAGCAGATGACCGCCGTTACCTTCTCTATAATCCAATGGTTAAAATGAAAGTAACCAGGGAAGGGGAAGAAGTTATCAGCCTTATCTGGGATGTAATCGCGGCTAAAGGATTTGAAAATGAACCTTTCTTTGAAACTGCAGCTCAGGAAGTAGGAATGTTGCCCAAACTGGAAGGAACTGTTCACGTAAACATGGCGCTCATCGTCAAATTCATGAAGAATTACTTTTTTAATCCCGGCGAGTATGATGAAGTTCCCAGAATGGACGGGTCAACAAATGATGAATTCATGTTCCACCAGGGACCAACCAAGGGACTTGGCAAGATTCAATTCCATGATTATAATATCGCGTACGGCGGTTTTGATCTGCCAAACATCAATGTTTTTAAAGAGCAAATAGAACTGTTCAAAGCCTTCCTGGCACAGGCAGGACCGGATGAAAAGCAGAGTAAAGATATCGATTACCTCCTGGCAATGGGAGAGATCTTAACCCTGGTTGCTTATGGTCAGCTGATCCTGGAAAGCGTGAAGTTTTTTGATGTTGAAGATGATCTTCTTAATGAAATTTTTGATTTCATGGTACGGGATTTTTCAAAATTCGCGCTTAATATTTATAGCAAGCCAAGCAACAGTGACAAGCAGAAAGAGTTGTCAATCAAGATGATTAAAACTCCTGTAGCAGACGAAGAGAGCTTTCTTAAGGTCTGGGAAAAATATGTTTATGCGATGAAAGGTCAGTATAAACTGCAAGATTAACAAATAACCCGGGATTCGATGTCAATCGTTTCCCGGTTTTTTTATACAATGGTAATAAACCGTTTCAGGTCCGGAGAACTTCAAACTTCAAACTTGAAACTTTAAACTTAACTTTAAGGAGCAAAACAATGCTTTTATTAAACCCTAAAAAATATGATCCAAAAGACCGGAACTATCCCGATGATAGATCCGGAGAAATAATGAAAAAAACCATAGAATGGTTTGAAAAAAAAGGGAAGAAGAAACTCAAAGATGACTTTCATGAAAGAGATTTTACCTACGACTTCGCGGAATTCGTAAAAGAGGAACGAATCTTCGAAACTCTTTTTCTGCCAAAAGGCTATGGCGAAGACAAAGACCAGTACTACAGTACCTATAAGATGTTTGAATTCTCCGAAATATGCGGATTCTACGGAGCAGCATACTGGTATATGTATCATGTATCAACCCTGGGACTTGATCCGGTTTTACTGGGAGACAATGAAGAAGCCAAACATAAGGCAGCGGCAAAATTAAAAGATAACGCGCTCTGTGCTTTTGGTCTTTCCGAAAAAGAGCATGGTGCCGATATTTATTCATCAGAAATGAAATTATATCCCCAGGCAGACGGAACCTATCTTGCTAATGGAAGCAAGTACTACATTGGGAACGGGAACGAAGCCGGGACAGTAACTGTATTCGCTAAATTTGCCGATTCCGATGATTATGTATTTTTTGTCGTAGATTCAAAACATCCTAATTATGAGTGTGTACAGAACGTGATCGGGTCCAGCCAGAACTATGTATCAGAGTTCGCGCTGCATGATTACCCAATTACCGACGCGGACATAACTTCCCGCGGCCGGAAAGCCTGGGACGATATGCTCAATACTATCAATGTTTGTAAATTTAATATCGGGTCCGGAGCTATTGGGATTGTTACTCATTCTCTATATGAATCCCTGAACCACGCGGCTCACCGGAACCTCTATGGGAAATACGTAACCGAATTCGCTCATGTAAAAAGACTTTTCATGGACTCTTACTGCCGGCTCGCGGGTATGAAACTCTTTGGCTTACGGGCAACCGACTATATGAGAGCAGCAAACGCGGATGATAAGCGGTATCTCCTTTACAACCCCATTATGAAAATGAAGGTTGCCATACAGGGAGAAGAGGTTATGGAAATGCTCTGGGATATTATCGCGGCCAGGGGTTTTGAAAAGGATACCTATTTTGAGCAGGCAGCAATGGAGCTTAAAGGATTCCCAAAACTTGAAGGAACAAGACACGTAAACATGGCGCTTATTGCCAAGCTCATACCAAACTATTTCTTTAATCCAGGCGAGTTTCCTGAGATTGACAGGTTAACCGGAACAGAGAATGATGATTTTCTTTTTAACCAGGGACCAACAAAGGGATACGGCAAGGTACAGTTTCATGACTTTAACATAGCCTACGGCAGCGTAGACCTTCCCAACATCAATGTCTTTAAAGAACAAATCGAAGTATTTAAGCAATATCTCGTGGTTTCGGGCGCGGGCCTTATGAAACAGATGATGGATTTCGATTACCTGCTCGCCGTAGGGGAGATATTTACCCTGGTAGCATTCGGCCAGCTCATTATAGAGAGCGCGAAGATAGAAAAAATCAGCGACGATATGTTAAACCAGATGTTCGACGTATACGTACGGGATTTTTCAAAATACGCGCTGAATCTCTATTCCAAGTCCAGCGGCACGGACGCTCAGCAGGAAAAATGTCTTGCAATGATCAAGAAGCCTGTAGTGGATGAAGAGCAGTATGAAAAAGTATTACAAGAAGATGTTTATACTCTTGTAGATGCTTATGAAATGACACCCTAAGAGAATTCAGGGTTTTTAACAATATAAGAAGCCACTGCATATGATGCGGTGGCTTTTTTTTATTCTGTTTGAGAGCAGCTGACCCCGTGGTCGCGTCTTAATATAGGGTATATCGAGCTGGAATGTAAATTATGCCTACCGGGAGTAATACCTCAGCAGAACGTTCGGAACTCGCTCCGCTCAAACAGCCTCACAACCTGCCGAGGCATCACTCCCGCAGGCAGAATTTACATT
>JAAENB010001115.1 GCA_024224995.1 bacterium | reverse complement strand
CATCGGAACGTGGTCCTGTCGGAAAAGACCGTAAAACGCGATGGGGGATGTATCTTATAACAGACTGGAGTGATGCCTCGGCAGGTTGTGAGGCTGTTTGAGCGGAGCGAGTTCCGAACGTTCTGCAGAGGTATTGCTCCAGGCAGGCATAATTTACATTCCGGGTTGATATACTTTGTATAGCCCGCTCTGCGGGGTCAGGTGCTCTTAAGAAACTAAAATCCAGAACCGGGCCTTCTTCATAACGAGGGGCTGAAGCCCCTCGCAGGGGTCGCATCCCTCCTCGGAATCTCCATAGCCCTGGCCTGAAACCAGCCAGTAAAGGCGTTGCACGCAACGTCTCTCAGAACCCAACCCTTGCCCGAAGCATCTTCGCAAAATTGACCCCGGTATCCCCGAAAAATGAGCACTTACTAAAAATCTTACTTCTTAACAAAAGCATTTTAACCGATAAAATTACCATGAATCCTATTTTGTTTCATGCGTTTAAACATCATCTGGCTGTTATTTTACAACAAACCGCTGAATACGCAATGCATGGTTCCGTCGGCATGCCTGAATTACTTAAAGAGTTAAAAAGTATTATCGGCCTGGTTGATATCTATTATGGAGATCTCTCGGCAAACGCAATAGAACAGGAAGTTCTTGAGTTCATCAAAAGCAACAATTTGGCTGATATACAGGTTTACCGGGATTATTTGGAAAAATTTGGTGAATGCAAGAGACAGGGAGACTATATGTGCGTCACGTTGAGTGATACTTCTCTTATGGTTCTTCGCCTGGCAGATAACCCCTATCAATTCGTGCATATACACCCGGCCAGGCATTCTCCGCACACCTTTCGAATAAAGTCAAATACCTTAAAAACCGTCATTGTTACCCATTTTCTTTCTATATGCAGCAAGCAATCGCCATATACAATTGAAATACTCAATAATGCCAGGGAGTACCTGGAACTCCCGCCCATCCTCGAGATTCCAACTGCCATAGAAGGGCTGCTGCAAAAATTCGAAGAACAAACTCAAAATTCATTGACTTAATCGATTTTGTAAAATATAATTAGTTCCTGGTGGATAAATTCGTGCGCCGCTATCTGAACAAGACCTCTTCAGGCAGGTGAAAATATTCTTGTTTCACCTGCCTG
>JAAENB010001114.1 GCA_024224995.1 bacterium | reverse complement strand
ATACCAGAAACACCCCGGAGGGGTGTAGTCATGTAGCCCGGGGATTCACCCCCGGGCAGCCCCATGCTGAAACCGATCTATTTCTATAAACAGTTTCTTCCGTATATTTTCCCGGCACAGCCGGGTCCGCACTCTCAAGAAACTCTTTTTAAACAGGTCCTGGTTTCCGGGAAGAGAGACGTTGCATGCAACGTCTCTCTTCCCGGAAAAAAGTTACATTCCGCCCATAAATTCCGAAAATTCACTGGTTTCAAAGATCTTATAAGGATGTTCCCTGAAAAGCTGCTGGAACCGCAGCTCTTTCATATCATCTACGGTGATATCGCTGCGCTCTACTCTCTCCTTGACTCTTTCCATATGTTCATCACTAAACTGAAGTTTTTCCGGGTTTACGTATCCCTGTTCAATCGCGGCTTTTGTTTTTTTTGTGCACTTGCAGGAATTTTCCGGGTTTAACAAACTGCAATTATCGGTCATATAGTTTTTCAGCTCTCCCCGGGCGCGGGAGAGCCGTTTCCGGAAATTGCTTTCCGTGATCTCTAAAATCTCACTGCCAAATTTGCTTTCAACCCCAAAAATTCCGCCCAGGATAAACACAATTCTTTGCTCACGGTCCAGGCAGAGGAGCATGCCCAGCATGCATTCTACCTTTGTTTCTTCTATCAACATTTTTTTATCAATAGAATATTTATCACCCAGTTCTTCATTGGGCAGGTTT
>JAAENB010001113.1 GCA_024224995.1 bacterium | reverse complement strand
TTTATGGTAATGGAACATTTGTCACTGTGGGTTTGAATGGCCGAATTATGACGTCAACAGATGGGGCTGTATGGAATGATGAAACTGAGGCCGGGGATACTTTTTGGGGAATAAGTTATGGTAATGGAACGTTTGTGGCTGTGGGTTTGAATGGCCGAATTATGACGTCAACAGATGGGGCTGTATGGAATGATGAAACTGAAGCCGGGGATTATTTTCTCGGAATAAGTTATGGTAATTGAACGTTTTCAAATTAACTGCTAAACCTGCACAGAAACCAGCGAACCGGTTTCCGTGCAAATGACTTTTAAAAAAAATTTCTAATTCTAGATTTTATTGTCTTTTTGAAGTCTGGTATCTATCAAGAAAGATATCGCCTTCCACATGATCAAGCGCGACTTCCGATTTCGTGGTATTGGTAATTTTGAGGTGAAGATCGAATCGCTCTTTTTTTCCTTTTTTAGGAATAATTACTGCTTGATTATTACTTAAGACTGCATTATATTTAAGATACAACATGTTGAATATGAATATTAAATATGAATAGCTTACAGAAACCAGCCGGGAAAAGCATACCCCATTTATTGATCGTAATATCAATTATTTTTCTACTCTCTTCATGCGGAGATAATCTTAGTTTCTTATTACAAAGGAGCCAACCAGATACATCACCAGATACATCAAATCCTATGTTTGTCGCTGTGGGTTGGAATGGCCGAATTATGACGTCAACAGATGGGGC